>NZ_JAUYQU010000109.1 GCF_030697065.1 Bradyrhizobium sp.
GCATGGGGTCCATTTTCGATTCCTGTCGAGATGGACCCTACAGGATTGCAGCTCTTCGATACTTCGTTGCGTGACGAAATGTGGTGGGCGAATCCACGGGCCACGAGAACGGCATTGCGAGCCACAACAAGTCCGTCGTCGCCCGGCTTGACCGGGCGATCCCGTACGCCGCGGCTTCCCGGATTTAGTGCTGGCGTCTCTGCAATACTGGGTCGCCCGGTCAAGCCGGGCGATGACGACTGTAATTGCTTCGAGTGATCAGCCGACCGACCCCACCTCAAACACGTCGCCGTCGTAACCCGCTTCCAGCGGAATCCGCAGTTGGCGGCCGCCATTGAGCGTGGTCATCACCGGCATCACGGTCACCACCGCCCTGCCCCGGGAGTCCTCGATCGCGTTCTGCACGCTTTCATGCCTGGCAAGCCGGATCAGGTTGCGGGTGGTCGGGAATGGCAATTTGAAGCGGCCGTTGTTGCCGCCTTCGATCGCTTCGCGCGGCGACACCCAGATCGAATCGGTGGATTCCTTGCCGTCATGGGCGCCGGCCTGCTCCGGCGGCGCCGCGGCGAGGAAGAACCAGGTGTCGAACCGCTTCGGCATGCCCTCGGGCGTGATCCAGTGCGCATAGGGCACGAGTTCATCGAGCGCCAGCACCATGCCGTTGTCGGCCAGCACCTTCATGAAGGTGATCTTGCTGTCGCAGAGATCGGCGCGGTGAGCGGCTTCGATCTCGCTCGCCCGGGCGGCATCGACCAGCGCCTTCGATCCCCTGGGGCGCGCCAGCAGGATGCCGCTTTCCTCGAAGGTTTCGCGGATCGCGGCGATCCGGAAACTCAGGGTGGCGGCGTCGAGCCCCTCGCCGCCGGAATAGAGCGCGGGATCGGCGATGATCTCCTGGTCGCCCTTGTCGACGCTGCCGCCGGGAAACACCAGCGCGCCGGAGTTGAAGTCGATGGCATAATGGCGCACCATCATGAAGATCTCGATTTCGCCGGCCGTCGTGATGCTGTCGCGCAGCAGCAGGATGGTCGATGCGTCGCGCGGCGGTTTGGCGGGTTCTGTTGACATGGAGCCTACTCCGCCGCGCTGGCTTGCGGCTGCAGATTGGCGCGCTTGTCGATGCGGGCGACGCGGGACAGGAGATAATCGACTTCGGCCTTCGCGGTGGCGGTGATGGTGGCGGCGGGCTTGCGCTGCGCCGATGAAGCGATGATGCCGCGCTTCTGCAGCACGTATTTGCGCACCGCAAGGCCGGCGCCGGGCTGCTGCTCGTAGCGGATCAGCGGCAGATGGGCGTCGAACAAGTCGTGCGCTGCGTCGCGCTTGCCGGCCTTCGACAGGTTGACGACGTCGATCAGCAGTTCCGGAAAGGCGTAGCCGGTCATGGCGCCATCGACGCCGCGCTCCATCTCGAAATCGAGGAACAGCCCGCCATTGCCGACCAGGATCGACAGCGGCCGCAGCGAGCCGTCCTTCTGGAACGCGCGCAGCGCAGAGATTTTTTCCAGCCCCGGCCAGTCCTCGTGCTTGAGCATCACGCAGGACGGCGAGTCCATCACGATCTTGCGGATCACGGCGGGCGTGAACACCACCGTCAGGGTCAGCGGATAATCCTGCAGCACCCACGGGATATCGTCGCCGATCGCTTCCTGGGCCTGCTTGAAATAGCCCGTGATCTGGTCGTCGGTGCGCAAGTGCGGCGGCGGCGCGATCATGACGCCGGCGGCGCCGGCATCCATCGATTTCAGCGCCAGCGAACGCATGGTGGCAAAGCCCGGCGCGGAAACGCCGACGATGATCTGCATGGTTTTGGCGCGTTTCACAAACCGCACCGCGACCTGCTCGGCCTCGGCGGCATCGAGCTTCGGCGCCTCGCCGAGAATGCCGAGCACCGTGACGCCGTCGCAGCCGACCTCGGCGTAGAAGTCGGTCAGGCTATCGATCGATTTGTCGTCGATGCGGCCGTCCTCGTGAAACGGCGTCGGCGCGATCGCGAAGGTGCCGGCGGCCTTGGGGGTGAGCTTTGTCATGTGGATATTTCCTCTTTCGTCATTCCGGGGCGGGCGCGAAGCGACCGAACCCGGAATCTCGAGGTTCCGGGTTCGCGCTGCGCGCGCCCCGGAACGACAGTTAAACTAAAACCTTCTCGCGCCCATCTTGATCTCTTCTTCCGAGAAGAAGATGTCCTTGGCATGCTCGGCGATATCCTGGGCCTTCCATCCCTCGTGCGGCGGCTTCCAGCCTTCCTTTTCCATCATCCGCATTTCCCGCACCCCGCGCGGGCCGGAGACGCCGAGCGTCTTGCCGGTCTGGTCGCCCGAGAGGTCGCTGACCATGTATAGCACGGCCGGCGCGATCCCATCAGGCCCAAGCGCCGCCTTGGGGTTTTCGATGTAGCGCGGCAGGTCGGCGGTCATCCGGGTCAGCGCGCCCGGCGCCAGGGTCCAGATCCGGATGTTGTATTTGCGGCCCTCGATCGCCAGCACGTTGGACAGTCCCCAGATACCGCCCTTGGCCGAGCCGTAATTGCTCTGGCCGAAATTGCCGATCAGCCCTGACGTCGAGGAGGTATTGACGATGACGCCGCCGCCGTTCTCGCGCATCCACCTGAAGACGGGTTGCGTGACGCAGAAGGTCCCCTTCAGGTGCACCTTCAGCACCTTGTCCCAGGCCGCTTCCGTCGCCTTGGCAAAGGTCTGGTCGAGCAGGATGCCGGCATTGTTGACCAGGATGTCGGCGCGCCCGAAGTGCTTGATGGCGTCATCGAATACCGACTGGCCGCCGGCCATGGTCGAGATATCGGCGCCGTTGGCGACCGCGCGGCCGCCCTGTTCCTTGATAGCGTTGACCACCTGCTGCGCCATCGAGAGGTCGGCGCCCGAGCCGTCGCGCGGACCGCCGAGGTCGTTGACCACGACCGCCGCGCCCTCGCGCGCGAACAGTTTGGCGTAGGCCTCGCCGAGCCCGCCCCCGGCGCCGGTGATGATGGCAACCTTGCCGTCGAGCAGTCCCATGCGTTTGTCTCCCTCGTTACTTGCCGTCATTCCGGAGCGCGCATAAGCGCGAACTATGGTACGCAATTGCGTACCTGAGAATCTCGAGATTCCGGGTCTGGTCCTTCGGACCATCCCGGAATGACGGGCGATTTACCCCAGCACCGTCCGGCCGCTCTTGATGACCGTGACGTTGCGCGACTTCACCCTGGCTTCGAACGAAATCACATTGCCGTCCTTCCACATGTCCATGGTCACGGTCTCGCCGGGAAAGACCGGCGACGAGAACCGCGCCGCATGCTGCCTGAAGGCGCCGGCGTCGTAATCGGCATAGGTCTGCAGGATGCCGCGGCAGGTGATGCCGTAGGTGCACATGCCGTGCAGGATCGGCGCCGGGAAGCCGGCGCGCCGGGCGAACTCGGGATCGGAATGCAGCGGATTGCGGTCGCCGCAGAGGCGGTAGACCAGCGCCTGGTCGGGGCGCGTGGTGATATCGACCGTCTTGTCGGGGCTGCGGGCCGGCACCTTGTGCGGTTCGGGCTGGCCTTCGGAAGGCCCGCCAAAGCCGCCGTCGCCGCGCGCAAAGCGCGACGCCACGAGGGTGGCCAGCGGCTCGCCCTTGTCGTCGCGCAGCACGGTCTTGTGGCGGATCACAGCACCCTTGTCCTTGCCCTTGTCGAAGATGTCGAGGACGCTGGAATCGGCGGTAATGTTGGCCGCCGTGGCGAACGGCTTGTGAAAGGTGATGTCGCGCTCGCCGTCGACCACCATCACGCGGTTGAGATTCATCTCGCCGGGTCCGGCGCCCCAGGCCGCTACCGAGGCGAAGGTCGGCACCACCTTCAGCGCGCGCGGGATGGCGGTGGCCTCGTTGACGAAGGCCAGCTCCTTCTCGTCCATGGGATCGGCGCCCATGCCGATGCCACAGGCGTACAGCATCACCTCGCGGTCGGTGTAGGAATACTTCTGACCGAGATTTTTCAGCGCCATCAGCTCATCGTAGTTGATCGGCATTTTTGGTTTTTCCTCCCGAAATTCTTATGTGCTGTCGCGACACCCTCAGTTGTCACCCCCGCGAAAGCGGGTGTCCAGTATTCCAGAGACGCCGGCGATAGAACCGGGATGCCGCGGCGTACTGGGTCCCCGCCTTCGCGGGGAAGACGAGCGTTTGTGTGGCGCGCTTCGTGCGCAACTTCGAACTACACCGGCGTAAAGAACGGCAGCGGCGCGCCGTCGGTCGGCTTGAACACCACCTTCACCTTTTGCCCGATCCTGAGCTTCTCCAGTTCGCAATCGACGAAGTTGGTCTGCACCGACGGGCCTTCCTTCAAGGTCACGTAGCCGATCGCATAGGGCCCGGTCGGGGATTTGCGCATCAGGCTGAAGGTGTAGATCTCGCCCTCGCCCGAGCTCTCCTCCCACACCGTCTGGTCGGAAAAGCAGAACGGGCAGATCGCGCGCGGAAAGTAATGCGGCTCGCCGCAGGCGGTGCAGCGCTTGATCAGGAATTTGCCCTGCTTGGCGGCTTCCCAGAACGGCGCGGTTTCGGGATTGCCCTGCGGCGCCGGATATTTTTTTGCTTCAGCCATTACGCACGCTCCAGGATGCAGGTTGAGGCGGCGTGACGGACGCCGAGCAGGCCGCCAGTGCCGTGGGCGATGGCGAGATCGCAGTTCGGCACCTGGACCTTGGGATGGGCTTCGCCGCGCAGCTGGCGCACCGCTTCGATGATTTTTGTCATTCCACCGCGGTTGACGGGGTGATTGCTGCAGAGCCCGCCGCCGTCGGTGTTGAACGGCAGCTTGCCGACGCCGGAAATCAGGTTGCCGTCGGACACAAACTTGCCGCCCTCGCCCTTCTTGCAGAAGCCGAGGTCTTCGAGCTGCATCAGCACCGTGATGGTGAAGCTGTCATAGATCGAGGCGTATTTGATATCCCCAGGCGTGACGCCGGCTTCCTCGAACGCGCGGGGGCCGGACCAGACGCCGGCGGAGTAAGTGAGATCGAGGTCCTTGCCGCCGCGCGGGCCCTTCATCGCCTCGCCATGGCCGATCAGCCGCACCAGCGGCTTCTTCAGGCTTTTGGCGATTTCAGGCGTGGTGACGATCAGCGCGCCGCCGCCGTCGGAGACGACGCAGCAGTCCATCCGGCGCAGCGGATCGGAGATCATCGGCGAGTTCAGCACGTCCTCGACGGTGACGACATCCTTCAGCATCGCATGCGGATTGTACTGGGCATGGTGCGAGGCGGCGACCTTGATCCAGGCCAGTTGCTCGCTGGTGGTGCCGTAGTCGTGCATGTGGCGCATGGCACACATGCCGTAAGCATTGTGGGTGGTCGCGCCGTACGCCGTCTCGAAATCGGCCTCCGCTCCTTGCGCCCGCGGCGGCATCGCGCCGGTGCGCGGCTTGCCCGCCAGCGTGATCAGCGCGATCGAGCATTTGCCGGCGGCGATGGCCTCGGCGGCATGGCCGAGATGGATCAGATAGGAGCAGCCGCCGGTCTCGGTCGAATCCATGTGGCGGACCCGAAGACCGAGGTAGTCGACCATCGGCCACAGCCCGCCCGGGGCGTCGCCGGCGCAGAAATAGCCGTCGATATCGGCCTTGGTCAGCCCGGCGTCCTCGATGGCGCCCTTGGCAACCTCGGCGTGCAATTGCGCGGTGGATTTATCGGGTGCGTGCCGGGTCGGATGCTCGTAGATCCCGGCAATGTAGGCCTTGCCCTTGATGGTCAATAAAACTCTCCGCTGGTGTTTCTTCCCAGCGGATGTCTTCGCGCGTCAGAACCGGATTGGCAAGCGCCCGAAAGCGCAAGGCCCTATTCCGCCGCGATCTGCCGCGGCGCCGGCGGCGGATTGACGAGGTCGCGGGTTAATTCCGCATAGCGGATTTTGGCCGCCTGCACCGCCTTCTCCTTGACCGGCCCGTAGCCGCGGATACGGTCCGGCAGCGAGAGAATTTCGACCGCGGTATCCAGCGTGACCGACGACAGCAGGCCGAGCACGGTGGCGACGTCCTTCTCGTAGGACGCGATCAGCTCGCGTTCGAGCTTGCGGTCGGCGCTGTGGCCGAAGATGTCGAAGGCGGTGCCGCGCAGGCCCTTCATCTTCGCCAGCAAGCGGAACGCCGGCATCATCCAGGCGCCGAAGGCGCGTTTCTTCGGTCGGCCCAGCGCGTCCTTGCCGCCGCCGAGCAGCGGCGGCGCGAGGTTGAAGTTGATCTTGAAGTCGCCGTCGAACTGGTCGCGCAGCTGCTTTTCGAAGCGGCCGTCGCTGAACAGCCGCGCCACTTCGTACTCGTCCTTGTAGGCCAGCAGTTTGGCGTAGTTGATCGCGACCGCGCGGGCCAAGGCTTCGCCGTAGCCGCCGTCGAACGCGGCGTTGCGCACCTTCGCGACCAGCTTGCGGTAGCGGTCGGCGAGCTTGCCGTCCTGGTAGTCGGTCAGCAGCGCGCTGCGATGGGCGATGATCTCGTCGAGCGACATCGCCTCCAGCGTCTTCGGCGCCACCGTGTCGTCCTGGCCCTTCATCATCGCCACCAGCCGCGCCGGATCGGCGGCAGCCAGACGCCCCAACTGGAACGCCTCGGTGTTCATCTTGATGGCGACGCCGTTGACCTCGATCGCCTGCAGGATCGAGGCGGCCGACAGCGGCAGCATGCCCTTCTGATAGGCATAGCCCATCATCATCATGTTGGTGGCGATGGAATCGCCGAGCAGCACTTCGGCCGGCTTGGTGAAATCGAAGAACGAGGAGTCCTTGCGCAGCGCGGTCTCCAGCACGTGGTTGACCTTGCGGCTCTGGAAGTTGAAATCGCGGTTGAGGATGAAATCCGCGATCGGAATCAGGTGGGTGTTGATGACGCCATAGGTGCGGCCGGATTCGCACAGCGTCATGGTTTCCTTGGCGGCGGCGACCACCTCGTCGGCGGCCAGCACCAGGTCGGCGGTGCCGGTGACGATGCGCGAACAGGTGACGTCGGCGGTGTTTTCCGACAGCCTGACATGGCTGAGCACCGCGCCGCCCTTTTGCGCGAGGCCCGACATGTCGAGAATCATGCTGGCCTTGCCCTCGATATGCGCGGCCATGCCGAGCAGCGCGCCGATGGTCAGCACGCCGGTGCCGCCGACGCCGCCGACCGCGATGTTGTAGGGCCGCTCCAGCGTCGGCCGCGAGGCCGGCTCCGGCAGTTCGCCGATCTGGCCGACGCCGGCCGGGGCGCGCTTGCGCAGCTTGCCGCCGTCCACCGTGACGAAGGACGGGCAGAAGCCCTTCACGCACGAATAGTCCTTGTTGCAGGTCGACTGGTTGATGGTGCGCTTGCGGCCCATCTCGGTCTCCAGCGGCTCCACCGAGATGCAGTTCGACTGCACCGAACAATCACCGCAGCCTTCGCACACCGCCGGATTGATCAGCACGCGGCGCGCCGGATCCTCCAGGGTGCCGCGCTTGCGGCGGCGGCGCTTTTCGGCGGCGCAGGTCTGCACGAACACGATGGCGGAAGCGCCCTTGACCTGCCGCAGCGTCTTCTGGACGGCGTCGAGGTCGTCGCGGTGCGCGGTTTTGGTGCCGGGCGCGATGTCGGAGGCGGGATAGGCTTCGGGATTCTCCGATACGAGATAGATGTCGCGAATGCCCTCGGAGTGCAGCTGGAACGTGATCTGCTGCGGCGACAGGTCGCCATCGACATGCTGGCCGCCGGTCATCGCGGTCGCGTCGTTGTAGAGGATCTTGTAGGTGATGTTGGCGCCGGAGGCGACCGCCTGGCGGATCGCCAGACTGCCGGAATGGAAATAGGTGCCATCGCCGAGATTGGCGAACACGTGCTGCTCGTCGGTGAAGGGGGCGACGCCGACCCACGGCACGCCCTCGCCGCCCATATGGGTGAACGTCTCGGTGTTGCGGTCCATCCATATCGCCATGAAGTGGCAGCCGATGCCGGCGAAGGCGCGGCTGCCCTCGGGCACCTTGGTCGAGGAATTGTGCGGACAGCCCGAGCAGAAATACGGCGTGCGGCTGATCGGCGATGCCGGCTGCATCTGGCTGGCGAGGCGGCCGTTGAACCAGTCGGCCTTGGCGCGCAGCATGGCCGCGATTTCGGGGTTGAGATTGAGGCGCAGCAGCCGCTCGGTGAGCGAGCTTGCCAAAGAGGCGACCGAGAGTTCTTCGGCGAACGGCAGAAAGCGCTTGTCGTTCTCGTCCATCTTGCCGACGATACGCGGACGGACGTTGTAGTTGAACAGTTCCTGCTTGACCTGGTTCTCGACGATCTCGCGGCGCTCTTCGATGATGAAGATTTCTTCGAGGCCCTGCGCGAATTCGCGCACGCCCTGCGGCTCCAGCGGCCACGGCATGCCGATCTTGTAGAGCCGCAGGCCGATCTTGGCGGCCACTTCCGGGGTGACGCCGAGTTCGCGCAGCGCCTGCCGGATGTCCTCGTAGCTCTTGCCCGAGGCCATGATGCCGAACCGCGCGTTAGGCGAATCCATGGTGATGCGGTTGACCTTGTTGGCACGGGCGAACGCGATCGCGGCAAAGCCCTTGTGGTCCTGCAGGCGGCGGTCCTGCTCGTAGCGGTCGTCGGGCCAGCGCAGATTGAGGCCGCCGGGCGGCATCTCGAAATCGGTCGGGATGATGAATTGCTTCAGTTCATCGTTGAGATCGATCTCCGCCGTGGTCTCCACGGTTTCGGTGATCACCTTCATGCCGACCCAGCAGCCGGAGTAGCGCGACATCGCAATGCCGAGCAGCCCCATCTCGATCATTTCGTGGATGCTTGAGGGATAGAGATAGGGCATCAGCGCCGAGATGAAGGCGTGGTCCGACTGATGCGGCACGGTGGAGGATTTGGCGCCGTGGTCGTCGCCGGCGAGGCACAGCACGCCGCCGGTGCTGGCCGAGCCGGCGGCATTGCCGTGGCGGAACACGTCGCCACAGCGGTCGACGCCGGGGCCCTTGCCGTACCAGATACCGACCACGCCGTCGTGCCGGGCGCCCTTCGACAGATTAAGCTGCTGCGAACCCCAGATCGCGGTGGCCGCGAGATCCTCGTTCACGCCGGGCTGGAATTTGATGTTGTACTGCTCGAGGTGTTTTCGCGCGGCGAAAAGCTGCTGGTCGTAGCCGCCGAGCGGCGAACCGCGATAGCCCGTGACGAACCCCGCGGTATTGAGACCGGCGGCGCGGTCGCGGCGGATCTGCGCCATCGGCAGCCGGACCAGGGCCTGGATGCCCGTCATGAAGACGTGACCCGAGCCTTGCGTGTATTTCTGATCCAGACTGATCGGACCCTGATTGATTCCCATTCCACCCTCTTCGAGCCGCCGCGCCGGGGCTTTTTCGCCAGTGATTTGTCCAGCTTAGAACCAGTCTATGTCGCTTTTCGCAGAACGCGCACCACAAATCTCGGTATTGGAGCCCCGCGTCCAAAGATCGCAATTTCGTGGCCCTGCCCCCGGCCGGTCCATTCGGGTTGTGTCGCCAGCGGGCCTTCGCGCGAAACGACGTAACGCCAGCGCCGGGCGGCTGGAAATTCTTGTGCACTGCACCGGCGACCTATCGACGATTCTCGTCGAACACGAATTTCGGCATTTCCCACTTGTAGCGGATCGCCAGCAGGCGAAGCGAGAGGCCGAGGGCGAAGGTCAGGGCCGTCCATAATTCGGGATTGAGCTTCAGCTCGAACCCGATGGCGTAAAACAGTCCGGTGACGATCGAAACGCTGGCGTAGAGTTCGGCGCGAAACAACAGCGGCACGTCATTGCAGAGGATGTCGCGCAGCACACCGCCGGCGCAGCCGGTGATCATCCCCGCCACCACCACGATGAGGAGGGATGCCGGAGGGTCGATTTGCCGGGCGACGTCGCAACCGGCCATGGTGAAAACCACCAGACCGATGGCGTCGAGCACCAGAAACGCCGTGTTCAGCCGGTGCACCAGGCGCGCCATCAGCACGGTGGCCAACGCTGCGCCCGCGGTGAGCAGCAGAAAGGGCGGGTGTTGTACCCAGACCAGCGGATAGTTCCCGAGCAGGACGTCGCGGATCGTGCCGCCGCCGAGCGCTGTTATGCAGCCCAGCATGCATACGCCGGCCCAATCCATGCTGCGCCTTCCCGCAGCGAGCGCCGCGGTCATCGCCTGCGCCGCGAGCGCGACAAGCGTCAGAGCGTAAAGGACGATATCGCTGGATGGCAGGTCCCACATGGCGAATCCCCCCGTACAGATTTGCGGAACTTACGGGGCCGGTTCCGTTCTTGACAGGCCAAAATGGATGGCAGCCATGCTTGTCGAAAAGCCGGCACGTGCCGGAACCCTCCCTGCTCCCGGAGGTTGTTACCGGACAACGGAGGAATTTATCCATGGCCATCAACAACCCGGACGATCCCTATCGCAGCAACCCGGATCGCATCAATCCCGTCGACGGTGACGTTCGCCAGGCTCGCCTCGAAGGCGAAATGCAGGCGGACCCCCAGCTCGCCGAAGGTCCTGCCAGCGGAGCCAGAGTGGCAATGTTCGCCCTCGCCATCGCCGTCGTGCTGGGCGCGGTGTTCTACGGCCTGAACAATTCGAGCGTCAACGAGGCCGGCACCACCCCGGCAACGTCGACGGCACAGAACACGGAGCGCACTTCGCCTCCCGCAGCCCCGACCGGGATGCGTGACGTGACGCCGCGCTCCAACACCGAGCCGGGAACGACCACGGGGGCCGCTCCGGCTCGCCCGGCGGTTCCGGTGAGCCCGCCGTCTTCGGCTCCCACGGGAACCGAGGTTAATCGCTCGGCCACGCCGCCGGCGAACCCGACCAGCAGGTAACACCCGGCATTACCGCTAAAACCATCGCGCGGCGGACAAGCAATTGTCCGCCGCGTTTGTTTGCGTGATCAGCTGAACATCTTGTTCAATTCGCCACCGGAATAGCCATTGCCGAGTTCCGAGAACGTCCCCTGCTCGGCCATCTCCTTGGCCGCCCGCATGAAGCCGCCCCACGCCGCGCGCGCCAGCGCACCGCCGACGCTGATGCGGCGGACGCCGAGATCGGCCGCCGCCTTCAGCGACGGGCCGGCCGCCCCGACCAGCAGATTGACCGGCTTTGGATGCACCGCCTTCACGACAGCCGAAATCTCTTCCGGCGTCGCGATGCCGGGCGCATAGAGGCAATCGGCGCCAGCCTCGGCATAGGCGGTGAGCCGATCGATCACGAGCTTCAGATCCTTCTGACCGCGCAGAAACGCCTCGCAGCGGCCGGTAAGCAGGACGCCGCTGCTGTCGGCATCGATCGCCTTGCGCGCCGCCCTGATGCGATCGACGGCGAGCGCACGATCGAACAGGGGATTGGCGCTGTCCCCGGTAAAATCCTCGATCGAGAGGCCGGCAACGCCGGCCTTGACGGCGCGTGCGACGTTGACGCCGACCTTGTCCGGTTCATGCGCAAAGCCGTCCTCGAAATCGGCATTGACGGGAATGTCGACCGCCGCGCAGAGCGCGGCGAGATGATCGCAGACATCGTCGACGGTGACGCGGTTGTCGGCCTTGCCGATGGTCCAGGCGAAACCGGCACTCGTGGAAGCCAGCGCCTTGAAGCCGAGATGCTGCAGCGCCCTGGCGCTGCCGGCGTCGAACGGATTGGGAATGATGAAGCAGCCGGTTTCGTGCAACTTCCTGAATGTGGCGCGCTTGTCAGCAGATGTCAGCATGGTCACTCCCCGTTTTGTTTTGTTTCCGCCGCCTAGATAGCAACGCAACGCCTGCTCTGCCAGACGCTCACGCCACGACCTTGTGCAGGAAGCTGCGCTCCTCGGCGAGGATGAATTTGTTCTCTTCGGCGTAAGCAAAATTGGCCATCCCCTCGGGATCGGCGCGCAGCCGCGCGCGATAGCTTTCATAGGCCGCGAGGCTTTCGAACGAGATCAGCGCGAACGCAATGTTGTTGGTGCCCTCATGCGGCATCCAGTAACCCTGCAGGTCGCCGCCGCATTTCGGGATGATGGTGAGCCAGTTTTTCGAGTATTGCTCAAACATCGCGCGCTTGAACGGGTCGAGCTGGTAGCGGATGAACACGGTGATGGCCATTCGAGACTCCAGTTTCAGCAGCCGTCATTGCGAACGCAAGCGAAGCAATTCATCTCGCGCGCCGCAAAGGAAGAATGGATTGCTTCGTCGCTGCGCTCCTCGCAATGACGGAATCGACAGCCAAAGAATAATCCCTTGACGACATCTATGCTTCGTCTAGCATCGAACTATGAAAGCAGGTCCCGACATCGCCATGATCGCCGCACTGGTCGGCGATCCCGCGCGCGCCAACATGTTGACGGCGCTGATGACCGGGCGTGCGCTGACCGCCAGCGAGCTGGCGCACCAGGCCGGCATCACGCCGCAGACCGCGAGTTCGCACCTGTCGAAGCTCGAGGCCGGCGGGCTGATCGAGCAGGAGAAGCAGGGCCGCCATCGCTATTACCGGCTCAGCGACCCCGACGTCGCCGGCGTGCTCGAGGGTCTCGCCGGCCTTGCCGCGCGCGCCGGCCATATGCGCCTGCGCACCGGGCCGAAGGATCCGGCGCTGCGCCGCGCGCGGATCTGCTACGACCATCTGGCCGGCGATCTCGGTGTGCAGATGCTCGACAGCCTGCGCAAGCAGCGCCTGCTGCGCCAGAGCAAGCAGGCGATCGAGCTCACCGCCGAGGGCGAACGCTTCATGGCAAAGGCGCTGCAGATCGACGCCGGCGCGCTGGCGCATCCGCGCCGACCGCTATGCAAGGCCTGCCTCGACTGGAGCGAACGGCGCCATCATCTCGCGGGCACGCTGGGCGCGGCGATCATGGCGCGGTTCACCGAATTGAACTGGGCGGCGCGCGACGCCGCCCCCGGCAGCCGGGTGGTCAATTTCACCCGCAGCGGCGAGAAGCGATTTGCCGCGCTGTTCGGCGAGAAGCCGGACTGAGCGACGCTCGCCGCTCACCATGATTGCCGTCGGAAATTCTGCGGACTCGCGCATTCATTTCGCGTTCAGATCGCCTCCCTAAAATCGCACCAATGTTTCGACTGGCATGTCACGTGTCGAATCGATTGGATTCCGATGCCGCTCCACACGGCACGCAATGAGGGAAAAAACATGAAATATCTGATCGCAGCAGCCCTGCTTGCAACCACGGTTGCCGGCTTCGCTCCCGTCGCCGATGCCGCACAGGGATGCGGCCCCGGCTTCCACCGCGGTCCCTATGGCGCATGCGTGTCCAACCGCCGCGCAGTCGTGGTGCGACCCGGGCCGGTCGTGGTGGTGCGTCCGCCGGTCGTGTACCGCAGGGCTCCGGTGGTGGTGGTGCCGCGCGCCCGCGTCTGCCCCCGCGGCATGGTCTGGGTCGCCGGGCGCTGCCGCTACTGAGCGGGCTCCACGCATGACGGAAAAGCCCCGCTCGCGCGGGGCTTTTATTTTGGGCTATGCGGCCTTCTCGTCGCAGGAAAACGGGAGGACGGAAATCCCGCCCTCCCGGAACTGAAGCTATGCCTCACCAGTAACGGCGACGCCGGTACCGGCGAACCCAGTAACGGCGACGCCGGCGCCAGCGGCGGCGAAAGCCAAGGGGACGGCGGCGACGAAAGCCCCAGCGGCGGCGGCGGCGCCATCCCCGCCGACGGCCCCAGCGCACCTCGTCGGGGGCAAGTCGATCCACCTCGTCGCCGGTCGTGACCGCCGGGCGCGCCTCGGCGTCTCCGGGCGGCAGCCGCCCGTCAGGGCTGAGCGGCTGCGGCGCCAGCGGCGCTGCCGCGGCGCCCTCAGCCAGCGCCACGGCGCCCGCGGCAAATCCAAGCACGAGTTTCAGAAAGTGGCGGCGTTCCATGACATCTCCGTCGTCGCGGCAAAATGCAGTGATGCGGGGAGATTTTGATCGCGGCGAGATGAATGCGCGCTGAACCGCGTGCTTATCATGGTCGTTAACATCGCTGCAAAAGTAGGGCTTCGCGAAGGTACGGCGATTGAGTGATGGTGGTTCACACCCTCAACTGTCATCGTCCGCGAAGGAGGACGATCCAGTATTCCAGAGACGCATGGTGGAATCGAGGAGCCGCGGCGTACTGGATCCCCGCTTCGCGGGGATGACGACCGGTGTGTAGGCTGGTTCTGTAGGACGAACACCGCATTGCCGGGCTATGGGTCCCTGCGTTCGCAGGGACGACGATGGCTGGGTGCCTTGAGCGCGACGACCGGGAACTCAGCAATCCACCTCCTGTCACAATGCCCTGATATCCGCATGCGGATCATCCGAGAGAACCGCCCATGTTGCCCCGTCATCGTTCCATCCTGCTGTCCACACTGCTGTGCGTCGCCCTCATCGCTCCCGCGGCGGCGCAGAATGCGCTGCCGCGCGAGGCGCAGATCGGTCCCCGGCCGTTCTACCTCGTCGACAAGATGAAGGATGGGCCGCTGAAGCAGAAGCTGAGCCAGTGCACCGGGCCGTTTCACAAGACCGATTTTTCCATCGGCCACCGCGGCGCGCCGCTGCAATTCCCCGAGCACACCAAAGAGTCCTATCAGGCAGCGGCCCGGATGGGCGCCGGCATCATCGAGTGCGACGTGACGTTCACCAAAGACCGGCAACTGGTCTGCCGGCATTCGCAATGCGACCTGCACACCACGACCAACATCCTGTCGCTGCCCGCGCTGGCCGCGAAATGCACCATGCCGTTCATTCCGGCCGATCCGGCCACCGGACGCAAGGCGTCGGCAAAATGCTGCACCAGCGACATCACGCTGGCCGAATTCAGGACACTGTCGGCCAAGATGGACGGCTTCAATCCGAACGCCACCAATGTGGCGTCGTATCAGGACGGTACGCCGCGCTGGCGCACCGACCTCTACAGCCAGTCCGGCACGCTGATGACCCACGACGAAAGCATCGCGCTGATCAGGAGCCTCGGCGCCAAATTCACCCCGGAGCTGAAGGCGCCCGAAGTCGCGATGCCGTTCGACGGCGACTACACCCGGGAGAAATATGCCGCGCAGATGCTGCGGGCCTACCGGGACGCGGGCATTCCGCCCGGCGACGTGTTCGCCCAGAGTTTCAGCCTCGACGACATCCTGTATTGGATAAAGACCGAGCCTGATTTCGCGGCGCAGGCGGTGTATCTCGACGGCCGTTACGAGACATCGGGCCTGCACCCCGCCAGGCCCGAGACCTGGAAGCCGTCGATGACCGAATTGAAGGCGCAGGGCGTCAGGATCCTGGCGCCACCGAATTCCATGATGCTGGCGCTGAACGGCAGGAACGAGATCGTGCCGTCGGAATACGCCAGGGCGGCGAAGGCCGCGGGCCTCGATTTGATCGGATGGTCGCTGGAGCGCGACGGCCCGCTCAACCGCGGCGGTGGTTTCTATCACAAATCGATCAAGGCCGCGATCGATCGCGACGGCGACACCCTCACGGTGCTCGACGTGCTGGCGCAACAGGTCGGCATCCGCGGCATGTTCTCGGACTGGCCGGCGACCACGACGTTTTACGCCAGCTGCATGGGGATGAAGTAGTGGCGTCAGAGCCGTAGGGTGGGCAAAGGCGCCCTTGCGCCGTGCCCACCATCGTCCGTCGCGGCATCACGGTGGGCACGCTTCGCTTTGCCCACCCTAC
>NZ_JAUYQU010000163.1 GCF_030697065.1 Bradyrhizobium sp.
AGGAGATCAATCCGAATTTCGGCCAGCCGGTGAACCGCACCGAGGAAGAGCGCAGGATCCTGTTCGGGCAGACCGCGTCGGTGGTGAGGTGACGCGTCGGCGTCATCATGCGCGAAGGCGGATGATCCAGTAAACGCAGCCGGCTGCGGTCAAACGAACGTCACGGCCGCCGCTCACCCCTTCGGGAAACCCACGGTCTGCGACAGCAGCACCTGCTGGTCGTGGCCGAGTCCCAGCGCATTGGCGATGGCGTCGCGGTCGATCCAGGCGCGGATCACGGCGGAAAGCCCGTTGCCCGCGGCGAACAGATAGACGTTCTGCGCGATCGCGCCGGCGGCGGCGGACGCAAAACTCTCGCGGCTGGCAACCGGCACCAGCATCATGCGGCCGTGGTCGGCGACGTAGACGAGGTCGAGCGGCGCCTCGTCGACGAAGTCCTGATAGCCGGTCACCCGTCGCAGGTCGCTGCCCGCGACCAGTTGCAGTTCGTGGGCGGCGGCGTCGTACAGATAGGCGCCGGAGGGCAGCGCGACATAGATGTCGATCTCCTGCGCATGCATCGCCGAGGGCGCCGTGCGGCCGCCATCCGGGCGGTTGACGCCGTTGGCGGCCCACAGCAGGCTGGAGAGCATCGGTAGCGGCAATTCTGTGCGCGAGAACTCGCGCCCCGATCGCCGTTTTGCAATCGACTCCATCAGCGGCATGCCGCCGATCTTGTCCGGGGCGGGCAGCGCGATCTTCGGCACGGCATTGCCTTGCGCCGGTTTGGGCCGCAACCGCCCCATCGCGCCGAGCGCCAGCTTGGTCAGGGTATTCATCGTGACGATCTCCTGTCGTGCGTCGTCGGTGCGGGGGCAGGCACCGGGGCATCGGAGTCCAGATTGGACTCGATCAGCGCGGCACTGCCCTCGTTGATCATGGCGATCGCGCCGGCGGCGTCGGTTGCCCGCGCCTCGAACAACGCGCATTGCTCGACCTCGCCGTCGATCATCATCTGCTGGGCGGTCCTGAAGCGGGCAAGCGCGGCGTCGCCCGAGGCGAACGCCTTGAAATCGAAATCCTCGTTGGGCCGTTTGAGCCGGACCACGAACATGATGAACCTCCCGCTCCGCGCGCATGCGAACACGAGATTATTCAAGCGCCAATGCGGCGTCGGGGTCTTGCTCTGGATCAAGCCGGCCGGCTGCTGCGGGCGATTTTCCGCAGGCAATCCGGGCACAGGCAATCGCCGCCATCTGATGGCATCGGCAGGCGGTAGGTCTCCTCACTGCACCAGCACGGTCCCGACAGGCTGCAGGAAAATTCCGTGCCGCAACCGGCGCAGGCGAGGCGGCGCGAGGCGGGAGTGGGGGTCTGTAGCCGATCTGTCATGCACGGGCCGTTCTGTGCCAGGCTTTATAGCAAAGGGTATGACGCCTGGTCATTCCGGGGCGCATCGAAGATGCGAACCTTGAATCTCGAGATTCCGGGTTCGTCCTTCGGACGCCCCGTAATGACGACCGCAACTCACTTCGTGATCGCGTCGATTTCCGCGATCTCCTCGGCGCTCAGCGTCCAGGCGATCGCCTTGACGTTCTGCTCGATCTGCTCGACGCGGGTGGCGCCGGCGATCACGCTTGCGACCTGCGGGCGCGACGCCAGCCAGGAGAATGCCAGTTCCAGCATGGTATGGCCGCGCTTCTGCACAAAGGCCTGCAGCTTCTCGACGATGTCCTCGTTGCGCGGCGTGACGTAGCGGTCGCGCATGGCGGGAGCCTTGCCGAAGCGGGTGTCGGCCGGAGCGGCCGCGCCACGCTGATATTTGCCGGTCAGCAGACCGCTGGCCAGCGGGAAGAACGGCAGCAGCCCGAGCTTGTATTCCTGCGCCGCCGGCAGCAGGTCCTTCTCGATGTCGCGCATCACCAGGCTGTATTCGTCCTGGCACGACACGAAGCGGTTGACGCCCATCTGCCGGGCGACGTATTCGGCCTCGGCGATGCGCCAGGCCGGAAAATTCGAATTGCCGAGGTAGCGCACCTTGCCCTGCCGCACCAGATCGTCCAGCGCCCGCAGGGTCTCCTCGATCGGCGTCAGCGGATCGTAATCGTGCTGCTGGTAGAGATCGATGTAGTCGGTCTTCAGCCGCTTCAGGCTGGCCTCGACCGCGGACATGATATAGCGCCGCGAGGCGCCCTGCTTGGTGCCATCATTGCTCATGGGCTTGGAGTATTTGGTCGCCAGCACGATGTCCTTGCGGCGGTCGCCGAGCACTTCGCCCAGCACGGTCTCCGAGCCGCCCATCCCGGCATAGATGTCGGCGGTATCGAACAGCGTGATGCCGAGGTCGATCGCCTTGTGGATCACCTTGCGCGAGGTTTCCAGGTCGGTGCGCTGGCCGAAATTGTTGCAGCCGAGGCCGACGGCGGAAACGCGCAGGCCGGAGCCGCCGAGGTTGCGAATTTGCATGGATCGATCCTGTGGGGTGGAGCATGAGGCGGGACCGCATTGTGGCCCGCGGGCACCTGCCCGGCAAGGTGCGCCGATGCTGCGCCGCGAAGGGCCGCCGCGGTCATGCGCCGCACCGATCGTTCCGCGTCGCGCGTGATCGCCTTGCGATCGGCGCTCATGTCGTAGGCGGTCGCCGCACCCCAGCTCACGGTGACGTCGACGGCGCCCGACGCCAGCACGGCAAGCAGATGCGGGACCAGTTCGGCGTCGCCGTACCAGGCCACCCGCTGGCGCAGGCCGCGGCTCAGCGGCACGCCGCTGAGGCCGACATAGGCCAGCGACATCGGCTGCACATTGACGAGGGTATGCTGCGTGGAATTGCCGAGGGCGTGATGCACCGCGCCGACCAGCGACGAGCGGAACGGCAGCACGCGGTTGCCGTCGCTCGACGTGCCCTCGGCGAACAGCACCACCGCGTCGCCTTCGAGCAGCCGGCCGGCGATTTCCCGGCTCGCCGCGCCGGTCCGATGCCGGGCCTGCCGGTCGATGAAAATGGTTCGCTGCAACCGGGCCAGCCAGCCGAACAGCGGCCAGCCCGCGACCTCGCGCTTGGCGACGAACACGACCGGGGAGAGCGCAGATATGACGCAGATGTCGAGCCAGGAGACATGGTTCGACAGGATCAGCGCCGGGCTGGCAGCCGATCGCGCGCCGATCTCGCGAATCCGCACGCCGATCAGCGCGCAGAGTAGGCGATGGTACCAGTGCGGGAGGCTGCGCTGCAGCCGCAGGCCGAAGACCATGCCGGCGAGCTGGAACGGCAGCAGCACCAGCGTGAGGGCGGCGAAGGCCAGCAGGATCGACGAGGCGCGGATCATCGGGACGGTTGTTCGAGCGTGTGTGTTCGAGCGAGGGCACTGGCGGGCGATACGCAACGCAACACGCGACAGCACAAAAAAATGCGGCCCCGGTCAGACGCGGCGACTGACGGGGACCGCTGGGGCGAATGATCCGTGACGGGGGGCCTTGATCAGACGCAGGCGGAACCTAGCGGGGCTTTGTTACGCGGCCATGACACAGGACTTATCCACAGGCGGGGTTCGAAAACCGGTCAGCACGGTTTGCGGTAGACCACAAATCCGGGCTGCTCGGCGTAGAGCTGCATCGCGGTGACGTTGGTCTGGTGCGTCAGCCAGTAGATCCGCGGCACCCCCGCCAGCTTCGCGCGTTCGCAGACGCCATCGATCAGGGCCCGGCCCACCCCTTTGCCGCGCGCGGACTCGACCGTGAACAGATCCTGCAGATAGCAGTTCGGCCCGATCGCAATGGTGCTGCGGTGAAACAGATAGTGCGTGAGACCGAGCAATTGCCCGCCGCTCTCGGCGACAAGAGCATGCACCGGCTCATAGGCATCGAAGAATCGCGACCACGTCATCGCGGTGATTTCGGGTGCCAGCGCAGTCGCCCCCGATCGGTCGTAAAACGCATTGTAGCCGTCCCACAGGGGAAGCCAGCGGTCATAGTCCTGCCGGGCGACGGAGCGGACAGTCAGTTGGTCGGACATTCCTGATCTTGCACCCGTGATCGGAGCGACGCGCAACGCGCGCTCCGCGATGATACCTGTCCTTTCAATAGAGACACCACAGGGCTGGATCAATTGCATTCGCCGCCCAAGCCGCGCGACGCTGCTATTCCGCGGCGCGCAGGTGCGGGGCGAGAAGGCGGATACCGCCGCCGCGCATTGACCGGTAGTATTCCGCGCCGGCGGGATCGTCGGTATGGCGGACCAGGTCGGTCACCGGCGTGTAGCTCAGCATGCGTCCGCCATCGGGCAGGGCGGTGCAACTGAAGCGCAGGACCTCTCCGTCCCTGAGCTTGATGTTGATCGGCGTCGAATCGCCCGACCGCATCATCTCGGTGCGCCCGGCGATGAAGTGGCTCAACTCGTCCTCCGGCAGTTCGAAGGTGCCGGTATCGCGGCCATGATACATCAGCGCGATGAAGGGCGGCCGGGAGTCGGCCTTTTCGTCGGGCAACGAAAAATAATGGCGGAAGGCGCGGTTGATGAACTCGGCGCGGGTGTCGGCATCGAGCAGCACGATGCCGATGTCGACCTGGTCCAGCGCCGCCCTCAGCCGCTCCGCGGTGGCATGGTGCCGGCGCTGCGACGCAAAGGCTTCGATCCATTTCCGGCGCAGGTGGCCGGTGATGATGGCGGTGCCGGCCGCGGTGAGCGCCAGCAGCACCATGCGGGCCAGGTCCGACAGGTCGTAGCCGGGCGTGGCGCGATGGTTGAGGAAAAACAGCGCCGAGGAGACCACGGCAATGACGGCGCTGGTCAGCCCGGAGGCGGTGCCGGAGAGCGAGGCCGCGAAAGCGACGATGCAGACGAACAGCGGCGCGGGATTGGGCACGGCAACCAGGGTTCGGTCGACGACGAAGGCGATCAACGCCGTCGCCGTCGTCAGAGCCGGACCGGAAAGTGCGCGCCAGTCGAACTGCATGTTCGTTCGCTCTCGTTGCCACGAGGGTAATGGCCGCAGCATGACGCATGGTTGCAACAGCGGG
Organism: Bradyrhizobium sp.; assembly: GCF_030697065.1. GTDB lineage: Bacteria > Pseudomonadota > Alphaproteobacteria > Rhizobiales > Xanthobacteraceae > Bradyrhizobium. The sequence continues at coordinate 4,996 of NZ_JAUYQU010000163.1, forward strand.
GGAATTCTCCGTTCCATGCCTAAAATGCGGTTGATCCGGTCAAGACGGATTTCCGGAGGCTTGAATCAAATGATATTCGATTGTCCTTGAATCGGGCTCCGCACGGATGTGTTGGCTCTCGGACATTTCGAAAGGACATCGATGCCCACCATTTCGCCAGCTGTCTTGCCGATCCTGATGTTGTTCGCCTCCAATGTCTTCATGACCTTTGCCTGGTACGGTCATCTCAAATTCAAGGAGAGCTGGCTGCCCACCGTAGTGCTGGTGAGCTGGGGCATCGCGTTCTTCGAATACTGGCTCGCGGTGCCGGCCAATCGCTGGGGCAGCGAGGTCTACTCGGCGGCCCAGCTCAAGACCATCCAGGAAGTGATCACGCTGGTCGTGTTCGCGGCCTTTTCGGTGCTGTACCTGAAGGAGCCGCTGGGCTGGAACCACGGACTGGGCTTCGCGCTGATCGCCGCCGGGGCGTTCTTCATTTTTCACAAATGGTGAGACTGCAGAGGCAGGCGAAATGAAGCGTGCCCACCGTTTCGCACATGATGTCGGGTGCGGCGCCAGGAGCGCCTTTGCGGACGGCGCCGACCGGTGTTTCGGTGCGCGTGAACCGTGATGCACCGGTTTGCCCGACGAGAGTAACTGGCCACATGCTCGGGCCATGCTAAAAGGTCGTGTCCACGGATCAGAAGACGCAGGACTCTCGCATGTCCCACCGCCACCGGCCGTTCATACCTGACCCTGCCCAACTTGCGCTGAAGCCCGCGATCTCGGGCAATACCATCAATGGACTTGGCGAGACGACACCGCGCCGGCCGAGCATGGTGTACTGGGCGCCTGACCCCGACAAGATCGCACACGGGGCGATGCAGCGGTGGTTCTACCAGGTTGATCCAGGCAATCCGCATCTTTCCCGCGCCCGCGAAGAGCGGGCGAAGCTGCTGGCCAGCCCGATGCCCGACGTCACAGGTCCGCCGGTGGAGCATCGACCGCAGGATTGGAACGATGCCATGGCCGAACGTGCGGCGGCGGGCGGCTTCGATATGTGGGGCGTCGCCGAGATGGATCCGGCATGGGTCTACGAGGGCCAGCACGCGCCGCAGAAGAACATCATCATGCTGGGCTTCGCCCATGACTACGAACAGATCGCGACCGCGCCGGAAGCTACCGCCGGCGCGGAAGTGGTCCGGCAGTATGGGCGCGCCGCGGCCGCTGCAAAGTCCGTCGCTGCGTGGTTGCGCGGGCAAGGTTGGGAGGCCGAGCCGTTGACGGGACCCATGACAACGAAAGTCATGATGATTCCGCCGGCCATCGCCTGCGGCTTCGGTCAACTTGGCAAGCACGGCTCGCTGATCAACGCCGAGTTCGGTTCATCCTTCCGGATTTCGGCTGTCTTGACCGACGCGCCGTTCTTGACCACCCCGCCGCTGGTCCTCGATGTCGACTCGTTCTGCGTGAATTGCAGGATTTGCGAGAACGCATGTCCGCCGGAGGCGATCGGTCCCGTCAAGCAAATGGTCCGGGGCGTCGAGAAATGGTACGTCGACTTCGACCGTTGCTTGCCCTTCTTCAACCAGACGCATGGATGCGCCATCTGCATCGCGGCGTGCCCCTTTAGCCGGCCCGGGATCGGCTTGAATCTGGCGGCAAAGCTGAAGCGCCGGGCGGAACGCGAAGATCCCGCAAATGCAGCGTAGCTGGAGCAACCCCGCGTGACGGCCCGATAGCGGCTGACGAGGCTTTGCCTCGATCATGGAGATAATAGCGACCAGCCATTACCCGCAAGACATGCATGAGGTCGAAGTCGACCAGCCGCCTCATTTCGCCGACGGCGACACCCGCAGGATCCGGCCCGCCGAACTGTCGGTCAGCAGCCACAGCGCGCCGTCCGGGCCCTGCCGCACGTCGCGGATGCGTTCGTTGAGGTTGGGCAGCAGGCGTTCCTCCGACGTCACGGTGGTGCCGTCGAGCTGCAGCCGCACCACCATCCTGCCCGACAGCGCGCCGGTGAACAGGCTGCCGGTCCATTTCGGAAACAGTTTTGCGGAATAGAACGCCAGGCCGGACGGGGCGATCGACGGCACCCAGTACTTTAATGGCGGCTCCATGCCGTCTTTGGCGGCGCCTTCGTGAATCTTCGCTCCGCTGTAATCGATGCCGTAGCCGATCGCCGGCCAGCCGTAGTTCTTGCCCTTGCCGATGAGGTTGATCTCGTCGCCGCCGCGCGGGCCGTGCTCGCTTTCCCAGAGATCGCCGGTGGCCGGATTGATCGCGAGGCCCTGCTGGTTGCGCTGGCCGTAGCTCCAGATTTCCGGCTTCGCGCCGTCGCGGCCGACGAAGGGGTTGTCCGCCGGCGCCGTGCCGTCGGGCGTGATCCGGATCAGCTTGCCGATATGATTGCCGAGATTTTGCGCCTCGTCGCGGGCGCTGTAATGATCGCCCAGCGTGACGAACAGGTTGCTGTCGCCGGCCTGCGCGATGCGGCAGCCATAATGATTGCCCGACGACAGCGGTCCCTCCTGCCGGAAGATGACCTTGACGTCGTCGAGCCGGCCGCCGCCGTCGTTCAGTCTGGCGCGCGCCACGGCGGTGCGGCCGCCGCCGGCGGTGCGCTCGGCGTAGCAGAAATAGATGGTCCGGTTCTGGGCGAAACCCGTGTCGGTGACGACGTCGAGCAATCCGCCCTGGCCGGAGGCCCACACTTCCGGCACGCCCTTCAGCGGCGGCGAAACCTGTCCCGCCAGCGTGACGATTCGCATGCGGCCGGCGCGCTCGGTCACCAGCATCCGGCCGTCGGGCAGGAACGCCAGCGCCCATGGATTGGCCAGGCCGCTGGCGACGGTCTGGACGTCGAGCTGCCCCGCCGACGACGCGAACGAGGTATTTTCTCCCCGGGTGGTGGTGACGATCAGAAACGTCGCCGTCAGAACGGTCGCGACCGTCAGCGAGGTCGTCACGAGGACCATAGGTGTCTTGTTCATGATGACCCGATCGCGATGGCATCATCGCTGGCAGTTGAGGTGCTGGAAGCCCGTAACCCGCACCGGGGTTTCGGTGTTACGCCGGAATGGGCATTGCCAGGACGACCTCGATCGACAGCACCGTGAGGGCGACGATCAGGCACAGCGAAAGCCCGCCGATGGCCAGGCGGCCGGCGACGACATGGGTCAGTCTCGACAAAGCTACTGGCGCGGAGCGGCCATCAGAGCCTAACCCGCCGGACGACCGGATCATGGTCGAAATCCCTTGATATGCGGGCGAATCATCCCCGCTCGATTGGACAGCTTCGCACCAACCGCTGGCAAGATTGCGGCGGTTCCGACGACGAAAATGGCGAAAAGGCGGCAAAAGGCCGGGTTATGCCCGCTATTCTGGGCCAAAGGTCAAAAAGGCGGTCAACAGGGTCGTCAT
>NZ_JAUYQU010000174.1 GCF_030697065.1 Bradyrhizobium sp.
AACCTGATCAACGTGCTGCAGACCGGCTCGTCCAACCTGACGCTGGCCGACACCAACGAGGAAGCGGCCAACAGCCAGGCGCTGTCGACCCGCCAGTCGATCGCGGTGTCCGCGCTGTCACTCGCCAACCAGTCGCAGCAGAGCGTCTTGCAGCTGCTCCGCTAAGTCCGGCTTCGAAGCCAACGATCAAGGCGGCGGGGGAAACCCCGCCGCGACCACCCGGTAGCCGTCACCGTATCCTGAAAGGAAACAGTCATGCCGCTAAGAGTCGAGTTGAAGCCGTTTGAACGTATCGTCATCGGCGAAACCGTCATCATCAATTCCGGTATCCGCACTTCCTTCCTGATCGACGGCGAAGCGCCCATCCTTCGCGAGAAGGACACCGTGACCGCGGAGACCGCCAACACGCCGGTCAAGCGGCTCTATTTCTGCATTCAGATGATGTATCTGAAAAACGACATTCCGCGCTACCGGACTTCCTATCTCGGCTTGCTGAAGGATCTGCGGGAGACCCTTCCGGGCTCGCGCGAACAGATCGACGCCGCAAACGCCCATGTCACGAGCGGTGCTCTCTACAAGGCGCTCAAGGAAATCAGGAAGCTGATGAAGCGTGAAGAAGAGCAGGTCGCTGCCTGAGGCGGCTCAAGCCTGGTTTTGTGGGCATCGAGGGACGTTGCGACGTCCCGTAGTCGTTTTGACTGGAGTGCACGCATAACGTGCATTTCCTTATGCTTCCCGACTTGCCAGAAATCGCCGATGCGCCGCGAAGACAAATTTTCCCCGCTCGATCCCCGCGGCCGACCGTTTGTCCGCCTCCGTATTTGCACGGAGCGCAAAATTAACGTGGTCGTGAAACCGTCGAGGTTATCGTTGTGTGAAGAAGCTTTTTAGTTTGCTTCGTCCGTCGAAAACAAGCCGGTCCTCCCGGGCCGTAGGTCTGATGCGAATAGCGGTGGATGGAAAACCCCAACACAACTTCTTGGAAGGCGTATTTTGATGGACGATCTTTTGCGGGAATTCTTGACCGAGACCAACGAGAGCCTGGATACGGTCGACAATCAACTGGTGCGGTTCGAGCAGGATCCGAACAACGCCAAGATTCTCGATAACATCTTCCGGCTGGTTCACACCATCAAGGGCACCTGCGGCTTCCTCGGCCTGCCGCGTCTCGAAGCGCTGGCCCATGCCGGCGAGACGCTGATGGGCAAGTTCCGCGACGGAATGCCGGTCACTTCGGAAGCGGTCTCGCTCATCCTTGCCAGCATCGATCG
>NZ_JAUYQU010000265.1 GCF_030697065.1 Bradyrhizobium sp.
CGGCGCGCGGGACTCGGGATCGACGGCGGCATAGCGATACCCGCTGCGGTCGGTCACCCAGCCGGCGCTGCCGCAATTGGTCATCGCCACCGACATCGAATGGCCGCCCGGCGTCACCATATGGCGAAACGGCGCCTGCGCCACGATCTCGTCGATCGCAGCGATCAGTTCGGCTTCGAGCGGTCTCGCGAAGCCGCGCAGGAGCACGGCACCGTCCGCCATCGCTTCGCGCGAGGGACGCAGATCGGGGATGCTTTCAAACAGATCGGCCGTCAATAAGGTCGCACTCGCTCAATGGTCGGATTCACATGGAGGTTCAATTCACTTGGCATCGTGAAAGATTACGCCCACGGTATGGCGGTGGCCGGAGCGCAGCCGGCTGACGCCATGGCGCAGATTAACCCGATAGAAGCCGCGCGTCCCCTGCACCGGCCGGTGGTGCACAGCAAAGGCCACCGCGTCGCCCTGGGCCAGCGGCACCACTTCGGGACGCGACTGCATGCGCGGCCGCTGCTCGGTCAGCACGAATTCGCCGCCGCTGAAATCGCGGCCCGGTTCCGACAGCAGGATTGCCACCTGCAGCGGAAAAACATGCTCGCCATAGAGATCCTGATGCAGGCAATTGTAGTCGCCGGCGCCATATTGCAGCAGCAACGGCGTCGGCCTGACCTGGCCGGCCTCATGGCACCGCTTCAGGAAAGCCTCGTGACTTTCGGGATAGCGGGTATCAATCCCCATCGCCTCGTTCCAGCGGTTGGCAACGCCGCAGAGCCTCGTGTAGAGCGCCGGGCGCAGACCCGCGATCAGGTCGGGCAGCGGATAGCAAAAGTATTTGTATTCGCCGCGGCCAAAGCCGTGGCGCCCCATCACCACCCGGCTGCGGAAATTCCTGTCGTCGGAATAGAGGCCCGCGAGTTCGCCGCATTGTTCCGGAGAGAGCAGGCCCTTGAGAACGGTGCAGCCCTGGGCGTCGAGATCGCCGGTTGCCTGCGCCCAGTCGATGGCGTCAACGCGGGCCGCGATGTCGGAAGATGGCCGGACGATTTCTTTGAGGTTCGATTTCATGGACGCAGTTTCGCAGACGCCGCCGGTTCCCACCACCCGATTTCCGAAACATGTCCGTCATTCCGGGGCGATGCGAAGCATCGAACCCGGAATCTCGAAATTCCCCGGAGCGCAATTGCGCTCCTGTGGTCTGGTCCTTACGCACCATCCCGGAATGACGGGTTACCCCAGCACCGGCAGCACCGTCACGTCATACGCGTGGCGGATGCTGCGCTGGAGCACGGGATCCTCCAGTTCATATTCGAACCGATCGGCCGGGCGGATGCCGCCGATGGCGGCAAAGGTGCCGCAGAACATGGCGCAGCCGTCGGGAAACCCCTTGTCGCCGAAACCGCGCTGGATCAATTCCTGGACCGGGAGCATGTGATCCAGCGTGCCTTGCTGGTACACCACGCGTTCGCCTGATATCCACGCCCAGGCGCGCAGGGTCATCTGGTCCCAGTGGCCGATGACATCTTCCAGCTCCCACAACACAGGCGCCATCACCTTGTCGCACATCTGCTTCGACACCGTGACGTTGTAGGCTTCCACCTTGCGATCGGTGTGGTCGGAGCCGAGGCCGACGAAGATGCGGCCCTGCCAGCCGATCAGCACGAACTCGACCTCGCCGCTGGAATCCGGCCCGCAGACTTCGATGCTGTCCGTGGTGGTCAGCCGCCGTGCCGAGACCCGGTAATAGATCGGCGTCGAGGCCGGACGGGCGATGCCGATCGCTTCGAGCTCGGCGATGTGCTTGTCGCGCGCCACCGGATCGCGTCCGGTCCAGCCGGCGATCACGGCCCGGTCGATCGGCAGCGTCAGCGGCCTCCCCGCGCCCTGTCCCTGAACGGTAAAGCTGAGATCAAACACGGATGGCGTCCTCCATGCCTGCCGCCAGTTCGAAGATGCGGCGGTCGGCCCCGGCAGATGCCGCCAGCATCAGCCCGACCGGCACCTCGCCTTCGCGATGGCAGGGCAACGAGATCGCGCAGCCGTCGATCATGTTGATCAGCGTGCAGTTGCGCAGCGACAGCAGGTTCGCCCGGGTGAAGGCCTTGTCGTCGGCGAGGTCGGCAATGGCCGGCGGCGTGTTGGCCGTGGTCGGCATCACCAGCGCGTCATAGGGCGCGAGGCGGACCGTGGCGCGCTCGATCATCGACTTGCGCGTCACCATTAAATCGATGTAGTCGGCGGCGCTGATGCTTTCGCCGCGCATGATCCGCAAGGAAACGCGTGGGTCGTAGACGTCGCCGCTGCCGACGATCAGATAGCGATGCCAGGCAAAGCTCTCCGCCGCGGCGAACCCGCCCTTGGTGTTCATCACCCCGACATCGAGGAATTCAGGCACTTCGATCCGCTCGATCAGCGCACCCCGGCGCGACAGCGTCTCCAGCGCGCGCTCGAAGGTCCGCGATACCTCATCGTCGAGATCGTCGAGCGCCACCGTGGTCGGCACCGCCAGCCGCATGCCCTTGATCGGACGCGGCTGCAGCGGCACGAAGTTCTCATCGGCCAGCACGGCGTCGAGCGCCGCACAGCAGGCGACCGTGCGCGCCAGCGGGCCGATGCTGTCGAGCGTAGACGACAGCGGCACCGCGCCGTCGAGCGGCACCCGACGCTGGGTCGGCTTGAACCCGACGATGCCGTTAAAGGCCGCCGGAATCCGGCAGGAGCCGCCGGTATCGGTGCCGAGCGCCCCATGCGCCATGCCATCGACCACGGACACCGCCGCGCCCGACGATGATCCCCCGGGCACATGGCCGACATTGCGCTGCCAAGCGCCCTTCGGCGTACCGTAATGCGGGTTGATGCCAATCCCGGAATAGGCGAACTCGGTCATGTTGGTGCGGCCGATCACGACGAAACCGGCGCGACGAAGCCTTGCCACCGCTGACGCATCGGCCTCCGCCGGCGCGGAATCGTCGAGCGCGCGGGAGCCCGCGCGGGTCACCTGCCCCCTGATGTCGAACAGGTCCTTGATCGAGACCGGAATGCCGGCGAACCGCGACGGCGCAGCCTTGACCTCGCGCAAACGGTCCATCGCCTCCGCGGCCTCGATCGCCGCCTCCGCATCGACACGAACAAAAGCCCGCGCGCCCTCGCCCGCGCTGTCGGCGATCCTGGCCAGGCAGTCATCGACCAGCTTGCGGGCGCTGGTGCGGCCGCCGGCGAGATCGTCGGCCAGTGTAGCCAGAGTCGGGATATTGGACATGGCGCGTGCTCGCTTCCTGAGGGTTGCGGCATTGTTATGGAGCACGGCGCGCGGCCGATCAATCCTCGAGGCGACCGCGCCCTGGCGGTGGCATGCAAGCTCGCCGGGATACCCGATAGTGCGCGTGCCGGAATACGCGCCATGCAGCGGCGCGGCTGGACCGTTGACGCCGAATGGTCAATGTCGCATCAAGACCGCAACCTGCGGGCCACGCCGCCCGAT
>NZ_JAUYQU010000023.1 GCF_030697065.1 Bradyrhizobium sp.
AACCCGCTCTACGAAACTATCGACCACCTTTTTCTCGCCGGCCTTCTCGAACGCGATGGTGAGCTTGTTGCCGTCGATCTTCACCACCCGGCCGTAGCCGAATTTCTGATGGAACACGCGATCGGCCAGCGTGAAATCCGAAACGGTGCCGGTGGATTTGGCGATCAGTTCGCCCTCGATGGTGACAGGGCCGCGCCTGGCAAAGCCGCTGCCACGCGAGCCCGAAGCATCGTCGCGCGAACCTGAAGTATCGCTGCGCGAACTCGAAAACGGCGACTGGCTTTCATTGAAGCCGCCGCCGGCCTGGCCGCCGCCGCGGCCGCCATTCTGGTTGCGGGCGCGGTTGGCCTGGGCGCGCTGCCAGCCCGGCGTCGAATAGCTGGATCCGAAGGATTCGACATTGTCGAAGCGCGAGGGGCCATACCCGCCTGAGCCGCCCCAGCCAGAGCCGCCTTTCGATTCCGTGATCTCGACATTATGCGCCGGCAGTTCATCGAGAAAGCGCGACGGGATCGTGGTTGACCACGTGCCGTGAATCCGCCGGTTGGTGGCGAAATACAGCTTGGCGCGGCGGCGTGCCCGCGTGATGCCGACATGGGCGAGGCGTCGCTCTTCCTCAAGCCCGGCGCGGCCCTGTTCGTCGAGCGTGCGCTGGCTCGGAAACAGGCCTTCCTCCCAGCCCGGCAGGAACACATTGTCGAACTCCAGCCCCTTGGCCGAATGCAGCGTCATCAGCGACACCGCGTCGTCCTCGGCGCCGCCGTCGCGGTCCATCACCAGCGAGATGTGTTCGAGGAAACCCTGCAGGTTCTCGAACTCCTCCATCGAGCGCACCAGCTCCTTGAGGTTTTCCAGCCGGCCGGCGGCGTCGGCGGAGCGGTCCTTCTGCCACATCTCGGTATAGCCGCTCTCGTCGAGCACGATTTCGGCGAGCTCCGTGTGCGAGGTCACCTCGCGCTGCACGCGCCAGCGGTCGAAGCTGGCGATCAGTCCGCGCAGCGACCCGCGCGCCTTCGGCTTCAGCTCGTCGGTCTCGACCACGGCGCGCGCGGCCTCGAACAGCGGCATGCGGCGCTTGCGGGCGTGGTCGTGCAGCATCTGCACGGTGGCGTCGCCGAGTCCGCGCTTCGGCACGTTGACGATGCGCTCGAAGGCGAGGTCGTCGGCCGGCGAATTGATCACGCGCAAATAGGCCAGCGCATCGCGCACTTCGGCGCGCTCGTAGAAGCGCGGCCCGCCGATCACGCGATAGGGCAGGCCGAGCGTGACAAAACGGTCTTCGAATTCGCGCATCTGGAACGAGGCCCGCACCAGGATCGCGATGTCGTTGAGCTTGTGGCCGTCGCGCTGCAACTGCTCGATTTCCTCGCCTATGGCGCGGGCTTCCTCCTCGGAATCCCAGGAACCGGTGACGGTGACCTTCTCGCCGTCGACGTCCTCGGTTCGCAGCGTCTTGCCGAGCCGGCCTTCATTGTGAGCGATAAGGTGTGAGGCGGCGGCGAGGATGTGGCCGGTGGAGCGGTAGTTGCGTTCCAGCCGGATCACCTTGGCGCCGGGAAAATCGTGCTCGAAGCGCAGGATGTTGTCGACCTCGGCGCCGCGCCAGCCATAGATCGACTGGTCGTCGTCGCCGACGCAGCAGATGTTTTTCGGGGCGGTGAGGGGGGAGGGGGGAGCGTCATTCCGGGGCGCGCCGCCAGGCGCGAACCCGGAATCTCGATCGGGGTATACGCCATCTCCAGATTCCGGGTTCGCGTCTTCGACGCGCCCCGGAATGACGGTGGAGTTGGTTGATCCGGGAATGATGGCCGACAGCGGCGCGCCCGCTCGCGTCGGCGCCTGCGACAATAGCCGCAGCCACAGATACTGTGCGACGTTGGTGTCCTGATATTCGTCGACCAGAATGAACTTGAAACGGTGCTGGTACTGCCGGAGCACATCGGGGTGCTCGCGGAACAGCCGGATGTTCTCCAGCAGGAGATCGCCGAAATCGGCGGCGTTGAGGATTTTCAGGCGTTCCTGATAGAGCGCATAGAGTTTTCCGCCGCGGCCGTTGCCGAACACCGCGGCTTCGCCCGGCGGCACCTGCGACGGCGTCAGCCCGCGATTCTTCCAGCCGTCGATCAGGCCGGCCAGCATCCGCGCCGGCCAGCGCTTGTCGTCGATATTGTCGGCCGCCAGAAGCTGCTTCAGCAGCCGGACCTGGTCATCGACATCGAGCACGGTGAAATTGGATTTCAGCTGCACCAGTTCGGCGTGGGTGCGCAGGATCCGCCCGCCGATCGAGTGGAAGGTGCCGAGCCACGGCATGCCCTCGACGGCCTGGCCGAGCATCTGGCCGAGCCGCAGCTTCATCTCGCGCGCGGCCGTGTTGGTGAAGGTGACGGAGAGGATCTCGCCGGGGCGGGCGCGGCCCATGCTGAGGATATGGGCGATACGGCAGGTCAGAACCTTGGTCTTGCCGGTGCCGGCGCCGGCCAGCACCAGAACCGGTCCGTCCAGCGTTTCCACCGCCTCGCGCTGCTCCGGATTGAGCCCGGCGAGAAATTGCGGGACCGCGCTCGCCCGCGCGCGCGCGGCAATGCCCCCCGCCGCAGGCTGATGCGCGGGGACGTCGTGATGGGGCAGTTTGTTCGGCTCGGTCATATGCGAATCGTGTTCCGCCCACGATGGCACCGCGGGGCCGCGAAGGGGAGCCTTCTTGGCAGGATTGAACGGCATATAGGGTTTTTGCGGTGGATTTGACAGGCTTTATCCCGTCCAAGGATTCCCTGCCAAACCGGGCGATCCTTTTGTCCCAAGCGCCGCATTGTTCCAGGGCCGTGGTCGTGCGCGGACGCCCGAGGTCCCGGGCTTTCGCGCTACTTCGTGGGCATCGCCACCTTGCGGCCGATGCCCTCGGGGCGGGACACCGTGCTGTGAGCCCGGGCCAGCGCGTCGATTCGCGCGCGGATATCGGACGGAAACGGGGCGGTCTTCCGGACATTCATGTCCATGTGGATGGTCATGTTTTCGGAGGTGGCGGACAGCCAGCCCTCGGTGGCGTGGCGCAATTCCTTGAAGGTGTGGAGCCGCTTCTCGTCGGCCGCGACCAGCAGGATCGACACCTGTAGGGGATCGCCGAGGTGAACTTCCCGCAAATAGCGCACATGGCACTCGGCGGTGAAGGTCGAGCAATTGCGCTCCTTCATGTAGCCCGGCCCGATCCCGATCCTGAGCCATAATTCGTCGATCGCCCGGTCGAACATCACGTTGTAATAGGCCATGTTGAGATGGCCGTTGTAGTCGATCCATTGCGGCTCGATCTGCATCACGGAAGCCTCAAATGGCGCGGGCAGCCGCAGCACGTCGTCGCCGTCGTCCATCGTCATCATCGTGCATTCCCGTCGATTCGATCCATGCTCACTTGACCCCTCATATATCCTTTGCCACGGTCCTCTCAAAGCGGGAGGAAATTTGCGTGGCGACAACGATAACCAACCATCCGAAGCGGCCGGAGCCGCAGGCGCTGAAGGGGGCCATCGACGCGCTGGCCGCGCGGTTCGGCAACCGGCTGATCACCTCGCAGGCGGTGCGCGACCAGCACGCCCATACCACGACCTGGCTGGCCTCGCAGCCGCCGGACGCGGTGGTGATGGCGCAGGAAACCCCTGATATCCAGGACGTGGTGCGGATCTGCAGCAAACATGGCGTCCCCGTCATCGCATTCGGCACCGGCACCTCGCTGGAGGGGCAGGTCAACGCGCCGGCGGGCGGGATCTGCGTCGATCTGCGCGACATGAACAAGGTGCTGGCCGTCCATGCCGAGGATCTGGACTGCGTGATCGAGCCCGGCGTCACCCGCAAGGCGCTCAACGAGCACCTGCGCGACCAGGGCGTGTTCTTCCCGATCGATCCCGGCGCCGACGCCTCGCTGGGCGGCATGGCGTCGACGCGCGCCTCCGGCACCAATGCAGTGCGCTACGGCACCATGCGCGACAACGTACTGGCGCTCAAGGTGGTGCGCGGCGACGGCGAGATCATCACCACCGGCACGCGGGCGAAGAAATCCTCCGCCGGTTACGACCTGACGCATCTGTTCGTCGGCGCCGAGGGCACGCTCGGCATCATCTCCGAACTCACGATCAAGCTGCGCGGCATTCCCGAGACCATCGCGGCGGCGGCGTGTTCGTTCGAGACCGTGCGCGGCGCCTGCCAGGCCACCATTCTGGCGATCCAGACCGGCATTCCCGTCGCGCGCATCGAACTGCTCAATGCCGAGCAGGTGCGCGCCTGCAATTCCTATTCGAAACTGACGCTGCCGGAGACGCCGCTGCTGTTGCTCGAATTCCACGGCAGCGAGAACGAGGTCGCCGAGCAATCGAAAAATTTCAGCGAGATCGCCAGGGAATGCGGCGGCGGCGACTTCACCTGGACCACGCGGCCGGAGGATCGTACCAGGCTGTGGCAGGCGCGGCATGACGCCTATTGGTCGGTCAAGGCGCTGCGCCCTGGCGCCGGCGTGGTGGCGACCGATGTCTGCGTGCCGATCTCGCGGCTGGCCGACTGCGTCACCGAAACCGAAGCGGACCTGAAGCGCCTCAACCTGCTGTCGCCGATCGTCGGCCATGTCGGCGACGGCAATTTCCACTGCTCGCTGGTGTGCGACGTCGACAACGCCGAAGAGATGGCGCGCGGCGAGGACTTCATGCACCGGCTGGTCGAGCGCGCCCAGGCGATGGGCGGCACCTGCACCGGCGAGCACGGCATCGGCCAGGGCAAGCAGAAATACCTCGAAGCCGAACTCGGCGTCGAGGCGATCGCGGCCATGCGCGCCGTCAAGGCGGCGCTCGATCCGCAGAACATTTTCAATCCGGGAAAGATATTGCCGGCGGTGTAGCCTCGGGCGTATCGCTCGCCGGTCCAGGACCGCCCGGTGCTCATGTTAGCGGCTGTTCGGGGCGTGTCGATGCGGTGGTTTGGCAAGAACGAACGCAGGGAAATCTGGGACGAGGCGCTGCAGTGGCCGATCGGCGACATCGAGGCCGCGAAAAGGATACGCGAGATCTGCCGTTCCGCATCCGACAGCGCCGAAAAGGTTCGGACCGTTGTCGGTCCGCCGTCGGGACGGAAGGAGAAGCACCACGCCGAACGATATGAACGCGCGGCCCGGGCCGCGATGGAGATCGCGATGAAGATTTCCGACGATCTCATGCGTGATGCTGCGGTCCGTCAGATCGTGGACCTGTGCGTGAGCGCCAACAATCTCAAGACGGCGCGCATCCTGTTTCGTGCGATACAGGCGGCTTCGATCCGGGAAGCGGCGTTCGGCGACCATCCGGCGCTGCGGGAATGAACACGGTTTCCATCAGGGTAGCGTTCGATTGCCGGCGGCATGAAATGCCACCGGCAATCGTGTTTGTCGTCTCGATGTGAATCGTTAGCGTGTGGTGCTGGTGCCCTGCTTCACGGCGCCCGGCTCCGTGGCATCGCCGCGGCTATTGACGGCGGCGCCGGTCGGAGCACCCTGTTCACTGGCTCCGGTGCCGGGCCGCATCATGGCGCCGCTGTTGGCACCCGTCGTAACGCCGACGTTACCGTTGTTGTTCATCGATGCTGCTCCGCCTGCCGAAGTGCCGCTCTTGACGGCTCCAGGACTGGTGCTGGTTCCCATGCTGTCGACGGCGGCGCCGGTCGGAGCGCCTTGCGAACTCGGTTGCTTCATGGCTCCGCTCTGCGCGAGAGCAAAAGTTCCGGTCAGTGCGAGCGCCGAAGCGAGGGCCAACGTTGCGATCTTCATGTTTTCTCTCCGTTGATGATTGTCCCACCAAACCAAGCGAGCAAGCCGTACATCGTTCCTGATTTTTTCGGATGATGCGGCGATCGAACGCATGGAACGGATTGTATCCATTCGCCGGCCGATCGGTTCCTGCGTCGAAACCTGCAACGTGTCGGCGTATTCATGCACGATGCCGCGTACGTCAGATCGTTGGCTGCGCATGGGCGCCAACACCTCAGGACAGCGCGCGAACATCCGAGGCCGCGGGTCAACGCATTGCCCGCGCGTGCCATGCTCGTGCGATGAGGACACGCGGCTTCGTGCGATGGGGACACTGGCGCCTTCGATGAGCCGTCATTGATGGAGGTTTGCTCCGTAGTAGTACGGCCTTCGCCAAGCATCCGCGATCAGCCTTGTGATCAATTTTGCACATAGGGGCTCCGCCTCAGGAGACATATTTGTCACCTGCGCTGGAATAAGTTGCGGCGTCTGATTGCACGCCGCTTTTCGCTTGGAGAAACACCGAACAGGTGTAGCGTTTTCTTTGACGGCATCTCGGTTCGATGCGTCGGCTGGGGAGCGACTCAAGCGAGTTCGATTCATCCCCCCGTCCTCAGCATGAACGACTGGGGGAACCCATGACCAAGACTTGCCTGACCGTTTCGAGTAGACTTTTTCTGGCAGCCCTCGGCCTCGCGGCCGTCGCCCCGAGTTCCGGCCGCGCCCAGGCGCCGCCTTTGGGGACGACCGCAAACTTCGCGGTGCTGTCCAATGCCGGCATCACCAATATCGGCAACACGGTCATTACTGGAACCGCCGCGCTACCGGGGGACCTTGGTAGCGCGACGTCAACCATCGGCGGATTTCCACCGGGAATAGTGACTCCGCCGGGTGTCATCCATGCGATCGGCGACGCGCCCACGCTGACGGCGCTGAACTCCCTGGGGATCGCCTACGACAATCTGGCGGCCAGGAACCCCACGGCGAATCTTTCGGGGCAGAATCTTGGCGGCCTGACGCTGATACCTGGCGTCTATAATTTCGACTCGTCGGCGCAACTGACGGGCACGCTCAACCTCAATGCCCTCGGCAACCCCAACGCCGTGTTCATCTTCAACATCGGCAGCACGCTGACCACCGCCAGCGCCTCGGCCATCACGCTGCTGAACGGTGCGCAGGGCGGTAACGTGTTCTGGAGGGTCGGCAGTTCCGCGACGCTCGGCACCACCACATCCTTTTCAGGCGACATCCTCGCGCAGGCGAGTATCACGCTGAATGCCGGTTCCACCATCACCTGCGGCGCGGCCTGGGCAAGAACCGGCGCGGTAACGCTCTCCGCCAATATCATTACGCTCTGCGATCTCGTCGGCGCCGGTGGGCTCGGACCGATCGGCGCTCCACTGATCGCCTCCCTGCTGCTGCCATCCGCCGCGGCCAATCAGCTCGCTGTCGCCAACGCCATCGATGCCTTCGCCGGCAATGGTGGCATGCTGCCATTGGCCTTCATCAACCTCTTCAACCTGTCGGCCGCGGATCTGGCGAACTCGCTGACGCAGCTGTCCGGCGAAAACAGCACCGGCATCGCGCAGGCCGGCACCCAGGCCATGAACTCCTTCCTGTCGCTGGTGACCAACCCGTTCGCGGACAATCGCGGTCTGTCGCCGGTCAATGCGCCCCCGCGGCCGCCGCTCTACACCAAGGCGCCATTCTACAAGTCCGCCGCCGCGCCGGTCGCCGATCCGCGCCGCTGGAGCGTCTGGGGCGCGGCTTACGGCGGCCAGACCAGCACCGGCGGGAATGCACTGGAAGGAAGCCACGACCGGTCGGCGCGAAGCTACGGCTTTGCCACCGGACTGGACTACCGAGTGACGCCTTACACCGTGGTGGGTTTCGCGCTGGCTGGCGGCAACACCAGTTACGGCCTGTCCGACGGCCTCGGCGGCGGACACAGCGACATGTTCCAGGCGGCGGTCTACAGCATGACGCGGTTTGGCGCCGCCTATGTGTCGGGCGCGCTCGCCTATGGCTGGCATCAGGTGAGGACCGACCGGTTCCTGACCGTGGCGGGCCTCGATCGCCTGACCGCCGGTTTCGCCGCCAACAATGTCGCCGGCCGGATCGAGGGCGGCTATCGCTTCGCCATTCCCGGCGTCTACGGACTGCCGGGATTTGGCTTCACCCCCTACGCCGCATTGCAGATGCAGGCTTTCCGCACGCCGTCCTACAGCGAGACCGCCGTCTCCGGCTCGTCGATGTTCGCGCTGGACTATCAGGCCCACACCACGACCACGATCCGCACCGAACTGGGCGCCTGGGTCGACCGCTCGATGCCGCTGACCTCCTGGGCGGCGTTGTCGCTGCGCGGCCGGGCCGCCTGGGCGCACGACCACTGGTCCGACACCAGCATGACCGCCGGCTTCCAGTCGCTGCCGGGATCAAGCTTCACGGTGATCGGCGCCACACCGGTGAAGGATTCATTGCTGGTCTCGGCGGTCGCGGAGGTCAGCTTCCGGAACGGTATCTCGGTCGCCGGCAAATTCGACACCGAGCAGGCCGCGCATTCGCAGACCTATGTCGGCACCGCACGGCTGCGTTACGCCTGGTAGCATGGCGCAGCCGGTGAGTTGACCGCGCTCTTGACGCCGTCGTTCCGGGATGTTCCGAAGGACCAGACCCGGACACTCGAAATTCCGGGTTCGATGGCATCGGGCCAGCCGAGGGCCTCCCGTTGGCATCGCCCCGGAATGACGAGATAGCGAATGCGGCTTCCCTTTTTCTACGGCTGGGTCATCGTCGCGGTGACGTTCGTCACCATGGCGATCGGCGTCAATGCGCGCACCGCGTTTTCGCTGTTCTTTCCGCCGATCGTCGACGAGTTCGGCTGGGAACGCGGCATCACCGCGGGCGCGTTCTCGTTCGGCTTTGTAGTTTCCGCCGCAGTCAGCCCGCTGATCGGCCGCATGATGGATCGCTTCGGGCCGCGCGGGGTGATGGAAACAGGCGTCGCGCTGATGGCCGCAGGCCTCCTGCTGGCGCCGCTGACGACGCAGCCTTGGCATCTGTATCTGACCATCGGCGTCATGGTCGGCGCCGGCAGCGTCTGTCTCGGCTATTCCGGCCAGTCGCTGTTTCTGCCGAACTGGTTCATCCGCCGGCGCGGCCTCGCCATGGGACTGGCCTTCGCCGGCGTCGGCATCGGCTCCGTCACCTTGCTGCCGTGGGTGCAGCTGATGATCGAGCAGACCGGCTGGCGCACTGCCTGCACCGCGATGGGCATCATGGTGCTGATCGTGCTGGCGCCGATCAATTTGCTGCTGCGCAAGCGGCCGGAGGATATCGGCCTGTTGCCGGACGGCGATGCCGAACCGACGGCGACGTCCGCAAAACCGGTTTCCAACATCGTCGATCCGGTCTGGGCCGGCACCGACTGGACGCTGCGGCGCGCGCTGCGCACCGCGCGCTTCTGGTGGATCTCGCTGGGCTATTTCTGCGGACTGTACGTCTGGTACGCGGTGCAGGTGCACCAGACCAAATATCTGCTCGACATCGGTTTCAGTCCGACCGTCGGGGTCTGGGCCCTGGGCGTGGTCAGCCTGCTCGGCATTCCCGGTCAGATCTGGCTCGGGCACCTGTCGGATCGGGTGGGGCGTGAATGGATCTGGGCGGTGAGCTGCCTCGGCTTTGCGATCTGCTTTGCGGCGCTGATCGCGCTGAAATTCCATCCGACCCTGCTGCTGGTCTACCTGATGATTTTTGCGCAGGGCGCGCTCGGCTACGGCCTGACCTCGATCATGGGCGCGGTGGTGCTGGAGATATTCCAGGGCAAGCAGTATGGCAGCATCTTCGGCACCATCATGCTGGCGGCGCTGGCGGGCGGCGCGGCGGGGCCGTGGTTCACCGGGGTGCTGCACGATCTGACCGGCGATTACACCATCGCTTTCGCGATCGGGATCGCGGTGAGCGTGCTGTCGGCGGTCGCGATCTGGCAGGCGTCGCCGCGCAAGGTGCGCGCCGTTGCCGGCCAAATGCACAAGGCGCACGGCTGAGCCGCCGGAGTTTCGTCAGGTCGACGTAATTCCCATCGCGCGCTGCAGATCGCCGATGGCGCGCAGAAAACTGTCGGCCGGCGTGGTCTCCGGATCGATCAGTCGGTGCAGCCGAAAGCCGTCCTCCATCGCCAGAACGACCGCACCCGTCCACGCCGGATTCAACGCCGGATTCCGTCCGCTGTTCTTCGACGTGGTCTCCACGATATCGGCGATCAGTTTGCGCCGGGCGCGCAGCCGCTTGGCGAGTTCGGGCCGGCGCTTTTCGGCGCGCGCCACGAACAGGATCATTTCCATGTGCAGCAGCGGGGAGCGACCGAGGGGATCCTGCTGGCTGCGGTCCATGGTTTTCAGCGCATCGAGGAAGTCCGCGAGGTTCTTGTGCCTCGCGAGCAGTTCGTGAATCCGCCGGATCGATTGCTCGACGTGATGCTCGAGCATGGCGATGATCAGTTCATCCTTGCTCCTGAAATTCGAATAGAATGCCCCGCGGGTAAAACCGGCCGCCGCTGCTATGGTTTCGATGCTGGCGCCGCCGATGCCCAGTTCCTCGAACACGCGCGCCGCCGCCTCGAACAGCTTTTCGCGGGTGTCGTCCCGGGTCGGTCGTGTTCGGACTCTTGACATCCTTTCATTTTAGGTCAAAATGCAACTCGATACAACAGTGTATCCAATTTCCAATAGGTCCGGATGCAGCCGGGCCGGCCCCGAGGACGCCCATCCGCCCGAATGTGCGGACAATTCAGCGCGACAACGAATTGAGGTCACCATGAACGAGCATGTTCAGACTGCGGCCAGCGCGCCGCTGTTCAATCCGCTGGCGCCGGAATTCATTCGCGATCCCTATCCGCATTATGCGCGGCTGCGCACCACCGATCCGATGCACCTGACGCCGCTCGGCATGTATGTCGCGAGCCGTCACGCCGAAGCGAGCCTGGTGATGCGCGACAAGCGCTTCGGCAAGGATTATCCCGAGCGCACCAAGCGTCGCTATGGCCCCGACATCATGCAGGAGCCGGTATTCCGCAGCTTCAGCCTCACCATGCTGCAGCAGGACCCGCCGGACCACACCCGCCTGCGCGGGCTGGTGGTGAAGGCGTTCACCGCGCGCCGGGTCGAGGACATGCGCCCGCGCATCCAGCAGATCGTCGACGAAACGCTCGATCGGCTGATTCCCCAAGGAAAGATGGAACTGATCGAGGATTTCGCCTTCCGGCTGCCGGTCACCATCATTTGCGACATGCTGGGAATCCCCGAGGAACATCGCGAGCTGTTCTATACCGGTTCGCGCAACAGTGGACGCATCCTGGAGCCGGTGCCGCTGTCGCCGGAAGAGATCAAGCAGGGCAACGCCACCAACGCGATGACCGAAATGTATTTCCAGCAGCTGTTCGAACTGCGGCGGAAGAATCCGGGCGACGACCTGACGACGCAGCTGGTGCAGGCGGAGGAAGACGGCAGCAAGCTTTCCAACGAGGAACTCACCGCCAACATCGTCCTGTTGTTCGGCGCCGGGCACGAGACCACCGTCAACCTGATCGGCAACGGCCTGCTGGCGCTGCATCGCCATCCCGACCAACTGGCGCTGCTCAAGGCCAATCCCGCCCTGATCACCAACGCCGTCGAGGAATTCCTGCGCTACGATTCGTCCGTGCAGATGACAGGCCGGGTGGCGCTGGAAGACATCGACGATCTCGGCGGCAAGAAAATCCCGAAGGGCGAAAGCGTGATCTGCCTGCTGGGTTCCGCGAATCGGGATCCGGCGGTCTATCCCGACCGGCCGGATAGCCTCGACATTACCCGAACAAAAATTCGTCCGCTGTCGTTCGGCGGCGGCATCCATCTCTGCCTCGGCGCCCAACTGGCGCGAATCGAGGCAGAGGTGGCGATCGCGACCCTGCTGCGGCGGCTGCCGGATCTGAAGCTGGATGACGCCGAGAATCCGGAATGGCGGCCGAGTTTCGTGCTGCGCGGCCTCAAGCAGCTGCCCGCCAGCTGGTGACGGCGTCGTGACGGCTTCCTGCGCGGAGCCGCCGCAGGCAATGCTGTGACTTCGCCACGATTGCCTCTATATATGGGCTTGCTCCGGCGTTGAATTCAGCGTGCGGCGGGTGGGCCGTTCCGGGCCGCCATCGCGCCGGGGCGTGCCCAAAGGGAGACGCCGTGCAGACGACGCTGCTCGGACTGGCGATTGCCTTTATCATTGCGCTGGTGGCTGCACTGGTCGGCCCGTATTTCATCGATTGGAACCAGTTCCGGCCGCAATTCGAAGCCGAAGCCACCCGGGTGATCGGCGCGCAGGTCCGCTTCGCCGGCAAACTGGATGCGCGCCTGCTGCCGGCGCCGTCGCTGCATTTGCGCTCGGTGGCGGTCGGCGGCGCCAATGACCTCGGCAAGGTGCGCGCCGACAAACTCGACGTCGAGTTCAGCCTCGGCGCGCTGATGCGCGGCGAATTGCGCGCCACCGAACTGACCATCAACGGCATGGCGCTCGATCTCGGCCTGGATTCGCAAGGCCGCATCGACTGGCCGGCCTCGGCGGGAAAATTCAATCTGGGATCGCTGGCGATCGACCGGCTGAACCTGACCGGCCGGATCGCGCTGCATGATGCGGCAAGCCGCGGCACACTGGAGCTGAACGACATCGCCTTCAGCGGCGATGTGCGCTCTTTGGCCGGCTCGGTGCGCGGCGACGGCAATTTCGTGCTGTCCGGAACGCGCTATCCGTTTCGGGTGTCGTCCGGTCAGACCGCCGACGGCAACGGCACCCGCGTTCGTCTCAACATCGACCCCGCGGCACGGGCAATGTCGGCCGATCTCGAAGGCGTGCTGTCGTTCGAGGCGCGCGCGCCGCGCTTCGATGGCAGCCTGACGCTGGCCGCCCCCCCCGGTCTCAAGACCGGCGGCGATGTTCCCATCGTACCGTGGCGGGTCTCGGCCAGGATCAAGGCCGATCCATCCACCGCGCGGCTGGAGCAGATCGAGGCCGCTTACGGCGCGGAAGACAGTGCGCTCAGGGTAACAGGCGCCGGCGATATTCGCTTCGGCGCATCACCGCTGCTGCGCGCCACGCTGTCGGCCAAGCAGCTCGATGCCGACAAATTTGCAGCCAAGGGCAACGGCGCCGCCGAACCGGTCCGGTTGTTGCCGGGGTTGCGCACGTTGATGGCGGCGATTCCGCAGACCACGCCGATTCCGGCGCAAATCGAGTTCAGTGCCGAGCAGATCATGCTGGGCGGCCGCCCGCTGCAGAATGTTGCCGCAAATCTGCAGGCCGCCGCCAGCTCTTTGAGCGCTCAGGTCTGGACAATCGAACGGCTGGAATTCCGGGCGCCGGGCGCGACCCACGTGACCCTGAACGGTTCGAACGCCCAAGCCGGCAGTTTCACGGGCGCGCTCGGCGTGGATTCCTCCGATCCGGATGCGCTGGTAACCTGGCTGCAGGGCCGTGGCGAGGTGGTCTATCGCAGTCAGAAGCCGCTGCGGTTGCGCGGCGACCTGACCGTGGCGCCGGATCGCGTGGCGATCGAAGCCATGAAGGCCGAGATCGACGGCGGCGCCGTCGAAGGGCGGGTCGAGGTTGCAACGGCCGGCGGTTCGCGGATCGATGCCGAATTGAAGGCGGAACGTCTCGACCTCGATGCCGCGATGGCCCTGGCGCGTTCGCTGGCGGGGCCACAGGCCGAATGGCCTGACGAGGCGCAGCTCACGCTCGATATCGGCCGCGCCATATCGGCCGGCCAGGAACTGCGGCCGCTGATGGCGAAGGTCGGCTACGGTCCGGAATCGTTCGCGCTGGACCAGTTGACGATCGGGCAGGCCGGCAGCGTGATGATGGAAGGCGCGGGGAGTTTCGATCGCGTCCATACGTCGGGAAAACTGTCGCTGAATGCGAGCGCCGCGTCGCTCGGCCAGATCACCGCCCTGATCGCGCCGCTGGCACCGGCTCTGGCGGCGCGGATCAATGCGATGGGCGTGAGGCCCGGCCCGGCACACCTCAAACTGTCGCTCGACCTCGACAAGGCCGCGCAGCAGGCCGATCTCGCCAGCGCGCGCGCCGTTTTCGATCTGGATGCGCCCGACCTCAAGGGTGTGGTCACGATCGCGGCAAAGCCCGTCATCACGGCACTCCAAAGCATCGATCTGGCGGCGCTCGGGCGCAGCGAGTTCAGTGTCGAATCAAGGCTGTCATCGGGGCAGGGGGGGCCGCTGCTGGCGGCGCTGGGGCTCGATCGCGCAATCGCGGCGGGCGAGGGTCCGGCGCAATTCGACGGTTCGGTGACGGGCACGTGGCGCGCGCCGCTGCGGCTGAAAGTGAAGATGTCGGGAACGAGCCTCGACGCCGAGGCGGAAGGCACAGCCGAGCCGTGGGCGGCCGAGCCGAAGGCCAACGTCAATCTCAAGGTTCGCCGCGTCGATCTCGGGCCGCTGCTGGAGCTCAAGGCATCGGATACGCTGGCGCGGAATATCGGGCTGTCGTCGCGCGTCTCGCTCACGGGCAACCGGCTGGCCTTCGACGATCTGGACAGCGCGATAGCGGGTTCGCGGCTGCGCGGCCGCTTGGCGCTGGTTCTCGGTGACGAGAAGAACGTCGAGGGCGAGATTGGTCTCGACGCGCTGGATCTCGGGCCGGCCTTTGCGCTTGCCATTGGAGCCGCAGGGCACGATGCCGCCGAACCGCTCGGTTCCGGACTCGCGAAGGGCTGGCGTGGCCGCATCGCATTTCAGGCGCTGCGCGGCACCCTGCCGGGCGGCGGCGAACTGCGACCGGTCAGCGGTGTCCTCAAGGGTGACGGGCAGTCGCTGAGCTTCGAAGCGATTACCGGCGGCATCGGCGGCGGCGAAGCCAGCGCCAGTATCGACGCCAGGCAGACCGGCAACGGCATAGCATTGAATGCCCGGGTTCAGTTCACCGGCGTCGAAGGGGAGGCGCTGCGCTATCGCGGGTTGAGGATGCCGGCCGGCCGCGCCTCGATGCAGATGACGCTGGCCAGCCAGGGCCGCAGCGCCTCGGCGCTCACCGGCGCCTTGTCCGGAAGCGGAACGGTGACGCTGGAAACCGCTGCCATTGCCGGGCTCGATCCACGCGCCTTCGACGCCGCGATCCGCGCCAGCGACAGCGGACAGGCGGGCGACGACGTCAAGCTGCGGCAGATCGTCGAACGGGCGTTGTCGGGTGGCGCGCTGTCGGTCAAGTCGGCGCAGATTCCTTTCAGCATCGGGGACGGCCGGATCCGCATCGGTGCGACCAAGCTCGATGCCGAAGGCGCGCGCGCCATCGTGTCGGGCGGCTACGATATTCCCGCCGACCAGGCCGACATCCGCGCCAGCCTCGCTTCGACCGCGGCAGGCTCGGCGAGCAGCAGCCCGGAGATCCAGCTGTTCGCCGCTGGTCCGCCCGATGCGCTTGATCGGTCCATCGACGTCGCCGCACTGTCGTCCTGGCTGGCGGTGCGGGCGATCGACCGCGAAACCCGACGGCTCGATGCGATCGAGCGCGGCGAGCCGCCGCCGTTTTCAGCGTCGCTTCCGCCGGCGGCCACGGCGCCTTCGGGGGCGCCGGAGGCCGTGCTGCCCGGCCTTCCAGCTTCCGAGGTGCCGATTCCCGGTCGCGATCCGCGCCGGGCTGCGCCCAAGGCCAAGGCCGCCATTCCGGCTGCACCGATCCCGCCGGCGCCTGGTGCGGCAACTCCTGCCGTACGGGCTCCCGTTGCGCCGATTCCCGGTGCGGCGAGTTCGGGCGCTGCAAGTCCGAATGCTCCCGTTGTGAGCCAGCAGGCGGCACCGCTGCCGCCGCCGATCGAGATCAAGCCGGCGCCTGGCTCCACGATTGCGAGGCCGCCGCGGTTGCGGCCGCCGCTGGTGCTGACGCCGCAGCCATAGCGGCCGCCTGGGCCTTGCGTTACCTCAATCCCGGTGCGAGTCAGTCCGTTATGAAGGTCTCCTGGCAGAGAGACGCACATGACCAGGCGCATCGCAATCATCCAGGGGCATCCAGACCCGGCGGGTCACCGCCTGTTGCATGCGATGGCCGACGCCTATGCCGAAGCCGCAATTGCAACAGGGCACGAGGTTCGTCGCATCGAAGTCGGCAAACTGGAGTTTTCACTGCTGCGTACCCAGGCTGATTTCGAAACCGGAACGATGCCGGAGGCGCTGGTGCAAGCCTCCGAGGACATGCGCTGGGCCGAGCACTGGGTGTTCTTGTTTCCGCTTTGGCATGGAACCATGCCGGCGCTGTTGAAGGGCTTTCTCGAACATATTTTCAGGCCCGGTTTTGCCATGGCGTACAACACGGGAGGCTTTCCGAAGCGACTGCTCGCCGGCCGTTCGGCCCGCATCGTGGTGACCATGGGGATGCCGGTCCTGCTCTATCGCTGGTACTTTGGTGGCTACGGATTGCGCGCCTTCGAGCGCAGCATGCTGAGCTTCGCTGGAATAAGACCGATCCGCGAGAGTCTTTTCGGGCTAAGCCTTGCCGACGAAAACAAGAGGGCGCGCTGGATCGCGGACATGCGCAGACACGGCGGTCGCGGCGACTGACGGTTAAAGCGCGAAGCAGCCGGTGCTTGCGGGGCTGCGCGCAGGAGAATGAACGGATTGGATCGCATTTAAACGAATTTTTAGCGATAATACTTATTCGCGGACTTTACCGAAAACTCGCGTTTGCCGCGTATGGTTCTTACCTGCGCAAATCGTTGCGCGTGTTTTCGACCCAAGGTCTGAGGAAAATGATTGGGGCCAAGTCGTTTCTGAGGGATCTCGACCACGCGGTGTCGCGGGGAACCGCCGAGAGCCGCACCCGCGCGTTGTGGCATACCACCGATCTGATGATCACCGGCCGTTACAGCGATGACGAAATCTGGACCTTCGGCGAGGTCATCGGACGGCTCGCGGACGAGATCGAAGTGGCGGCCCGTGCCCAGCTGGCGCGGCGGCTGGCCCGCTTCGACAATGCCCCGGTCAATATCATCCACAAGCTCGCGTTCGACGACGAGATCGATGTCGCCGGCCCGGTCCTGCAGGATTCCGAAAAGCTGGAACCTTACGCACTGGTCGCCAACGTCTGTACCAAGAGCCAGACCCATCTGCTCGCGATCTCGAAGCGGGGGTCGCTCGAGGAGACCGTCACCGACTTGCTGGTGACCCGCGGCAACCAGGCGGTCGTCAACTCCGTGGCCACCAACAGCGGCGCGCGTTTCTCGGATTTCGGCTTCCTGCACATGATCCAGCGCGCCGAAGGCGATTCCATTCTCGCCGAGCAGCTCGGTCTGCGTAAGGACATTCCCAGGCATATTTTCCAGCAGCTGATCGCCAAGGCGTCGGAAGACGTCAGAAAGCGGCTGGAGAACGAGCGGCCGGCCATGGTCGACCAGATCAAGTCCACGATGTCGGACGTTGCGGGCGAGCTGCAATCCAAATTCGGCCCGGTATCGCGCAGCTATTTCGTCGCCAAGCGTCTGGTGACGACGCAGCATCGCCAGGGCAATCTGAACGAGAACAGCCTATCGCTGTACGCCAGGTCGCATAAGCTCGATGAGGTTACGATCGGACTGTCCCTGCTGTGTTCCCTGCCGGGCGACGTGATCGAGCGCGCCGTGCTGGACAAGAACCGTGAAACCCTGCTGATCCTGGCCAAGGCCCTCGACTTCTCGTGGGAGACCACAATGGCGTTGCTGTTTCTCGGCGCCAAGGATCATCGCATTACCGGTTCGGAGCTGAGGGAGCTCGAAACCGAATTCCGTCGTCTCAACGCCAGAACATCGCGCAGCGTTCTGGAATTCTATCAGTCGCGCAGGAATGCCGGAGATACCGATGCGGGCCCCAGGCGGCAGCCTGAGCTTGTGGCGCGATGAGCCGGCGATCGAAAAAGGCTGGGGATTATCGGCGATGAACGAA
This sequence comes from Bradyrhizobium sp., assembly GCF_030697065.1. GTDB lineage: Bacteria > Pseudomonadota > Alphaproteobacteria > Rhizobiales > Xanthobacteraceae > Bradyrhizobium. Next base: position 17,704 of record NZ_JAUYQU010000023.1, read on the forward strand.
CCCTCATTCGGAACCGCCTCACGCGATCGTCTCGGCATGGCTGCCGGTGAGCCGAGGTCAGACGTTTCCTCGACGGAGATGGCATGGCTCGTTCTCGACGCCGCCAACGATCTCGGCGACCAGCAGGCCGTCGAGGCATGTCGCCGCGTGATCGATGCGAACCTCAAAGGCAGGGCCGCTCCGCCATCCGACGTTCACCTGGTTGTCGATTATTTCAGGTGATGTGAGGTCGGCTGCGCGGGCAAGCCGTCCGGCGCCGCGGGTTTTACGAATCCCCCGCGATGATGCATCATCGATTATGGACTCGCTCGCGGCGGTTTTTCGTGAGGTCGGCGCTCCCCTCTCGATCGAGCGCATCATGCTGGATCCTCCGGGACCCAGCGAGGTGCTGGTGCGCGTTGGCGCCGTGGGCCTTTGCCGCACCGATTATCATGTCATGCGCGGCGAGCGCCGGGTCGCGATGCGGCCGATGGTGCTTGGCCACGAGGCCGCGGGCGTCGTCGAAAGAACCGGCGACGCGGTCGGTGGCATCCGGCCCGGCGATCACGTCGTTCTGACCTTCATCCCGGGCTGCGGAAAATGCCACTGGTGCCGGCGCGGGCTGCACCATTTGTGCGCCGAGGGCGCGCGCATCACGCAGGGACCGCAACTCGACGGCAGTTTCCGCCGACGGGACCGCGACGGCGTCGCGGTTGGCGCCTTCTGCATGATCGGCGCCTTTGCCGAACGCGCCGTCGTCGATCAGGCGTCCGTCGTCGTGATCGGCAAGGACATTCCGTTCGATCTCGCCAGCCTCGTCGCCTGCGGCGTGCCGGCCGGGGTCGGCGCCGCGCGACAGCGGGCGCGGGTACAGCCCGGCGAAAGCGTGCTGGTGGTTGGCTGCGGCGGCGACGGTATGAACGTGGTCCAGGGCGCGCGGCTGTGCGGCGCCGCCACGATCATCGCCGCCGATCTCGTGCCCGCAAAACTCGAATGGGCGCGCGAATTCGGCGCGACGCATGGCGTCAATGCGGAAGGCGATGCGCTGATCCGCGCGGTGCACGAGCTGACCGGCGGAATCGGCGTCGATCATGCCTTTGTCTGCATCGATCCGCCCTCGACATTCCTTCCGGCGTTCCGCGCCACCGCCAGGGGCGGCAACGTCGTGGTCACCGCGCTGACGCCGGACACCGTGACGGAAATCAGGATTCCGCCGCTCGAACTGTTCGTCAGCCAGAAGGCCATCATGGGCGCGGTGTACGGCTTTGCCAGTCCACGCCTGCAGATTCCCGAACTGCTGGCGCTATACCGCACGGGTGATCTGAAACTGCGCGAACTGATCACGCGCACCTACCGCCTCGACGACATCAACCGCGGCTATGCCGATCTCGAGGCAGGCAGGAATCTGCGCGGCGTCGTGGTGTTCGATGATTGAACTCGCGCAAGCGACGCGGCTGGCAGGCGGCGATTGCCGGAGGCTTTCCGTTCAACGCCCGATCGATCGCAACACCTGATCATGGCTCGGCACCATCAGGACTCCGCAGGAGGCGGATTTGCATCCTTGGCCATTTCCGCCGCCAGCAGTCTCAACAGCTCGGCGTGCCGAACTTTATCGTCCGACACGTTGGTCTCGGCGAGCAATCGTCGAAAATGTGCCAGGTTTTGCTGATGCACGAAACGCTCCATCTTGCCTCCGCGGAGTGAGTGGGCGAGAACGGCACCATGCTCCGATGCAGGGATGCTGTCGAGGGTTCGTTAGGGGCCGGTGACAATTCGTCTTGCATCTCGCTGAACCACCTGACCGATGACGGCAACTACTCGCCGACAGATCGAAAGCGAACGTGGACGGTGTTCTCGGTCCTCAGTTTGCAATCACTTCGGCGCCAATAGGTTCATTTGGGGAAATCGCCAGCGCTGGCGGAATCCGGGGGAACCGCAGGTCGGCCGAATGTCATAACCATCTACGTCGGCTCGCTGAGCGGCGTTCGAAACGCGCAATGTTCCGTCGCTATGCCCGCTAGCGGGAATACATCTGGCCGTTCCCATTGTTACCCTTGAAAAAAGCGAATCATCACGAGTCACGCAAAGCCAGTCGTCGACGCGTTCTGGGCGTTGGGAACGCAGCCATGAAACGCGGTCTTATTGTCGACGACGATCCGCTGATTTGCTTTACGCTTGTCTCGAGGCAAGTGTATGCGCAGTGGCGATTGTCGATCGCGGAGAAACCGGCCTGAATGCACTGGAAAGTGCGTCGTTCGACTGGATGATCGTCGATATGCGACGCGATGTCTGCGTAAACCCTTCAAACCCCTCAACCCTGCTGGGTGTCATCAACGTGTGCCTGAGCGAATTCGGATTACAGCGGAGTGCGCTCATTGCCTGACAGATCCGAAGGCCGTATCGCGGAATGCACCGATACGAGATTGCTCCGCGCCGTCGTTGAGTGTGCCGCTGACGGCATCATCCTGATCGATAGCCGTGGCAGCGTGCTCATGTTCAACGCCGCTTGCGAAACGCTGTTCAAATATTCGGCCGGCGAGGTGATCGGTCAGAACGTCAAGATGCTGATGCCGGCGCCGTATCGCGACGAGCACGATCGTTACCTCGATAATTTCCACCGGACCGGCGAACGAAAGATCATCGGAATCGGCCGTGAGGTGCTCGGGCAGCGCAAGGATGGCACGACGTTCCCGATGGATCTCGCGGTGGGCGAAGCCAAGCAGGACGACGGTTCGATTTTTGTCGGGATCATCCACGATCTCACCGAGCGCGAAAGGGTCGGACGGGAACTGCGCGAAAGCTCGGCCCGTCTCAGGGCGGTGGTCGAGACCGCTGTCGACGGGGTCATCCTGATCGACGCCCGCGGCCGTATTCTGATGTTCAATCCCGCCTGTGAAAGGCTGTTCCAGTACCGCGTCGACGAAGTCATTCATAAAAACGTCAAGCTGCTGATGCCGCCGTCATACAGTGCGGAGCACGACAGTTACATTCGGAATTTTGTCGAAACGGGAAATCGCAAGATCATCGGAATCGGCCGGGAGGTCATTGGCCAGCGCAAGGACGGATCGACCTTTCCGATGGATCTGTCGGTCGGCGAAGCCAAGCAGGATGGCGAAGCCATCTTCGTCGGGATCGTCCACGATCTCACCGAGCGCAAGCGGACCGAGGAACAGCTCGTTCAGGCCCAGAAAATGGAGACGGTCGGACAACTGTCGGGTGGTATCGCCCATGATTTCAACAACCTTCTGACCGTGATCCTGGGCAACGCGGAGCTGCTCAGCGAGAACCTGAAATCGCGGCAGGATTTGAAGCAACTCGCCGACGATATCGGCAGGGCCGGTGACCGCGGCGCCGAACTGACCCAACGGCTGCTGGCGTTCGGCCGCCGCCAGATTCTCGTTCCTGTCGAAATCGAGTGCAACGATCTGCTGGATTCGATGCACAAACTGCTGCGCCGTACGCTGCGCGAGGATATCGATATCAGGACGGACTTCGATCCCGGTATTCCACCGGCCTTTGCCGACCCCGCCCAGCTGGAATCCGCGGTGCTCAATATCGCGCTGAATGCACAGGATGCGATGCCTGCGGGCGGCCGTCTCACTATCTCGACGGCCAATGCATCCCTCGACGATCACTACAAGAGCCTCCACCCGGAGGTGCTGGCGGGAGAATATGTTCTGGTCTCCATTACGGACGACGGCGAGGGGATACCGAAGGAGGTGATCGAGCGGGTGTTCGAGCCATTCTTCACGACCAAGGAGGTCGGCAAGGGCAGCGGGCTCGGGCTCAGCATGGTCTACGGCTTTGTGAAGCAGTCGAACGGTCACGTCTCGATCTACAGTGAACCCGGTCTTGGGACGACGATACGAATCTATTTGCCGCAAGGGAGCACCAAGTCGATGCGGACGCGGGTCCTGAGCCCGGCTGACGACGAGCCGCTTCCGGGAGGCGTCGAGACGGTGATGGTCGTCGAGGACGATCCTTTCGTTCGCTCCTACGCCGTCTTGAGACTGCAGGGCCTTGGATATTCGGTGGTGGCTGCCGTCGACGGCGCCGACGCGTTGCAGAAACTCAGGGCCGGCGTCCACGTCGATATCCTGTTCACCGACATCGTGATGCCGGGCGGCATCAACGGCTGGGAACTGGTTGACCTAGCCAGGCAGCTGCGGCCGGGATTGCCGGTTCTCCTCACCTCAGGTTACGCATTGGAAACCCTGGCCAGGCACGGCCGGCTGCGCGCCGGCGCTATCGTTCTCACCAAGCCCTATCGCAAGGCGGATCTCGCCCGCCGGTTGCGCGAGGTCGTCAGTGTATCACAACTGCTGTCACGGTCCCTCGCGCAGACTTCTGCCGGGCCAATGACGGAGGACGAAAAGACAAGCCGTGGATAGCCAGGAGGATCGTCAAAGCCTGATCTCCCGCTCGACGCCGATGGCCTGCAGAAAATTTCGATCGTGGCTCACCGCGATCAGTGCTCCGTCAAACCCCGTCAGCGCGGTCTCCAGTACCTCGATCGATGCCAGGTCGAGGTGATTGGTCGGTTCGTCCAGCATCAAGAGCAGGGGCGGTTGCCGCCTTGCGAAGACGCAGGCCAGGCCGGCTCGCAGCCGCTCGCCGCCGCTCAGCGTGGCCGTGATCCGTAATGCGGCCGTGTTGCGGAATGCGAAGCGGGCGAGCGCGGCGTAGGCTTCGTTGTCGGTCAGGTCGGGATTGAGGCGACGCAGATTGTCGAGGATGCTCTCGCTTGAGTCGAGCAGGCCGGCATGCTGGTCCAGCACGGCGACGCGATCGGTCTGGCGGCGTACGTTTCCCGTCGTGGGCTCGATCTCTCCCGAGATCAGGCGAAGCAAGGTGGTCTTGCCCGACCCGTTGGCGCCACCGACGGCGATGCGCTCGGGTCCGCGCACCTCGAACGACAGCGGGCCGAACAGCCGCCGTGCGCCATGCACCATCACCACGTCGCTGAAGGCGACGAGATCGCGACCACGGGGCAGGGACGTCTTGGGCAGTTCGATTGAAAGCGGCGCAAGTATCTCCACGCGGGCCCGGGCTTGCTCCAGGACTTCGGCACGATCGCCGATCAAGCGGTCGGCGAGATGGCCCTCGCGCGCGCCGCTGCTCTCTGCGCGCTGTTTCGCGGCGTCGAGGAAGAGTTTGGGCGTGCCGCCTTTGGCGCGCGCGGCGCGGCCGGCCTTGTCGCGACGCGCCTTCTTCTCCGTCGCTTCCTGAGCCGCGCGTTCAGCGTTGCGCAGGGCATCGGTGGCCCGACTGAGTTCGGCGGCAGCACGATTCCGAGCGGCGTCCTGGGCTGCTGCGAATGCCGGCCAGGCGCCGCCGAATATGGTGACGCCGACAGGAGTCAGCTCGACGATGCGGTCGACGTGCTGCAGCAATGCGCGATCGTGGCTGGCGACCAGCACGCCGCCGCGCCAGCGCCCGAGCAGTTCGGCGAGCGCCTGCCGGCCATCGGCATCGAGGTTGTTGGTGGGCTCGTCCAGCAGCAGCACGTCCGGCGCCTCGATCAGCAGGCGCGCCAGCGTCACGCGGGTGCGTTCGCCACCGCTCAACGTCGCCAGCCGTCGATCCCCAGGCAAAGCGGGCAGGCCGGTTTCGGCCAATGCCGCGTCGAGCCGTGTCCCCAGGGACCAGTCGGCCTCGGCGGCGTCGTCAAGCGAGCCGGTGCCGCTTTCGAGGCGGCGCAGCCGGGCCAGATCGTCCGCGACGCCGAGCGCCTCGGCGACCGTCAGGCTGTCGTCGGCGATTTGCGCGAGCGTGCCGATCGAGCCCGAACGCTGCACCGATCCGCCGGCGGGTTCGATCTCTCCCGATATGACGCGCAGCAGCGTGGACTTGCCGCAGCCGTTGCGGCCGACGACGCCGATCCGTTCGGATCCCAGCGCGAGCGTCAGCCCGTGGCATAAAGCGCGACCGTCAGGGGTGGCGAGGGAAATGGAATCCAGAGTGAGGAACGCGGGCATGGAGAGCTTCCGAAATGGACAAGGGGCGCGAACCGATTTGCGCAGCGATGTCCATTGCAGCCTCCATCAGCGTTGTCAGGATCGGTCCCTTATATGTTTCCGGTGGTTTCCGCGCAAGGGAACCAGACGTCCGCCGAATCCGCTTGCCACCTCAGCCGGCGCCAAGGGCCATGGCGATATTGTAGGTCGCAAAACTCGCGGCATAGGCCAGCGCGAACATGTAGCCGAAAGTGACCCACATCCACGTCCAGCTGCCGGTCTCGCGCCGGATCACCGCCAGCGTCGAGGCGCATTGCGGCGCGAAGATGAACCAGGCCAGCAGCGACAGCGCGGTGGCCAGACTCCATTTCGTCGCCAGCACCGCGCCGATCTGCTCGGCGGCTTCCTTGCCGCCCTCAATGGCATAGACGGTGCCGAGGGCCGCGACGGCGACTTCGCGCGCCGCCATGCCCGGGATCAGCGCCACCGCGATCTGCCAGTTGAAGCCGAGCGGGGCCAGCAAGGGCTCCAGCGCCTTGCCGATCATGGCGGCGAGGCTGTAGTTGATGGCGGGGCCGGTCGCGCCGTCCGGCGGCTGCGGGAACGAGGCCAGAAACCATATCAGCACCATCATTGAGAAGATCGTGGTGCCGGCGCGCTGCAGGAACATCCTGGCGCGGGTGTAGACGCCGATCGCGATGCTGCGCGGGCGGGGCATCTTGTAGTCGGGTAATTCCAGCATGAACGGCGCCGGCGTGTAGTCGCGCCACATGAAGAATTTGATCAGGCTCGACACGCCGAGTGCGCTGGCGATACCCGCCACATAGAGGCCGAACATCACGAGGCCCTGCAAATTGACCAGCCCCCAAACCTGCTGGGCGGGGATGAAGGCGGAAATGATCAGTGTGTAGACCGGGATCCGCGCCGAACAGGTCATCAGCGGCGCGATCAGGATGGTGGTCAGCCTGTCGCGGCGGTTGTCGATCACCCGGGTCGCCATGATGCCGGGGATGGCGCAGGCGAAACTCGACAGCAGCGGAATGAAGGCGCGGCCGTGCAGGCCGGCGCCGCCCATGATGCGGTCCATCAGGAAAGCCGCGCGCGCCATGTAGCCGAAATCTTCCAGCAGCAGGATGAACAGGAAGATGATGACGATCTGCGGCAGGAACACGAGGACGCTGCCGACGCCGGAGATCACGCCGTTCTGCAGAAAGCTCTGCACCAGGCCCGCCGGCAGGGTGTCCTGCACCAGGTCCCCGAGGGCGCCGAAGGTCGTGGCCAGCAGTTCCATCAGCGGCGTCGCCCAGGCGAATACCGCCTGGAACATCACGAACAGGATCAGCGCCAGGATGGCGAGCCCCGCCACCGGGTGCAGCACCACGGCGTCGATCCGCGCGGTCCAGGTGTCGGGCCTGGTCGGCAGGCTGATGCTGGCCGCGATGATGCGATCGGCCTCGCGCTGGGTGGCTCGCAACTGCGCGACCGTGAGCGGTTGCCACAGATTCGGCTGCACGGGCTGCGGGGCCTTCGCCGCGAGGATCTCGTCGGTCCGGCGCAGCAGTTCGGCGGTGCCGCCCTTGCGCACCGCGATCGAGGTGACGACGGGAATGCCGAGCGTCTCGGACAGAAGCGGCACGTCCACGGTGACGCCACGGCGGGTGGCGATGTCGAACATGTTGAGCACCAGCATCAGCGGCCGGCCGGTGCGCTTGAGTTCGAGCAGGAGGCGGATCGTCAGCCGCAGATTGGTGGAATCTGCGACGCAGAGCACCAGATCGGGCAGGGCCTCGCCGGGGGTGCGGCCGAGCACGATATCGCGGGTGATTTCCTCATCCGGGCTGCGGCCGCGCAGCGAATAGGTGCCCGGCAGGTCGACCAGCGACAGCTGCCGGCCGCTCGGCGTGACGAACGAGCCTTCCTTGCGTTCCACCGTGACGCCCGGATAGTTCGCAACCTTCTGTCGGCTGCCGGTCAGCGCATTGAACAGCGAGGTCTTGCCGCTGTTCGGCGTACCGACCAGCGCAAGATGCATCAGCGGAGCTTCCATGGATCAGTTTCCGGTCAGGTCAGGCGACAATGATGGCCATGGCCTCGCGCCGGCGCACCGCGATCGTGACGTTCTCGACGCGGACCGCGATCGGATCGCGGCCGACGATGCCCTCGTGCAGCACCGTGACCCTGGCGCCTTCGACGAAGCCGAGCTCGATCAACCGGCATTCGAGTTCATCGGCCGAAAGCGCCGAGCCGGCATCGCCGGCAGCGAGATGTTGAATCACGCCCGAGAAGCCGCATTCGGCCAGTCCGAGCGGCAAATTCGGACGCGTGTCGATTGGATCAGTCATGGCTTGTATTTTCAACCGGCGGCGGGTCGGTCAAGCTTGGTCGTCGAGATGCGACGGCTTCTTAGAGCGATTGTAAGGTACCCGCGCCCGTCCGGCCCGGACTCCCCCGCAACCACGAAGTCCGGAACGTGCCCCCCCCCTTCTATACCCAGCACAGCGACGGGTATCGACAGTCCGGCGATTCAAATATTTAATGCCCGCTTGGCCTCGCCGCCGCGCGACCTGATCGCCGGCCCGGAACAGGGAGTCCAACGGTGCAACGGAAGCTGGTATTTGCCGTTCCCGGCGCTGGATTTGTCGATCAGGTGGCGGGCTCGGCAACGCCACTGATAGCGGCCTGCAGGCCGACGATCCGGCATGTGCCGGGATGAAGCGTCTGCTCAGGGAACCGCTGCTGCATTTTCTGTTGCTGGGAGCGGTGCTGTTCGCGGCTCACGGGGCTCTGTCGCGGGGCGGGTCCGGCGAGCCGGGCAGGATTGTGGTCACGCAGGGCCAGATCGACAGCTTGGCGAAGTTGTTCGCGCGTGCCCGGCAACGGGCGCCGTCGGACGCGGAACTTGCAGAACTCGTCCGCGGCCACGTCCGCGAAGAGGTGTTTTACCGCGAGGGCCTTGCGCTGGGTCTGGATCGGGACGATCCGATCATCCGGCGGCGGGTGGCGCAAAAACTGGAATTCGTCACCGAGGCCCCCGACTCGGTCGAGCCCGATGACAGGGCGCTGCAGGCGTATCTCGATAGGCACCCCGGGCTGTTTGCGGTCGAGCCGAAATTCTCCTTCCGTCACATCTACCTCGACCCGAAGCGGCATGAAAAAACGCTGGCGGCCGACGCAGAACGAATGCTCAGGGAATTGAACAGTCCGGCAAGCGGCATCAATCCGGCCGGCCTCGGCGACCCCACCACGCTGCCGCTCGCGTTCGACGGCGCTTCGGCGAGCGACATCAAGAACAGTCTCG
>NZ_JAUYQU010000031.1 GCF_030697065.1 Bradyrhizobium sp.
GCGGACGGCATCAAGCCGACGGAATTCGGCGGCAGCAACGGCACGGCGGATATCGCGAAGGCGGTGATCGCGGCGCTTTAGGGACGACGGCGAGCGTAGCGCGATATCTCTCAACGTCGTCCCTGCGAACGCAGGGACCCATAACCACCGACGTTCATTGTCGCAGAAGGTGTCTGACACCGGTATCCAACCGGGAAGCCGCGGCGTATGGGTCCCTGCGTTCAGGGACGACGCGGTGGATGACCGCATAGCGCGGCAGCGATTCCGGCAGTTGGACATCGTCTCCACTGCCTCTACACTCCCGCAATCATTCCTCCCCCCATCCGGAAATCTCCCATATGAGCGCCCTGTTTTCCCCGATCACGCTGCGCGGCCTGACGCTTTCCAACCGCATCATGGTGGCGCCGATGTGCCAGTATTCCGCCGAGGACGGCGAGGCCAATGACTGGCACTTCACCCATATCAACTCGCTGGCGCTGTCGGGCGCGGCGGCCTTCTGCATCGAGGCGACCGCGGTCGAGCCGACCGGCCGCATCACGCCCGGCTGCCTCGGGCTGTGGAACGACGCCACCGAGGCCGCGCTGCGGCCGGTGATGGCTTCGGTACGCAAGCGTTCGAAGGCCGCCATCGTGATGCAACTCGCCCATGCCGGCCGCAAGGCCTCGAGCCACAAGCCGTGGGATGGCGGCCAGCTGATTCCGGTCGCCGAGGGCGGCTGGCAGGTCGAAGGCCCTTCCGAGGTGCCGCACAAGGAGGGCGAGGCTGCGCCGCGGGCGCTCGATGACGCCGGGCTGAAGCGGATCCGCGACGCCTTCGTCGCCGCGGCGCGGCGCACCGAACGGCTCGGCATCGACGCCATCGAGGTGCATTGCGCCCACGGCTACCTGCTGCATCAGTTTCTCTCGCCGATCGCCAACAGGCGTACCGATCAATATGGCGGCTCGCTCGAAAACCGCATGCGGTTTCCGCTCGAAGTGTTCGACGCGGTGCGCGCGGCGTTTCCCGACGACAAGCCGGTCGGCCTGCGGGTCTCCGCCACCGACTGGGTCGACGGCGGATGGGATATCTCGCAGACCATCGAATTCGCGCATCAGCTGAAAAAGCGCGGCGTCGACTGGATCGACGTGTCCTCCGGCGGCGTCTCCCCCTTGCAGAAAATCCCGCTCGGGCCCGGCTACCAGGTGCCGCTGGCGCAGGCGGTGAAGCAAGCCACCGGCGTGACCACGATGGCGGTCGGCCTGATCACGGAGGCGAAGCAGGCCGAGGAGATCGTCTCTTCCGGCAAGGCCGATATGGTGGCGCTGGCGCGCGGCATGCTCTACGACCCGCGCTGGGGCTGGCACGCCGCCGCCGAACTCGGCGGCGAGGTCTCGGCGCCGCCGCAATACTGGCGCTCGCAACCCTCGACCCAGAAGTCGCTGTTCGGCGCGACCACGTTCGGGACGCGGTAGTTTTCGTCATTGCGAGGAGCGAAGCGACGAAGCAATCCATCGAACCGCACAAGGAAAGAATGGATTGCTTCGCTGCGCTCGCAATGACGGAAAGCGCCCTTACGCCGCGCGCACGCTGTCCAGGAATCGTTCCACTTCGGTCTTCAAATGCGTGCTCACTTCGGCCAGATCTTTCGCCGATTTCAGCATCTGGCCCGACGTGGTCTCGGTCTCGATCGCGCCCCTGGCGACCTTCTCGATGTTGTCGGCGACGTCGAGCGTGCCGCCGGCGGCGGCTTCGACGCCTTGCGCGATGCTCTGGGTCGCGGTGCCCTGCTGCTCGACCGCCGATGAAATCGAGGTCGAGATCCCGCTGATGCGCTCGATGGTCAGGCCGATTGCCTTGATGGCGTTGACCGATTCTTCGGTGGCGTGCTGCATGTTGACGATGTGCGACGAGATCTCGTCGGTCGCCTTCGCGGTCTGGCCCGCCAGCGTCTTGACCTCCTGCGCCACCACGGCGAAGCCGCGGCCGGCATCGCCTGCGCGCGCCGCCTCGATCGTCGCATTGAGCGCCAGCAGGTTGGTCTGCTCGGCAATGGAAGTGATCAGCTTGACCACGTCGCCGATGCGGTCGCCGGCCGCCGTCAGTTCCGCCATCCGCTGGTCGGTGGCGTTGGCCTGCCGCACCGCATCGGTGGCGACGCCGTTGGATTCCTGAACCCGCCGGCTGATCTCGACGATCGATTGCGACAATTCGCTGGAAGCCGCCGCCGCGCTGCGGACATGCTCGGAAGCCTGGCGCGAGGCCTCGGCGGAGCGGCCCGACATTTCGGCGTTGGAATGCGCCGTCGCCGAAAGCCGTTGCGCGTCCTGCTCGAATCTCCCCGAGGAATTCAGCACCTGCTCGATGATGCCGCCGATCCGCCCGCGAAAATCGTCGACGAAACTGTTGAGCTCGGCCTTGCGCTGCGCCACTGCCTGCGCTTCGGCGTCGGCGCGTTCGCGCTCGAGCTGCTGGCGCTCGAGGCGGTTGTTCTTGAACACGTCGATGGTGCGGGCGATCGCGCCGATCTCGTCGTAGCGGCCGGCATGCTTCACCTCGATGTCGGTGCGGCCCTCGGCGAGCCCGGTCAGCGATTGCGTCACCGCCTTCAGGGGCCCGGTGACCCGGCGCACGATCAGCATGGTCATGCCGAGCACGATCAGGGCGGCGATGGCGGCGGCAAGGCCCATCGCCCACAGCGCCTGCGACAGCATGCCGTCGAGCTGCGCGGTGGGAATGCCGACGAAGACGAGGCCGATCACCTTGCCGGCGTCGCCGAACACCGGCTGGTAGGCGGTGACGAAGCGGCGGCCGAACAGCATCGCCGGACCCTTGTAGGCCTCGCCGCGGCGCACCACCGGCTGCGCCGGATGATCGGCCGCGAGCTGGGTGCCGACCGCGCGGTCGCCGTTTTCCTTTTTCACATTGGTGGTGCGGCGAACGAACTGCTTGCTGGCGTCGTCATAGACGAACAGCGTGGCGACGCCGCCGACATAACCGACCGCCCGGTCGACGATCCCATGATCGGAGAACTCAGGCATTTTGGCGATGTCGACGCGCTCGACCGTGCCGTCCTTCAGCCCGATCCTGGCATTGGAAAAACTTTCGCCGAAAGCGAGGCTCAGCGTGCGCAGATTGACCTCGATGTCGTTGAGCGCGCTCCGGTCGAAGTCGCGGCTCAGCGACCAGTAGCCGGCGCCCGCCACCAGCGCGGTATTGACCGCAATCAGCAGCGCCGCGCCCAGCACGGCCTTGGGCCCGAGATTGAGGCGCAGCAACGCAAAGCGGCTTCCCGTGATTCCAAACGCCATCCGGTATCTCCAAACAATCGGGCCTGACCGCAAAGCTCCATTTTTAAGCATTTTGTTTACCATTGGCTTAATGGATGTTCGTCGGACGGAATTTTCGGGAGGATGGGCGGGACTTCAGCGCGCCCCGCCCGGCCCTGAGGCCGGGACGGCAGTTGCGGATGTGGCGCTTGACGAACACGTCAGGGTTAAGCACCCACCCCGTCATCCTCCACGGCATCATCGGCCGACCCGGGGGCGGGCGGGGTCTCCATCGGCACTGGCGTGTAGCGCGCCGGCATGTTCACCGGCTGGTAAGTCTTGTCCTGCGCGATCTTGTCGATCACGGACTGGTGGATCAGCGCGCCCTCCGGAATCAACCGCGGCTCGGAACACGGAATGTAATAGCCGAACATCGATTTCCGCTCCGGCCATTCCTTGTACGTGTCCTTCTTCGGGAACGCCTCGAGCACGCGCCAGCCGGCGTTCATCGAATCGTGCGGCTGCCAGTCGCGGGACGCGGGATTGCCGGGATAGGGCAGGTAGTCCGGCGCGACATAGTTGAACGGGCTGTTCTTGCGCTTGCGGCCCCAGCCGAGCTGGTTGACGGTGCGGCGGTCGACCTTGAGGCCGTGCTTGACGGCTTCCTCGATCATCCACAGCAGCGGATATTTCGACAGCGCCGATTCCGCTTCCGGATAGCCGCCGCCAACATCGGAATGCACCCCGGCGAACCAGACCTGCACGCTGTCCTGGTCCTTCCAGGTGGATTCCGGCGCATAGCGGTGCGGCCGGAATTTGCCCGCGTCCCACGGCTGCGGCCGAAACATGCGGCGCCGCTCGTCGATCGAGATCGCCTGCCGGAAGATCTCGATGCTCGGATTTTCCCGGATGAAGGCCAGTTCCTCCAGGCTCCACGGGCTGAACTGCAGCTTGGCCGGATTGATCCGGTCCCAGCGCGGCACGATCACGCTGGCCACGGTGTCCCAGACCCCGACGAATTTGACGGTCGGCCATTTCACGCTGAGGATGCGCGCATATTGCGCCGCCGGGTCGTCCTTCTGGTCGGGGGCGACCTTGTCGGTCGAAAACTGCTTGTAGGCCGTCAGTCCCGAACCGGCGAGATTGTTCTGCGGCAGCGAGATCAGCCCGATCTTGTGGATCAGCGCCGCCAGCACCCGCACCGTGTAGGCGCCGCGCGAAAAGCCGAAAAGATAGATGTCGTCGCCCTCGCGGTGATTCTCGACGATGAACTGGTAGGAGGCAAGCACGTTGTCGTCGAGCCCGTAGCCGAACGCCAGCCCGATCACCAGATTGAAGTTCTGCTTGAATCGATGGAACGGGTCGGGCCGCTCCAGCGTGCCGACGCCGGGATCGTAGAACACCAGCTGGTTCGGATGCGTCTTCTCGGTCTTGCGCAGGGTCCGGTACAGCTTGAGGACGTTGGAAAGATTATCGGAGATTTCGTTGCCGGTGCCGTCGCAGCAGATGACGATGTGACGCTTTTCGCGGTTCGGTTCGGTGGTTTCGGTCATGGATATGGTATCCCCCAGAGATTGCGAGCAGGAGATTAGCTACTGGAAGGAGATATGAAAATAGGAGTGAGCGACGCTGTATGACTGCGCGCTGATCACACTATCGCGCGCTCGACGCCGCAGCTCTGCGATGGTGGATTCAATGGGTCTGGACTCGAATCACCCGCACCCCATCTGCCCCTCGAACCACCCACTCAGCGCCCCCTCCAGCGGACCCCACGCCCGTTGCAGCCCGCCGAACTGCTTGACCCCCTCGCGATACATCCCGCGCAATTCCCGCTCGATCGCGGGCAGATCGACGCCGACTACCTTGCCTTCGCGCACGATGGTTCGCCCGTCGACCACGACATCGCGCACCAGCGCGGCGTTGCCGCGGGCGAACAACAGCTGCAGCGGGTCGACGTCCAGAAAAGCGTCGCGGTCGAGGCGGTCGAGGTCGAGCACTACGAAATCGGCCGCCGCGCCCGGCGCGAGTTCGCCGGGGCCGGGGGCGCCGGTGGCGGCGCGGCCGTTGCGGATGGCGAGGCCCAGGAATTCGGGGCGGGTCCAGGTGCGCTTGAAGCCGAGGCCGCCATGGGCGAGTTGCACGAGACGCATCTCGCGGATCACGTCGTCGTCCTCGTCGAGCGCGAGGCCATCGACGCCGACCGCGATGGCGCAGCCGCATCGGTGCGCGGCGGCGATCGGGGCGAGGCCGGAATGCAGATGCAGGTTGGACGAGAAATTGGTGACGAGGCGCGCGCCGGAGGCGGCGATCATCTCCAACTCGTCCGGCCGGGCGTGGATGCCATGGGCCAGCGTCAGCCGCGGCGACAGCAGGCCGATGTCGCGGAGCCAGCGCACGACGCCATCGGGGAAGTTCTGGTCGGCCCAGGCGCGCTGGTAGATGGTCTCCAGCAGATGCATGTGGACGCGGCGGCCGGTCCGGGCGGAGTTCTCGGCGATGGCTTCCAGCAGCTGACGCGAGCACCATTGCACGCCGGCCGGGCCGAACTGCACGTCGATCGTCGGGCCTGATATTTCCGACGCGATGGTCTCGGTCAGCTCGATATAGTCGCGCGGCGACATCGCGGGGCGCACGAACAGTTGCTCGATGCTGCCGCGGTCCTCGGCGGAGAGGGCGGACAGCACCGGTTCGCCGTCGCCATAGACCACCGGGTTCCGGTCGCGCACCGCCAGCGCGAAGGCGATGCGGATGCCGACATCGCCGGCGGCGCGGGCGATCTCCTTGGCTTCCGCCACCAGCGGCAGTTTGTCGCTCGGTCTGGTGTAATGGATCATCATGGCGCCGCAGCCCGCGCGCGCCGAGCGCGCCATCGCCGAGGCGGCGGCGAGGTAGGCGTCGGGCGGCGTACCCATCGCGGAGCGCAGGATCCAGCTCTCCAGCGGCATGTCGACGGCGCCGAACGATGAGGCGGTCGGGCGGGCGTGATCGTGGGCGTTGACGAAGGCGGGGATGACAAAGCTGCGGGGTGCCGGTGACGCAGCAGCGGCGGGCTCGATCGAGGTAATGATGCCGGCCTCGTGCCGCAGCACGACGTTGTGCAGGATGCCGCGGTCGGGGCCGGCGAACAGGGCGTTTGCTGTTACTTCAGTGGCCATGATGCGGGGATCCCTTCGCTTCCTGCTCCCCTCCTCCCACGCGCCCTTGCGCGTGGTGGGGAGGGGTCGGGGGTGGGGGGTGCCTAACGCAAACGCGCTGAGAATCGTATGCGCAAACTTGTTGACAGTTGTCCAAGCCGATAGACCCCCCACCCCCGACCCCTCCCCACCGCTGCGCCCGCCTTCGCCAAACGGCTTCGGCGGACACAGCGGGAGGAGGGGAGAAGAAACGCCAGCGCGCCGGGGAGGGAGAAAAAGCTACAGCGCGCAGGGGAGAAGAAGATCAATTCGCCGTATACACCAGCTCCCGATCCTTGCGCGGCGGCAGGAATTCGCGGGAGAACACTTCGGCCGGCGTGGGGGCGCGGGCGAGCTGGTAGCCCTCGACCACGATGCCGATGGCGCGGGCCATGCGGTCGTCCTTGACGTCGCCGACGCCGATCTCCTTCATCTCGGGCGAGACGATCAGTTTCTCGTAGGAGAACTGCAGCCGGCGCTTCTCGACCTCGGCGTTGATCATGTTGTCGAAGGCGACCGTCGCCTTCATGCCGGCGTTCTGGTCTTTTGCAACGGCGATCACCGCCTTGTTGACGGCGCGGACCAGGCCCGCCACCGCCTTCGGGTTCGAGGCCAGCAGCTTCTTCGACACCATCATGCCGTTGGAATAGAGATCGAGGCCGTAATCGCCGAACGAGAACCAGTTGAAATCCTTGTCGGGATCCTGCCGGTTCAGCACCAGGTTGAAGTAGCTGGTGATGTTGAACACCAGCGCGCCGTCGATGTCGCCCTTGATCAGCATCGGCTCCTGCAGGTTCGGCGCCATGTTGGAGATCTTGATCTTGGCGTTGTCCAGCCCGTTCTTGCGGGCGAATACCGGCAACAGCCGCGTGGTCGGCGTGCCCTGCGCGCCGCCCAAGGTATGGGTCTCGAAATCCTTGATGGTCTTGATGCCGCCGCTCTTCTTGGCGACGATCGCAAAGGGCGGCTGGTTCCAGATCATGTAGACCATCACCGGCGCGTCGGCCGGCCTTGTCGAGGCGTTCTGGATGATGGCGTTCATGTCGCCGAAGCCGGCGTCATAGGCGCCGGACATCACCCGCGTCACCGTGGCGCCGGAGCCTTCGCCCTGGTCGATCACGACGTTGAGGCCTTCCTCCTTGAAGAAGCCGTTGTCCCTGGCATAGAAGAACGCGGCGTCGCTGCCCTGCGTCTTCCAGCCCAGCGTGAATTTTATCGTGGTTTCCTGCGCCGCGGCGGTGCCCGCCAACAGCAGCATTCCGAGCAGTGCGGCGCTTGTTCTCTTCAGCATGGTCGATCTCCTCAACGGGTGACGATTAGGTGGTGATCAGGTCGTTCTTGCGGGTGGCCCAGCCGGTGACGCGGCCCTCGATGACGGCGAAGATGGCGTAGAGCGCGACGCCGAGGGCGGCGAGCACGAACAGCCCGGCGAACACCAGCGGCACGTTGAAATTCGACGACGCGGTCATCATGACGTTGCCGATGCCGCGGTTGGAGGCGACGGTCTCCGACAGCACCGCGCCGACGAAGGCGTAGGAGATCGCGACCTTCAGCGAGGCGAAGAAGAACGGCATGGTGCGGGGCAGGCCGACATTCCACAGGATGTCGAACTTGCTGGCGCCGAGCGCCTTCAGCACGTCTTCCAGTTCGGGTTCGGTGGTGGCGAGGCCGGTGGCGATGTTGACCACGATCGGGAAGAAGCAGATCGACAGCGCGGTCAGCACCGCCGGCACCGAGCCGGAGCCGAACCACAGCACGAAGATCGGCACCAGCGCCACCTTGGGGATCGAGGAGAAGCCGACCAGCAGCGGATAGGCGGTGTCATACGCGGTCTTCGACACCCCGATGATGGCGCCGAGCACGACGCCGAGCACCACGCCCAGCACGAATCCGATCATGGTGGTCGCCAGCGTCTGCAGTATATGCGGCCACAGCAGCGGGAATTTGTCGATCAGGGTGGCGACGATCTGCGACGGGCGCGGCAGAACCAGGTCGGACATGCCGGTGACCAGGCAGAACAGTTCCCAGCCGACGAAGAACAGCACGATCAGTCCGATCGACCAGGCCTTCTGGCGGTAATCGAGTTCAGGCATGGTCGGCTCCCGCGGGTCTGGAGTTGCCGTGTTCGCCGACGATGAATTCGCGCAGGCGCTGGTTCAGCGCGACGAATTCCGGCTCGAACGTCATCGCAACCGTGCGCGGGCGCGCGAAGGCGACATGACGGTCGTCGAGGATGCGGCCCGGCCGCGCGCTCATCACGCAGATGCGGCTGGCGAGGAAGCCGGCTTCGCGCAGATCGTGGGTGACCAGCAGCACGGTCGGCCGGTGCAGGATCCACAGCTCCTGCAGGATCGACCACAGCTCTTCACGGGTGAACTGGTCGAGCGCGCCGAACGGTTCGTCGAGCAGCAGCATGCGCGGCTCGTGGATCAGCGCGCGGCACAGATTGGCCCGCTGCAGCATGCCGCCGGAGAGCTGCCATGGAAAGCGGCGCCCGAAACCTTTCAGGCCGACCTGCTCCAGCAGCGCATTGGCCTTGTCGCGGAACGTGGTGCGCTTGAGTTTCGCGAACTGCGACCGGTACGGCTCCACGATCTTCAGCGGCAGCATGATGTTCTGCTCGATCGTCAGCCACGGCAGCATGGTCGGATTCTGGAACGCCATGCCGATCCGCAAGGCCTTGGCCGCGACCTCGCGGCCGCCGAGGATGACGACGCCGGTCGAGGGCTGCACCAGCCCCGCCACCAGCCGCAGGATGGTCGACTTGCCGCAGCCGGACGGCCCGACCAAAGCGACGAATTCGCCGTCGCCGATCTTCAGGCTGGTGGTGGCGAGCGCCGGCACGGCGCGGTCGCCTCGGCCGAAGGTGACCGAGACGTCCGACAGTTCGATCGCGACCGGCGCGTCCGGGCCGGTCGCGGATGAAACGGGGCTGCCGGCGAAGGCCGGGCTTGGCTGCATGCGCATCATGAAGCCAAGTGCATGCAAGCCGGATGCCAGCGGCTTCCGGCGATTTCCGCCTGCGAATCCAGCAGGGCACTACGGGACGCCGGATTCGAATTAGGCAATTGCAGCGGCAAAGTGCATGCAATTGAGGCGGCGAGATCGCGGGTGACTGTGATATGGAACTGCGCATAGACAAGGACGCATCGTCCTCCAGGGATTCGCCATGGCGCCGCGCGCGGCCCCCAAATCCGCCGAATCGTCCGACAAGGTCGGCGTCATCTGCCGCGCGCTGCGCCGCGCCATCATCGAGCAGGCGCTGGAGCCCGGCGCCAAGCTGCCGGAGGATTCGCTGGGAGAAAGGTTCGGCGTCAGCCGCACCATCGCCCGCCATGCGCTGGGACAGCTCGCCGCCGAAGGCCTGGTCGAACTGCGCCGCAACCGCATCGCCGTGGTGGCGACGCCGAGCTGGCAGGAAGCCCGCGACGCCTTCGATATCCGGATCGAACTCGAGCGCCTCGTGGTGCGCCAGCTCGCCGGCAAGCTGACCAAAGCGCAGGTCGCCGCGCTCAACGCCCATGTCGATGCCGAGGATGCCGCGCGCGGCGGCAGCGATGCGGTCTCGATCCGGCTTGCCACCGAATTCCATATCCTGCTCGCCAGCATGACCAACAGCCCGATCCTGGTGCGCTATGTCAGCGAGGTGGCCTATCGCTGCTGCCTGACGCTGTCGCTCTACAGCCGGCCGCATTCCAGTGAATGCGGCGTCACCGAACATCGCGCCATCATCGCCGCCCTCGTGAAGGGCGACGAAGCCAAAGTGATGGGGCTGATGCACAGCCATCTCGATTCGGTTGCCACCCGCGCGCTGGTAGCCCCCGCGCCGCAGCGCGGCCGCGATCTGCTGGATATTCTCGCGCCCTATGCCGAGGACGATGGCGGCGAGCGGGTGGTGAAGATGGCGAAGGCGGTAAGGGCGCGGTAGGTCCCCACCGTCATTCCGGGGCGATGCGAAGCATCGAACCCGGAATCCCGAGATTGTACATTCACATTCGTCGCTCGAGATTCCGGGTTCGCGCTAACGCGCGCCCCGGAATGACGATGAACTTTTTGCTACGCCACGATCCCCCTGTTCACCAAAATCCGCTCGGCGCTGTCGTTCCACACGTCCATCTTGACGATCAGCCCGTCCCGCACCACGAAGCGGTCGACGTAGCGGTTGCCTTCGAACGGCGTGCCGTCGATCCATTCGCCATGCAGCGTCCCGACCGAATAGACCACCGTCTCCTCCGCGCCGGGACAGACGTCGAAGCGGTCCATCTTCTTCTTCACCCAGCGGTAGCGCGCGGCGTTGAAGCCGGTCGGCCCGCGCGGATGGTCGAATTCCCGCCCGCCGGTGAAGGTGATGATGGTGCCGGGCTTCATGTAGGCGGCCGCGGCGTCGGGATCCGGGATCATCGACGCGGTCAGGTAGGCCTCGACGATTTCGGCATCGCTCGGTTTTTTCGGTTCGGCTTTGGCGGCGAAGGACATCGGCAGACCCCTTTCGAATTCCGGAATACTACAATCCGGCACCCAAATTGCATGCACATAATTTGAACAATCCATGCCCAGCCTGCACACAGTCCGGAGCCGCCGTCGCCGATGACCACGAAAACCGCCTTCGACCTGATCTTCCGCCGCGCGGTGACGCCGGCGTTCGCCACGCCGGTCGATATCGGCGTCGCCGCCGGCCGCATCGCCGCGATCGCGCCGCAACTCGCCTCGGAAGCCCGCGAAATCCGCTGCGACGGCAGGCTGGTGCTTTCCGGCTTCGTCGATACCCACATCCACCTCGACAAGGCCTGCCTGCTCGGCCGCTGCGGCCACCGCCATGGTAGCCTCAGTGAGGCGATCCAGGCGGTCGCCGCCATGAAGCGCGATTTCACCGTCGAGGACGTTTATGCGCGCGGCGCCGGCGTGCTGGAGCGCGCGATCGTCGCCGGCACCACGCGGATGCGCACCCATGTCGAGATCGATCCGCGGATCGGGCTGCGCGGGTTCGAGGCGGTCAAGGCGCTGAAGCGCGATTACGCCTGGGCGATCGATCTCGAACTCTGCGTGTTTCCGCAGGAAGGCCTGACCAACGATCCCGGCGCGGAGGAACTGCTGGTCGCGGCGCTGCGCGACGGCGGCGCGGCGATCGGCGGCTGTCCCTATATGGACACCGACCCGATGGCGCATCTGGAAAAGCTGTTCGACCTCGCGCGGGACTTCGACGTCGATGTCGACCTGCATCTCGATTTCGACCTCGATCCCTCGTGGTGGCATCTCGACGAGGTCTGCCGCCAGGCCGAGCGCCGCAACTGGCAGGGCCGCGTCGCCATCGGCCATGCGACCAAACTGTCGGCACTGCCGCCGGCCGAATTCGACGCCGCCGCGGCAAAACTGTCGCGCGCCGGCGTCGCCGTCACCGTGCTGCCCGCCACCGACCTCTATCTGATGGGCCGCGACACGACCCACAATGTGCCGCGCGGCCTCACTTTGGCGCACAGGCTGGTCGAGCGCGGCGTCGTCTGCTCGGTCGCCACCAACAACGTGCAAAATCCCTTCACCCCGTTCGGCGACGCCTCGCTGCTGCGGATGGCGAACTTCTACGCCAACCTCGCCCAGGCCGGCATCGGCGAATTCGACGCCTGCCTCGACCTCGTGACCAGCCTGCCCGCGCGCCTGATGAATTTGCGCGACTACGGCATCGCGCCCGGCAACCCCGCCGACCTCGTCGTGCTCGACACCGCCAGCCCGCAAGGCGCCATCGCCGAACTGCCCGACGTGCTGATGGGATTCAAGAACGGCCGGCAGGTGTTCGAGCGGCAGAAGGCGGTGCTGATACGGCCGGGGTGAGGCGCAAATCTCTCAACGTCGGATGCACCAATCTCTCAACGTCGGATGCACAATCTCTCAACGTCGTCCCTGCGAACGCAGGGACCCATAATCCCGGACGCCAGTCGTTGCCGTGGTCCGTAGCCCGGTACGGACCTTTCATGGTTCGAGACGCGTGGCGTTGCCGCACGCGTCACCATGACGATTTTCCCCTTTTGGGGGCGCACCCGGACGATGGAGAATTTCCTTCTCCTGCCTCTGATTCAGAGTAGAAAAAGCCCCGTAATTCCAAATACTTCCTTTCTGTGCATGGGGTTGTTTTCGACCTTTTTTGTTTTGGGCCCTGGCCACGCGCCCCCGGTGGCTCGCTTTGACGGGTGCGGGCCTTCCATCCCCGCAACGCCCCAAACGAAAACGACCGGGTCTTTCGACCCGGCCGCTTCCAAATTCCAGTCCGCTAAAATCAGGCTTCCGCCCGGCGCCCGCTCAGCTTGCCGCGGCTTCCGGCGCCGCCGTGCTGGCGATCTTCTTTTCGATCGCCTTCTTCAGGAGCAGCGCCTTCGGCGACAGTTCGGGGCCCTTGGCCTTGAGCATGAAGGCATCAAAACCGCCGCGGTGGTCGACCGACTTGATGGCGTTGGTCGAGACGCGCAGGCGCACGTTGCGGCCGAGCGCGTCCGAGATGAAGGTGACGTTGCACAGGTTCGGCAGGAACCGGCGCTTGGTCTTGATGTTGGAGTGGCTCACCTTGTGGCCCACCATGGGGCCCTTGGCCGTCAGTTCGCAGCGCCGGGACATCGTGCAAAATCCTCTTCCATCCCCGGCCCATCCGTCAGCCCTTGCGGGGCGCGGCGCGGGGGTTCAAATTCACGTCCATTTCAGGAACCGCGGACGTATAGGGTGAGAGCGGCGGGGCGTCAAGGTTTTGCGGCCGAAAGATCGGGCCGAACCGGGCGGAAAGGCCTGTTCGCAAAGGCATTCGGGACGGTTTCGCCATCATATATTCGGCGTATTCGCCGCCGACATCAGGGTGTCCGGGCGCAGATGCATTGCTCGCGGGATTTTATGGCCTAAATGATACATGCACTGCGCCGAGTTGAGGACCGCCCTTCCGTGACCACCATCAGCATGATGTCGCCCCGGCCGGCCGGATTTCCGCTGTGGGCGCTGGGCGGGCTGTGCGCCCTGATCCTGTCCGGCGCGCCGTCCTCCGGCTTGGCGCAGGGACGGCTGGATGCGCGCTACGAGGCGACGCTGTCGGGGATTCCCGTCGGCAAGGGCGCCTGGAACATCGAAATATCCGACGATTCGTTTTCCGCCTCCGCCTCCGGCGGCACCTCGGGGCTGCTGAAGGCGTTTTCCGGCGGCTCCGGCACCGGCGCGGCGCAGGGCCGGGTGGTGGCGGGCGCGCTGGTCGCGACCAATTACTCGGCTTCGACCACGACCGCGAAAAAGAAAGAAGCCATCCGCATGGTGCTGACCAGCGGCTTCATCAAGGAATTCGTCATCGAGCCGGAACCGCCGGTCGATGCCGACCGGCTGCCGGTCACCGACGCGCATCGCCGCGGCGTCTACGATCCGATGACGGGATCGATGCTGCGGGTGCCCGGCACGGCCGATCCGCTGACGCCGGAGGCCTGCCGCGTCAGCGCCGGGATTTTCGACGGCCGCATGCGCTACGACCTGAAACTCGATTTCAAGCGGATGGAAACCGTGAAGGCCGAGAAGGGCTATCAAGGCCCGGTGGTGGTCTGCGCGGTGTATTTCACGCCGGTCGCCGGCTACATCCCGGACCGCCCCGTCATCAAATACCTCGCCGCCCAGCGCAATATCGAGATCGCCTTCGCGCCGGTCGCGGGAACCCGCATCCTGGTGCCGTTCTGGATGAAGATCCCGACCCCGCTCGGCCCCGCCATGCTGGAGGCCACCCAGTTCATCACCACCGCGACGCCGCCGCGGGTCGCGAAGACGCAGTAGATGTCGCTTTTCTTCCCTTCTCCCCTTGTGGGAGAAGGTGGCAGCCGAAGGCTGCCGGATGAGGGGTTCTCTCCGCGGGCAATTTATCCGCTGAGCCAACCCCTCACCCAAGCGAGTTCGTTGCCGATGGCGGTGATGCCCTCTCCCACAGGGGGAGAGGGCGATGCGACCGGCGCCGGCGAAGCGAGCACCGACTCATCGCTTGACTCTTGCCCGCTTCTGATTCGACTCCACGTTGTCTCGCGCCTTAAGGATTTCACCGCCATTCGCTCGCTTGTGACGCCGCGCCAAACTTGATCTAGTGCCGCGAGGAGGTGCTGTGCCGAGATGTTGCGGTGAACGGATCAGCATTGGGAGTGAGTCAGCGATTCGGGCGCGATTCGTTCCGGACTCGTTCCAGAACTTAAACCAGCGACCCCGGACGTCGCATTGTGATACAGCCCTCAAACGCCGGCCGACGCAGAAACCCAATAAAATATGGCCTTTTCGTCATTCTCGTCCAACCAGGCGCATGACCGCGCCCCCGGCGCCGGCGTCACCGCGGTGCTCGGGCCGACCAACACCGGCAAGACCCATCTGGCGATCGAGCGGATGGTGGCGCATTCGTCGGGGATCATCGGCCTGCCGCTGCGCCTGTTGGCGCGCGAGGTCTACAACAAGATCGTCGACCGGGTCGGCGTCGATCTGGTGGCGCTGATCACAGGCGAGGAGAAGATCAAGCCGCCGAAGGCGCGCTACTGGGTCTCCACCGTGGAGGCGATGCCGCGGGATCTCGACGTCTCGTTTCTCGCGGTCGATGAAATCCAGATCGCCGCCGATCTCGAGCGCGGCCATGTCTTCACCGACCGCATCCTGCACCGGCGCGGCCGCGACGAGACGCTGCTGCTCGGCGCCGCCACCATGCGCCCGATCATCGAGCGGCTGTTGCCCGGCGCCTCCATCGTCACCCGGCCGCGGCTGTCGCAACTGGAATTCTCCGGCGACCGCAAATTGACGCGGCAGCCGCGGCGCACCGCGATCGTCGCGTTCTCGGCCGACGAGGTCTACGCGATCGCCGAACTGATCAAGCGCCAGCATGGCGGCGCCGCAGTGGTGCTGGGCTCGCTGTCGCCCCGCACCCGCAACGCCCAGGTGGCGATGTTCCAGTCCGGCGACGTGGATTACCTGGTCGCGACCGATGCCGTCGGCATGGGCCTCAACCTCGACGTCGACCACGTCGCCTTCGCCTCCGACCGCAAATATGACGGCTACCAGTTCCGCCGGCTGAACCCGTCTGAATTCGCGCAGATCGCCGGCCGCGCCGGGCGCGCCACCCGCGACGGCACGTTCGGCACGACGGCCCGCTGCGCGCCGTTCGAGCCGGAACTGGTCAATGCGCTGCAGAATCACAGCTTCGAGAGCGTAAAAGTGCTGCAATGGCGCAATTCGAAGCTAGATTTTTCCTCGCTGGGAAGCCTGCAGGTGTCGCTGGCGCTGTCGCCGACCCATGACGCGCTGACGCGGGCGCCGATCGCCGAGGATTTGCGCGTGCTCGATCATGCCGCGCGCGATGCCGAGGTCCGCGAGATGGCGCAAGGCGCCGTCGCCGTCGAGCGGCTGTGGGACGCCTGCCAGATTCCGGACTACCGCAAGATCGCGCCGGCGGCGCATGCGGAACTGGTGACCACCCTGTTCGGCTTCCTGATGAAGAAGGGCCGGATCCCGGATGCCTGGTTCGCCGCCCAGGTCGACCAGGCCGACCGCGTCACCGGCGATATCGACACCCTGTCGGGCCGGATCGCGCAGATCCGGACCTGGACCTTTGTGGCAAATCGTCCCGATTGGCTGGCGGACCCCGAACATTGGCAGGGAATCGCGCGAGAAGTCGAAAATAAACTGTCAGATGCCCTGCATGAACGGCTCACGGAACGTTTCGTTGATCGCCGTACCAGTGTATTGATGCGCCGCCTGCGGGAGAACAGCGTTTTGAATACTGAAATCGGCAAGACCGGCGAAGTGATCGTAGAAGGCCATGTGATCGGCCGGCTCGACGGATTTACCTTCGCCCCCGACGCCGCGGAAGCCGGCTCCGACGCCAAGGCCCTGCAGGCCACCGCGCTGAAGGCGCTGGGCGGCGAGATCGATGCGCGCGCCGAGAAACTCGCCGCCGCGCCCGACGAGCAGTTCGTGCTGACCTCGGACGGCACCATCCGCTGGACCGGCGATGCGGTGGCGCGGCTGGTGGCGGCCGACGACGCGCTGCATCCGCGGCTGCGCATCATTTCCGATGACCGGCTGGCCGGCGCGCCGCGCGAGGCGGTGCAGACCCGGCTCGATCTGTGGCTGAAGACGCATGTCGAAAAGCTGCTGGGACCGCTGTTCGACCTGCAAAAGGCCGAGGACATCACCGGCATTGCGCGCGGCATCGCGTTCCAGCTGATCGAGGCGCTCGGCGTGCTGGAGCGGCAGAAGATCGCCACCGAGATGAAGGATCTCGACCAGCCGTCGCGCGCCACCTTGCGCAAATACGGCGTGCGCTTCGGCGCCTATCACATCTACATCCCGGCGCTGCTGAAGCCGGCGGCGCGCGCGCTGGCCTCGCTGCTGTGGGCCGAGAAGCAGAGCAATGTCGACATGTCGGCGCTGTCGGGCGCGCAGCATCTGGCCGGAAGCGGACGCACCTCGTTCCCGGTCGACAAGTCGCTCGACCGCGACGCCTATCGCGTGCTCGGCTACCGGCAATGCGGCGAGCGCGCGGTGCGGGTCGATATTCTGGAGCGCCTCGCCGACCTGATTCGCCCCGCGCTGTCCTGGCGCGAGGCTTCGCCGGGGACGAAACCGGCCGGCGCGTTCGATGGCCGCGGCTTCGTGGTGACGCAGGCGATGACCTCGCTGACCGGCTCCGCCGGCGAGGATTTCGCCTCGATCCTGCGCGCGCTCGGCTATCGCATGGAGAAGAAGGCGCCGCTGCCGCCGAAGCCCGAGGTGGTCGAAACGCCTGCGGCCGGGCCGGCTGCAGCGGAAGCAACTTCCGAGGTCGTGACGGATAGCGCCGAAGCGGCCCAGCCCGGCAGCGATGTCGCGCCGGCCGCCGATGATGCGGCCACGCCGTCGGCAACGCTGCTGCCCGACATCGCTTTCTCGCCGCCCGCGCCCGAACCGGCCGAGCCCGTGGCCGTCGAGGCCGTGCCGCCGGAACCGGTGGCCGTGGTGGAAGCTGCTGAAGCACCCGCGGTGGAAACGGTCGAAGCTCCCGTGGCGGAAGCCGTTGAAGCTCCCGAGGCGGAGACAGTGGAAGCTCCCGCCGCGGAGGCTGTCGAGGCTGCCGCTGCGGAGGCGCCGCCGGAACAAGCCGCCGCTGAAAGCGTGACGGAGGCCGTGGCCGATGGCGACGCCGTCGCGGCGGACAGTGCCGCAGCCGCACCTGAAGGCGCAGCCGTCCCTGAAATGGTCGAGGTCTGGCGGCCCGGTGGGCGTTCCGAAGAGCGCCGGCCGCGTCACGATCGCAACCGTCCGCGCCATCACGATCGTCCGGCGCAAGGCGCGGACGCTGCCGCCGTCCCGGGCGAAGCCGGCGACGCCGCCAAAGGCGAGCGGCATCGCCGCGGACGGCGCGACCGCAAGCCCGGTTTCCACAAGCCGCACAGCGATGCACCGCCGGCCGAAGGCGCGACGGCGGCCGTGGCCGCCGATGCCGCGCCGGCAAGCCCGCCGCGCGAGGACCGGGGCAACCGGCCGCCGCGCGAGCGTTTTCAGGGCAAGGGCAGGGACAACGACCGGCAAGGAAAATCTGAAGGAAAATCTGAAGGCAAGCCGCAGGACCGGCCGCCGGGCAAGTTCGGTGGCGGGCGCGACCGCGACAAGGGCGGGCGCGACAAGGGCGGCTTCGGTGGCAAGGGCGGCCGCGACAGCGGCCCGTCACACCGGCAGTGGGCCACCAGCGCCGCGCCGCGCGAGCGCGACCGGCCGGCCGATCCGAATTCGCCATTCGCAAAGCTGGCGGCGCTCAAGGAACAGCTCGCCGCCAACCGCAAGGACTGATCCCTGTCCCGATGGTGTTGCTTGGAGCGCCAGCGTCTCGATAAATGGCTGTGGCACGCGCGGGTGGTGAAGGCCCGCAGCAGCGCCGCTGCATTGGTCGAAGCGGGCCATGTCCGCGTCAACGGGGTCAGAGAGAAGGCGCCCGGCCACGCCGTCAAGGCCGGCGACGTCCTGACCGTCGGGCTCGACAACAGCGTCCGCGTGCTGCGGGTGGTGGGATTTTCGGAGCGGCGCGGTGACGCGACGGCGGCCCGGGTGCTCTACGACGATTTGCATGACAGGCAACGGTAACTATTTGCTTTCAAGCGCTTTCAGGCAGGCGCAGGAATGCGGAAAGGCGCGTCTGCGGGGCGTGTCGCTTCACTTGCGGCTGCGATGTTCCTGCGCTACGCAAACCATTGAAATCGACCGTTTCGGAGACTTGGATGACTTACGTCGTCACTGAAGCCTGCATCAAATGCAAATACACCGATTGCGTTGAGGTCTGCCCGGTAGACTGTTTCTACGAGGGCGAGAACATGCTGGTAATCCATCCCGACGAATGCATCGATTGCGGCGTGTGCGAACCGGAATGTCCCGCCGACGCGATCAAGCCCGACACCGAGCCCGGCCTTGAGAAGTGGCTGGAGGTCAATACCGAGTACGCCAAGACCTGGCCTAACATCACCCAGAAGAAGGAAGAGCCGCCGGACGCCAAGGATTTCGACGGCATGGAAGGCAAGTTCGAGAAATATTTTTCTCCGGCGCCCGGGACCGGCGACTGATTCGAGACGTCCCGGATAAGCCTCGGCTGACGTCCATGAGGGCCGCTTTCGCGCTCACGGCCGCCGCTCGCTTAACCCTAATCCGCGTGAGATCGCCGAAACCGCCTGCCGGAGCCCCCGGACAGGGCGTAAATCATTGATTTTTCCGGAAAATGTGCTATATTGGACACAATACTAGCCGAATCCAGCCATTGCGTATCTGTGGCCCTCGGGTTCCCGTGAAAAACATCCAACAGGGGCGTGGCAGTTTCCGCGCGCAGGCTGTGTCACAGAAAACGCGTAAAAAGAGTGCTTCAAAGACCACGAAAAAAGCCGCTGCGGTGAGCCGCAGTGCAACCAAAGGCCGTGCCCGGACTTCCCTCAAGGAGCCCCGAAAGGCCCCGGCTGCCAAATCCTCGAAAAACAAAAGAAGCGCAATGCCAAACAAGACTGCAAAAACTGCCGCGAAAGCGACCGTGACGAAGGCCACTGCTTCGAAGGTCGCTCCCAAGCCGGTCGCGCTGCCCCCGAAGACCGCCGCCAAGGCCCCGGTCTCGTTGAAGGCTGCGGCGAAGCCGGTTGCCGCCGCCGCCAAGCCGGTGGCTGCCGCCCCCCGGGTCGAGGAGCCGAAGAAGGTTCTGACCCAGCGCCAGGGCTTCAAGACCAACGAATTCGTGGTGTATCCCGCGCACGGCGTTGGCCAGATCTTGGCCATCGAAGAGCAGGAGATCGCCGGCGCCAGGCTCGAGCTGTTCGTGATCAATTTCATGAAGGACAAGATGACGCTGCGGGTGCCGACGGCGAAGGTCGCCAATGTCGGCATGCGCAAGCTGTCGGAACCGGCGCTGGTCAAGCGCGCGCTGGAAACCCTCAAGGGCCGCGCCCGCGTCAAGCGCACGATGTGGTCGCGCCGCGCCCAGGAATACGAAGCCAAGATCAATTCCGGAGATATTGTCGCGATCGCCGAAGTGGTGCGCGATCTCTATCGTTCGGACTCGCAGCCCGAGCAATCCTACAGCGAGCGCCAGCTGTACGAAGCGGCGCTCGATCGGCTGTCGCGCGAAATCGCTGTGGTGCAGCATTCGACCGAGACCGAAGCGGTCAAGGAAATCGAAGGCCAGCTCGCCAAGAGCCCGCGCCGCGGCGCCAAGGCCGAGACCGAAGCCGGCGTTGACGGTGATGCGGATGCCGATGGCGACGATGCCGCGGTTGCGGATGAGGCGGCGTAAACCAGCTTCCTTGATCTGAAAATTGAAAAAGCCCGGTCGCGAGACCGGGCTTTTTGCTATTGCCGTTATTGCGGGGCGCGCAGCGCGAACCCGGATTCTCGGGATCCCGGGTTCGCTTCGCGCCCCGGGATGACGCGCTTGCCGCGTCAATCCACCACGATCTTCACGCGGTCGCGCGCTTTCACCTGCGCGTGCGCATCGAGCCCGTTCAGAATGCGAAAGCGCTGGGCCGGGCGGTCGACGCCGGACATGCGGTGCGCCAGCGATTCCACGGTATCGCCGGGCTGCACGGTGATGACCTTGATGCGCAGCGGCCGGGCGGCCTGGATTTCCTCCAGCGTCAGGCGGCGGAACGAGCCCACGGTTTCGCGCGCGTTGCGGTCGCTCTCGGTGGTCTTCTGCTTGGAGGCAAAAATGAAGCGGTAGACGTCGCTGCCGAAGCGCAGCGCATAGACCTTGAACTGCCATTGATCGCCGCGCGCAGTGGCGGACGCCGCCGGAAAGCCGTTGATGGTCAATTCCTCCGCCGAGCCTTTCTCGACGTTCTCCATCCAGCCGGAATTGAGATAGTCGGAGAGCGTCTGCTCCGACGGCACGCGCACCACATCGAAGCGCATCGCCTGGGTGCCGCCCTCGCGCACCCCGATCACGGCCTGCGCGGTATTGTCCAGCGTGAAGGTTTCCGGAGCGGCGAAGGTGAAGCCGAGTTTCGGATGCAGGAAACGGCGGCCGCGCACGAAGCCTTCGCTGGGATCTTCGCCATAGACGATGTTGTCGATCGCCGCGAGATAGGTTTCGCGGTCGCGTTCGCCGCCCTCCGGCGAGGAAAATTGCCGCGCCGAGGCCTGGGCGTTCTGCACCCGCTCCGGCGTCGCCGGATGCGATGACAGGAAATCCTGCGCGCGCGGATCGAGCGAGGTCTTGCCCGCCTTGAGGGCGGCGTTGCGCTCCATCGCGGTCAGGAAACGCGCCGCACCATAGGGGTCGAACCTGGCGCGCGCGGAAATGCCGACGCCGATGCCGTCGGCCTCGAACTCCTGGGCGCGCGAGAAGCTCGCCATCGTCAGTTTCGTCTTGGCCAGCGCCAGCGCGGTCAGATCGGGATCGTTGCCCATGTCGGTGACGACGCGGGTGACGACGGCGGCCTGCCGCGCCTGGTCCTCGCGGATCGAGGCATGTTTGGCCAGCACATGCGCCATCTCGTGGCTCAGCACGGAGGACAATTCCGAGGTGTCGCTGGCGAGCGCGATGAGGCCGCGGGTGACGTAAAGCTGGCCGGTCGGCAGCGCGAAGGCATTGACCGCGCCGGAATTGAGGATGGTCACCTTGTAGGCCTGATCGGGGCGATCCGACGCCGCCACCAGGCGGTCGACGGTCTTGCCGATCAGGGCTTCCAGCCGCGGATCGTCATAGGCGCCGCCATAGGAGGAGAGAATGCGTTCATGCTCGCGCTCGGCGGCGGGGGTCTGCACCACGGTGCGCGCCGGTTTGGCCGAACCGCCTGCCGACGGCGCAGCAGTCGTGAAGCGGTCGATGCCGCCGCAGCCGGACAACGCCAGAACCGCGCCCAGCAGCAAGCCCGCAGCCCAAAGCCGGCGGCCTCTCACCCTGTCGCGCCGTCCCGCACCACCCGCCACGTCTGCTACTCGTATCTGGTCGGCGGGCTAATTCCCGCCAGGTATCTCAATCTGTCCCACCCGAAGCACCTCGATCCGCGGGCCGCCCCGCGTCTCAACCCAGCCGCGAACCCGAATCCGCCGCCTCTCAAGCGACTTGAGGCCGATTCCGGCAGCCTCCAGGGCCGCCGCCACACGCCTTGAAATAGTCACGGCAAAGTCCCGTGTCCAGTTTCGGCCGAAATTCAGGTACGTCGTCGCCCCGGCCTGTCTCACCGACAGAACCCTGCCTTCGACCACGGTAAAGCGCCCGATCCCGGCCAAAATATCGCCCGGACTTTCCGCGTTTTTTATGGCTGCGGGATCGGCCCAGATACCCCGTCTGGCCCGGCGCGCCTCCGCTTCCGCAGCAAAAAGCGTCGCGGAGCAGTCTCTGTCGGCGACTTCGGTCGAAACCAGCGCCTCGCCCTGTACCAACAGCATGCTTTGCACCGACGTACCGGAACCCGCAAGAAAGACGAAAGCCGGCTGGCGGCCATAGCGGTCGGGGCTGTCGTCGTCGCCCGACAATGTCACCTCGTGCCCGGCGATCACCGCCGCCAGCGCCGCAGTGGAGCTGGTCTTGGCACCCCCGACCGGCTCGATGCCGGCGAGCCTGATTTCACGGCCGTCCGCGAGACGAAACGTCCGCGCACCGATCACGGCGGCGACGCGGCCCTCGCCCTGGGGTTCGAACGCGCAACCTGCCGCATGGGTCGGGGCCATGGCTGCCAGCACGAGGCTGCAGACCGTCGCGGCGCCCCATCCTCCGCAACGTACTGATGTCTGCGTCACCGGATGCATGCTGCCCTATGACCGCGCTCGATCCTTTGTGCTGGCGATCCCCGGCCAGCACGCTACCTTAGCGAAAACGGTCGGGTTGACGAAGGGGGAGATGATGGAAGTCAACGGCATCGCGCATATTTTCCTGACCGCGTCGGATTTCGAACGTTCCCGCGCATTCTACCGCCAGCTGCTGCCGTTTCTCGGGCTGAAGCCGGTGATGGATACCGAGACGACCTATTACTGCGTCGGCGGCCGCACCGCGGTCGGCATCCGCGCGCCGTCGCCGGCTCATGCGGGCGCAGCCTTCGAGCAGAATCGAGTCGGCCTGCACCACCTCTGCTTCCGCGCCCGCGAGCGCGCCGATGTCGACGAACTGCACGCTTTCCTGACCACGCTCGACGGCGCCAGGATCATCCGCGCGCCGCGCGAGGATCAATGGGCGCCGGGATACTATTCGCTGTTGTTCGAAGATCCCGACGGGATCAGGCTCGAACTGAATCATGTGCCGGGGAAGGGGCTGCTGGGGTGAGTATGTCTGTTTCGTTCGGCGCCTGATCCTTCACCGTCGTCCGGCCAGTGAGCGAGCTCCTGCGTTCGTGTTCGAAGTGACGACGAATCAAATCGCATCTCACCATTCCGCTTTGCGGAAAATGCGCGCATCGCAATGCCGGCATGCCTGCCGCGCCGGGGCGTGCCTTGCCGCTACCCGGTGCTTCCGGCATGATTGCGGCAACAGGAGTGAGGCCGCACCAATGCGGCTCGTTCGCAGGGAGGCTTTGATGAGACGGATGTTCTCGGGTGTTCTGGCATCGGTGCTCGCGTTGTCGGCAAGCGCCGCCCTCGCTCAGTCCAAACCTCCGTTAAAACTGGGCGGCATCCTCGATATGTCCGGACTTTATGCCGACATCACCGGAGCGGGCAGCGAGACCGCGGCGAAGATGGCGGTGGAGGATTTCGGCGGCGAGGTGCTGGGCCGCAAGGTGGAGATCGTCGTTGCCGACCATCTCAACAAGGCCGACGTTTCGGCCAGCCTGGCGCGCGACATGCTCGACAATCAGGGCGTGGAAATGATCTTCGATGTCGCGGCATCCGCAACCGCGCTTGCCGCGGGCGAGATCGCAAAAGCGCGCAACAAGCTCATCATTTTCAACGGACCCGCGACGGTCGCACTCACCAATGAGGCCTGCGGTCCCTACACCGTGCACTACACCTACGATACGTATGGACAGGCCAATGTGACGGGGCTTGCGGCCGTCAAGTCCGGCCTCGACACCTGGTTCTTCCTGACCGCCGATTATGCATTCGGGCAAGCGCTGGAAAAGGACACCACCAACGTGGTGGTGAAGAATGGCGGCAAGGTGCTGGGCAGCGTGCGGCACCCGCTCAACAGCTCCGACTTCTCCTCGTTCCTTTTGCAGGCGCAGGCGTCCAAGGCCAAGGTGATCGGTCTCGCCAATGCCGGCGGCGACACCATCAACGCGATCAAGCAGGCCGCGGAGTTCGGCCTGATGAAGAGCGGACAGAAGGCTTCGCCGCTGCTCGTCTTCATCACCGATATCGACAGCATCGGCCTTGAGATCGCGCAGAACCTGCTGCTGTCCGAAGGCTTCTACTGGGATCTCAACGATGAGACGCGTGCGTTTTCAAAGCGCTTCACGGAACGCAGGAAGCGGCCGCCGACCACCGCCCAGGCCGGCGTCTATTCCTCGGTCCTGCATTACCTGAAAGCGGTGAAGGCCGCCGGCACCACCGATGCGGCGGCGGTGATCAAGGTGATGAAGGACACGCCGATCAACGACATGTTCGCCAAAAACGGCAGGATTCGCGCAGACGGCCGCATGGTGCACGACATGTACCTGTTCGAGGTCAAGAAGCCGTCGGAGTCCAAGGGGCGCTGGGACTATTACAAGCTGGTCGGCACGGTTTCCGGCAACGAGGCGTTCCAGCCGCTGGAGCTGTCGCGCTGCCCGCTGCTGAAGAAATAGTTCGCTCATTCCGGGGCGATGCGCAGCATCGAACCCGGAATCTCGAGATTCCGGGTCTGGCCCTGCGGTCCATCCCGGAATGACGAAGGCAACCAACAACAAAGGCTCCGTCCCATGAACAACGAAATCGTCCTGCAGCATCTCGACCAGGGCCTGCTCACCATCACCATGAACCGGCCGGACCGGCGCAACGCGCTCAATCCCGACATGACGCTGGGTCTGGTGACGGCGGCGCGGCGCGCGGCGGAAGATCACGAGGTTCGCGCGGTGCTGCTGAAGGGCGCCGGCGGCACCTTCTGCGTCGGCGGTGACGTGAAGTCGATGGCGGAGGGGCGGGCGCCGCTGCCGTTCGAGGCCAAGAAGACCAACCTGCGGCGCGGCATGGAAGTCTCGCGCATCCTGCACGAGATGCAGAAGCCCGTGGTGGCGCAGGTCGATGGCGCCGCCGCCGGCGCCGGGTTGTCGATTGCGCTGGCCTGCGACCTCCGCGTCGCCTCGGCCTCGGTCAAGATCACCACCGCTTTCGCCAAGGTCGGGCTTTCAGGGGATTACGGCGGCACCTATTTCCTGACGCAGATGCTCGGCAGCGCCCGCGCTCGCGAGCTCTATCTGATGTCGCCGGTGCTGTCGGCCCAGGAGGCTCTCGCGCTCGGCCTGGTGACGAAAGTCGTTCCCGACGCCGAGGTCGATGCGGCCGCGCACGATCTCGCGATGTCGCTGGCGCAAGGGCCGTCGATCACGCTGGGCTACATCAAGAAGAACATCAACAACGCCGAACACATGTCGCTGGAAGCGTGCTTCGACGCCGAAGCGATGCATCATTCGCGCTCGGGCGAGACCGCCGACCATAAGGAAGCGGCCAAGGCGTTCGTCGAGAAGCGCAAGCCCGTTTTTCAGAACCATTGACGGGGGCATGGATATGGCTGGTTTCATGAGGCTGCGGCAGATCTGCCTGGTGGCGCCGGCCATCGAGCCCGTGGTCGGCGATATCGCCGCCATCATGGGGTTGAATATCAGCTACCGCGACGGCAACGTCGCGAAATACGGGCTGGAGAACGCGCTGCTGCCGGTCGATACCATCCTTCTCGAAGTCGTCGCGCCGTTTCAGCCCGGCACCGCGGCGGGACGTTTCATCGAAAAGACCGGTGGCCGCGGCGGCTACATGGCGATTTTCTGCTGCGACGATCCCGACGAACGCGGCGCGCATGCCGCGAAGATGGGGGTGCGCACCGCCAACGTCATCGACCATGCGCCCTATCACGGCGTGCAACTGCACCCGCGCGATTGCCGCGCCGCCTTCATCGAATTCAACCACACCGCCGGCAGCGACAATGTTCTGGGACCCTATCCGCCGGCCGGACCGGATTGGCAGAAGTCGATCCGCAAGGATGTGACGCAAGCGCTGATCGAGGTGGAGATGGAAAGCCCGGAGCCCGAGGTGTTGGCCGCGCATTGGGGCAAGATCATCGGGGTCCCCGTCAGCACGGGCAAGGCCGGCGAGCCCGAACTGAAGCTGCCCAATGCCAGCTTCCGTTTCGTGAAGGGCGCTGCCGACATCATGAGCGGGCTGACGTTCCGGGTGGCCGATGTCTCCAAGGTGCGCGATGCCGCCAAGGCAAGGGGTTGTGCGGTGTCGGGCGATTCGTTCGAACTCGGCGGGGTGACGTTTCGCCTCGTGGCGTGAGGTAAGCCTCTTCGGGGTTACGCCCCGGCCTCTCAACGTCATTGCGAGGAGCCCTTGCGACGAAGCAATCCATGCTTCCTTTACTTGGCGACCATGGATTGCTTCGCGGAGCCTGTCATCGGGCGGCGCTTCGCGCCGACCCGTTGGCTCGCAATGACGTTTCGAGAGCGCGCCTCAGTTCAATGAACGTCGCGCGCTGAACTAGAATAAGAGGACCACTCGTCCATGCCGCACCCGCTCGACTCCTTCTTCGCGCCCGCCAGCATCGCGCTGATCGGGGCGTCGCGCGACCTGGAGAAGATTCCGGGTCGGCTGCTGTCGATGCTGCGCAAGAATGAGTTTCCCGGGAAGATCTATCCGATCAACCCCAATTACGGCGACATCGACGGACTGCGATGCTTCCCCTCGATATCAGACGTCGGCCAGCCGATCGATCTCGCCATCGTCATCATTCCCGCGCGCGCCGTGCTCGGCGCGCTCGAGCAATGTGCCGCCGCGGGTGTCAGGAACGCCGTCATCATCTCCTCGGGATTTGCGGAGGAAGGCGGCGACAGCGCCGCAATGCAGGACGCCATCGTGGCGCTGGCGAAGCGCACGGGGATGCGGATTTCCGGCCCCAATGCGGAAGGTTTCCTGAGCGAGGTGCAGAAGGTCGCCGCGACCTTCTCACCGACCGTTGACGTCAAGCCGGGCCATGTGCCGCTGGTCGCGACGAAGCGCCGCGCCGCCATCGTCGCGCAATCGGGCGGCATCGGCTTTGCCATCAAGCATCGTCTGAAGGCGCTCGGCGTGGCGATCAGCTATTGCGTCAGCGCCGGCAACGAGTCCGATCTCGGCGCCGGCGAGTTTCTCGAATATATGGTGCAGGACCCCTCCACCGAAGTGATCCTGCTGTTCATCGAGGGTATCCGCGACGTCGATCGATTCCTCGCTGCCGCGCAACGCGCGGCGGAGACCGGCAAACCCGTCATCGTGACCAAAGTCGGCCGCTCCGGCGCCGGCGAGCGCGCCGCCGCCTCGCATACCGCCAGCATGGCCGGCTGGTCCGCCGCCTATGATGCGGTGTTCGCGAAATACGGCTTTATCGTCTCCAACGATCTCGACGAGGCCGTCACCATCGCCGCAGTGCTGACCAGCAACCCGCTGCCGAAAGGCGACCGCGTCGCCGTGCTCACGGTGTCGGGCGGCGCCGGCATCTGGGGCGCGGATACCGTCGCGCTGCAGGGCCTGCAGGTGCCGGAACTGTCGCCGGCGATCCAGACCGAAATCAAAAACCTGCTGCCGTCCTATGGTGCGGCGGGTAATCCGATCGACGTCACGGCGCAGGGCGTGCATTCCGGCGGCCTGCAAAACAGCATCGACCTGCTCAGCGTGTCCGATGAGGTCGACGCCATCCTGGTGGTGCTGTCGCTGTCGAGCGATACGCGCGTGCCGTTCAAGCAGGCCGAGTTGCAGCCGGTGCTGTCGGCGCAGCACAAGCCGATCCTGTTCTATTCCTACACGCTGCCGTCGGACTTCGCGCGCAACGAGTTCGCGGCTTGCGGCGCCGTGGTGCTGTCGGGACTGACGCATGCAGGTGTAGCGATGAAGCGGATGCTGGAGCGCTCACGGTTCAGGCCGGCGCCACCGGTTGATGCCACGGCGTCGCAGCCGCTCGATCTCTCGGCGCACCTGAGGTCCGCCACGCTCTCGGAATTCGACAGCAACTCGCTGCTGCGCGCGGCCGGCATTGCGGTGCCGGATGAAGTTCTGGTGACGGAGAAGAGCGGGCTCGATGCCGCGGTC
>NZ_JAUYQU010000151.1 GCF_030697065.1 Bradyrhizobium sp.
TTTCGACGCCAGCGGCGAACCCAAACTGCGCCCGGCAACCCGGCCGATCACGCTGCGCCAGCTCATGACCCACACCGCCGGCTTCGCCTACAACATGTGGAACGGCGACATCGCGACCTATCTGGAGAAGGCCGGCATTCCTGCCATCACCACCTGCCAGAACGCGGCGCTGAAGACCCCGATCGCGAGCGAGCCCGGCACGCGCTGGGAATACGGCACCAACATCGACTTCGTCGGCAAGGCGGTTGAGGCCGTCAGCGGCAAGAAACTCGACGCCTATCTGCGCGACCACCTGCTGGCCCCGCTCGGCATGAGCGATACCGCCTTCAGGATCGGCGACGCCCAGCGCAAGCGTCTGGTCGGCATGCACGCCCGCGGCGAGGACGGCGCGCTGGTATCGATCCCGTTCGAACTGGAGCAGAATCCGGAGTTCCACATGGGCGGCGGCGGGCTGTACGGCACGGCCGGCGACTACATCAAGTTCACCCAGATGATCCTCAACAAGGGCAAGGGCAACGGCAACCAGGTGCTGAAGCCCGAGACCGTCGCGCTGATGAGCCAGAACCAGATCGGCGAGCTCAATATGGGCAAGATGATATCGGTGGCGCCTGCCTACACCAACGACGTCGATCTCTATCCCGGCATGGACAAGAAATGGGGGCTCAGCTTCCTGATCAACACCGCCAAGACGCCGGAAGGCCGCAGCCCCGGCAGCCTGGCCTGGGCTGGACTCGCCAACACCTATTTCTGGATCGATCCGGCGCGCAGCGTCGCCGGCGTGATCCTGATGCAGGTGCTGCCGTTCGCGGACGGCAAGTGCCTGGAAGCGTTCGCCGGCCTCGAGCGCGGCGTCTATGCCGGGCTCGATGCGGCGCAACGGGCGGCGTGAGCGAGCCGTCATTGCGAGCGCTAGCGAAGCAATCCATTTCGCCACGCCAGAGAAGAATGGATTGCTTCGTCGCTGCGCTCCTCGCAATGACGTCGATAGAATTGCCCGTCTGCACATGGAGAGGCCGACTTGACCGAAACAGCCGATAGTTACGTTTGCGGCATCGCCGATGCGCCGCTGCTGGGGGAGACCATCGGGCACGCCCTGGACCAGGCGGCGCGGCGCTGGGGCAAACGCGAGGCGCTGGTTTCGCCGAGCCATGACGTCAGGTGGACGTGGCAGGAACTGGCCGAGCGGGTCGATGCGCTGGCGGCGGGGTTTCTCGCGCTCGGGCTGGAACGCGGCGCGCGCATCGGGGTCTGGTCGCTCAATCGCCCCGAATGGGCGCTGACGCAGTTCGCCGCCGCCAAGGCCGGCCTCGTGCTCGTCACCATCAATCCGGCCTACCGCCTCAGCGAACTCGAATTCGCATTGGCCAAGGTCGGCTGCGCCGCGCTGGTGACGGCGACCGCGTTCAAGACCAGCCAGTACATGGAGATGCTGAACACGCTGCTGCCGGAACTGGCGACGGCGAAGCCTGGGCAATTGCAGGCGGCGCGGCTGCCGCATTTGCGCGCGGTGATCCAGATCGGCGGCCCGGCCTGTCCCGGCACCATCGCGTTCGATGCGGTCGCCGGCATGGGCGGCGCGCGGCACCGCGACGAACTCGCAAGCCTCGGCAAGGCGCTGCAGTTCGACGATGCCGTCAATATCCAGTTCACCAGCGGCACCACGGGTTCGCCGAAGGGCGTGACGCTGACGCACCACAACATCCTCAACAACGGCTATTTCGTCGGCCGCGCGATGCGCCTCGCCGAGACCGACCGGATCTGCATCCCGGTGCCGCTCTATCACTGCTTCGGCATGGTGATGGGCAATCTCGCCGCCGTCACCTCGGGTGCGGCGATGGTCTATCCCGGCGAGGGTTTCGATCCGCTGGCGACGCTGCAGACCGTGGAGCGGGAGAAATGCACGGCGCTGTACGGCGTGCCCACCATGTTCATCGCCGAACTCGACCATCCGGATTTCGCGAAGTTCGACCTGAAATCGCTGCGCACCGGCATCATGGCCGGCGCGCCCTGCCCGATCGAGGTGATGCGGCGCGTCAACGAGGCGATGAACATGCGCGACGTCACCATCGCCTATGGCATGACCGAGACCAGCCCGGTCAGCTTCCAGAGCGCCACCGACGATCCCTTGGAGCGGCGGGTTTCCACCGTCGGGCGCATCCATCCACATGTCGAGGTCAAGGTGATCGACCGCGACGGCCGCATCGTGCCGCGCGGCGAGCGCGGCGAACTCTGCACCCGCGGCTACAGCGTCATGCTGGGCTACTGGGACGAGCCCGAAAAGACCGCCGAGGTGCTGGACGCCGCGGGCTGGATGCACACCGGCGACATCGCCATCATCGACGCCGAGGGCTATTGCAACATCGTCGGCCGCATCAAGGACATGGTGATCCGCGGCGGCGACAACCTCTATCCGCGCGAGATCGAGGAATATCTCTACCGCCATCCAAAAATCCAGGACGTGCAGATTTTTGGCGTCGCCGACACCCGCTACGGCGAGGAACTGTGCGCCTGGATCCGGGTGCGCCCGGGCGAGACCCTCACCGCCGACGAGGTCCGCAGCTTCTGCCAGGGCCAGATCGCGCACAACAAGATCCCGCGCTACGTCGAATTCGTCGAGGAGTTTCCGATGACGGTGACGGGGAAGATCCAGAAGTTCCTGATGCGCGACGCGGTCGAGGCGAAGCTGGGACTGAAGGCGGCGAAGACGGCGTAAGGGGCGTCGCGCGGCGCCTGCGGATGGGCCTCACCAAAAAAGTCGAAAACAACCCCATGCAATGATAGTTCAACCTTATCTTGATACCGATTCTTCCGGCCGCGGCAGGGTCCGGATGGTCGAGTCACCTCGCTGTCGGCTTACTCAGATCGTCGTTGATCCACGACTGCCAGCCGATCCCCGGATCGCCCGCGAATTTTGTTACACCGGCAGCCCGTTCTGCTGCGCCAATTCCTTCAGCGACACCTGCGGCCGTGCGCCGATGTGCTGGATCACTTCCGCCGCCGCCAACGCGCCCAGCCGGCCGGCGTTCTCGTAACCCGCGTTGCGCACGAGGCCGAACAGGAAGCCGGCGGCGAACAAATCGCCGGCGCCTGTCGTGTCGACCATGCGGTCGATCGGAAAGGCCGGCACCGCGACGACGCCGTCCTTCGAGGCTACGACGCAGCCCTTTTCGCTGCGGGTGACGATGCCGAGTTTTGTATCCTGGCGCAATTGCGTCAGCGCGGAGTCGAAATCCGAGGTCTGGTACAGCGAATGCAGTTCGGCCTCGTTGGCGAAAATCAGATCGACGGTGCCCTTGCGCATCAGATCGAGAAACTCGTCGCGGTAGCGGTCGACGCAGAATGAATCCGACAGCGTCAGCGCCACCTGGCGGCCGGCGCCGTGGGCGATGGTGGCGGCCTTGACGAAGGCTTGCTTGGCGCTGGCGGGATCCCAGAGATAGCCTTCGAGATAGATGATGCCGGAGGCCGCGACCTCGCTTTCGTCGATATCGGCTGGCGTCAGGTCCTGCGCGGCGCCGAGATAGGTGTTCATGGTGCGCTCGCCGTCCGGCGTCAC
Organism: Bradyrhizobium sp.; assembly: GCF_030697065.1. Classification (GTDB taxonomy): domain Bacteria; phylum Pseudomonadota; class Alphaproteobacteria; order Rhizobiales; family Xanthobacteraceae; genus Bradyrhizobium. The sequence goes on from NZ_JAUYQU010000151.1 coordinate 3,557, forward strand.
CAGGATGTAGGAGCAGCCGGTGGCGGGGCCGTCGGCCGCGGCCTTCGTCTCGAACGCGACCCCGGCGGCGCGGATGTCGTGGGTATAGAGGCGGCCGATCTGGTCGTCGCGGACCTTGCCGACATAGGCGGCGCGGGCGCCGAGATTGGCGATCCCGACGATGGTGTTGGCGGCCGAGCCGCCGGACATTTCGGTGGCCGGGCCCATGTCGCCGTAGATCGCCAGCGCGCGGGCCTCGTCGATCAGCGCCATGCCGCCCTTGGTCATGCCGTGACGGGCGAGAAAGCCCTCGTCGGTCTGCACTAGCACGTCGAAAATCGCATTGCCGATCCCGAGAACGTCGTATTTCGCTGTGGTCATCGATCAGTCCTGTTGCGGCGGCTGCGATTGCTGGCGGAAACCCCGCGCGAACCGGCGTTGAAAAGGTGCTGCGGCCTATCACGTTAGCCCCTGCGCCAGCAAGCGAAGCTGGTATAGAGCCCCGATGATCCGCTCCTTCCTCACGGTCTCCTCGGGAACGCTGGCCTCGCGGCTGCTCGGCTTCGCGCGCGATGCGATGCTGGCGGCGCTGCTCGGCACCGGCGCCGTCGCCGATGCGTTCCTGGTGGCGTTTCAGGGAATCAATGTGGTGCGGCGGCTGCTGACCGAGGGCGCGCTGAATGCGTCACTGGTGCCGGCCTGGCTGCGGGTGCGCGACGCCGAGGGAACCGTCGCGGCCGCGGCGTTTGCGGGCAGCGTGCTCGGCACCGTCGGCGCCGCGCTGGTGGCGGCGGCGGCGCTGATCGGGCTGTTGATGCCGCTGGTCATGGCAGCACTGGCGCCGGGCTTTGCCGCGACGCCGACGCTGCAGATGGCGATCGACGATGCCCGGTTGATGCTGCCCTATCTCGCCTTCGCAGGTCCCGTCACCGTGATGATGGCGCTGTTGAACGCGCAAGGCCGCTTTGCGCTGACCGCGTTCTCGCCGCTGCTGTTCAACATCGTGCTGATCGCCGTGATGGCGGCGCTGCTGGCGTGGCGCCAGGATGCCGGCTTCGCCGCACTGGTGGTCGCCGGCACGGTCGGCGCGGCCGGGCTGCTGCAATTGCTGATGCTGGTCTCGCAGGGCCGCGACACCGCGACGCCGTTGCGGATTACGTTCGATGCGCCGATGCGCGGCTTTCTCGGCAAGGCCGTCCCCGGCATGATTGCCAGCGCCGGGCCGCAACTGCTGGTGCTCGGCGGCGCGGTGATCGCGTCGTCATCGCCCTCGGCGATATCGTGGCTGTATTTTGCCAACCGCCTGATCGAACTGCCGCTCGGCCTGGTCGGCGTCGCCATGGGCACCGTGCTGGTGCCCGAATTGACGCGCGGCGTGCGCGCGGGGGATCGCGGCGCCATCGCGCATGCGCAGTCGCGCGGGCTCGAACTCAGCGTCGGGCTGGCGCTGCCGGCGACGCTCGGATTGATCGTGCTCGCCGAACCGATCGTGCGGCTGCTGTTCCAGCACGGCGCCTTCACCGCGGCCGATACCGCCGACACCGCGCAGGCGCTGACCTGGCTGGCGCTCGGCCTGCCCGCGCATGTGCTGGTCAAGGCGCTGTCGCCGGCGTTTTTCGCGCGCGAGGATACCAGCACGCCGCTCAAGGCGACGGCGACGGGATTCGTCGTCGCGATCGCGTTCGCCCTGATACTCGGCCAACTGTATGGCGCCGGCGGCATTGCCGCTGCGATCGCGCTCGGGGCCTGGAGCAGCGCGCTCGTCCTGATCCGGCGCGGCGCCGTCACATTCGGCTTCGCCATCGATGCCGCAGCACGGCGGCGGCTGCCGCGCATCGTGGCGGCGGCGCTCACCATGGGCGGGCTGCTGTGGCTGGCGACGACGTTCGCGTTGCCGCTGGCGGCAACCGCGCACGGCTTTGCGCAGGCCGCGCTGCTCGGGGTGCTGATCGCGGGCGGAATCGCTGTTTACGGCGGGCTGCTGGCGCTGTCCGGCGTCACCGGCTGGGCCGAGGCGATGGGTGCGATCCGGCAAGGCAGGGCTGCCGGCTTGCGCGACTGAGGCCCGCGTGGCATGGGACGGCCCGGAACAGGGAAGCTGACAATGGCATTCGTTGAGCGGGTATTTTCGGGCGTCCAGCCGACCGGCAATCTGCATCTCGGCAATTACCTCGGCGCGATCGTCAATTTCGTCAAATTGCAGGAGACGCATAATTGTCTCTATTGCGTCGTCGACATGCACGCCATCACGCAGCCGGTGGAGGTGTGGGGCGGCCCGGCCGAGCTGGCGCGCAACACCCGCGAAGTGACCGCGGCCTTCATCGCCGCCGGGATCGATCCCAAGAAACATATCGTCTTCAACCAGAGCCAGGTGCTCGAGCACGCGGAACTGGCGTGGATCTTCAATTGCGTGGCGCGGATCGGCTGGCTCAACCGCATGACGCAGTTCAAGGACAAGGCCGGCAAGGACCGCGAGGCGGCGTCGGTCGGACTCTACGATTATCCGGTGCTGATGGCGGCCGACATCCTGGTCTATCGCGCCACCCACGTTCCCGTCGGCGAGGACCAGAAGCAACACCTCGAACTGTCGCGCGACATCGCGCAGAAGTTCAACAACGACTTTGCCGAGTCGATCCGCGGCCACGGCTTCGACGACGGATTGTTCTTCCCGCAGCCGGAACCGCTGATCACCGGTCCCGCGACCCGGGTGATGTCGTTGCGCGACGGCACCAAGAAAATGTCGAAGTCGGACGCGTCGGACAATTCGCGCATCAACCTCACCGACGATGCCGACACCATCGCGCAGAAAATCCGCAAGGCGAAGACCGATCCGGAGCCGCTGCCGTCGGAGGAAAAGGGGCTCGAGACCCGTCCCGAGGCCGACAATCTGGTCGGGATCTACGCGGCCCTGTCGGGGCGAACCAAAGCCGATCTGCTCGGCGAATTCGGCGGCGGGCAATTTTCGGCCTTCAAGAATTCGCTGGTCGAATTGTGCGTGACAAAACTGTCGCCCATCGCCTCCGAGATGAAGCGGCTGGTGGCGGACCCCGGTTATGTCGACCAGGTGCTGTTCGACGGCGCAGCGCGCGCCCGCGTGATCGCCGCCGAAACCATGCAGGCGACCCGCGACATCGTCGGATTCGTCAGCAAGCGCTAGCTTTCCACGCCTTCGCCACAATTGATCCACCGCAAAGCGTTCGCACTGCCGCTTGTGGAGCATGGCTGCGCCATGGCAGCATGGGCCGGTTTGGCGCAGCATCGGGACATGCATGACCACCCAGCGACGAAGCTACGAGACCGGTCACAAGCCGAAATGCCTTGTCATCGTTGACGACACCGCGGAATGGGACCGCGCGGTCTACTACGCCAGCCGCTGGGCGATCCGCGTCGGCGGCGCCGTGGTGATGCTGCGCGTGATCGAGACCGAGGACCAGAACCAGCAATGGCTCGGGGTCGCCGACATCATGCGCGCCGAGGCGGAGGAGAACGCCAACGCCGCGCTCGACCGCGCCTCCGGCCGCGCCAACGGCATCGCCGCGATCACCCCCGAACGCGTGATCCGCGAGGGCGATCCCACCGACCAGATCCTCGACGTGATCGAAAAGGACGTCGACATCGCGATGCTGGTGCTGGCCGCCAATCCCGGTCCCGAGGGCCCCGGCCCGATCATCACCACCATGGCCAAGACGGTCGGCTCCTTCCCGATTCCCGTCATTATCGTGCCCGGCGAGCTCAGCGATGCGGCCATCGACGGGTTGTCGTAAGGCCCCTCTTCTCCCCTCCCCCCGCGAAGCGGTGGGGAGGGGTTGGGGGTGGGGGGTCTATCAGCGCATCCGCTGACAGCAAATTTGCGGAAACACCCCCCACCCCCGACCCCTCCCCGCCACGCGCAAGAGGCGCGTGGCGGGAGGGGAGAAGAGCGTCGCCGAACGATGCGCCGGGATTAAGCTCTGCAGTGAGAAGATGCGCTTTGGAACTCTGCTTTGCGCCCCCTTGATCGTGCATCGGCCGTCGCCATCTGCTAAGGGGTAAGCCACGCGCCGGCCTTGAACCGACGTCGCAGGAGAAACCGATGTTCATCCAGACCGAAGCCACACCCAATCCCGCCACCCTGAAGTTCATTCCCGGACGCACGGTACTCGACGGCGGCACCATGGAATTCGCCAATCGCGAAGCCGCGGCGCGCTCGCCGCTGGCCGCGCGGCTGTTCGACGTGCCCGGCGTCACCAGCGTGTTCTACGGCTCCGACTTCGTCACCGTGACCAAGGACGCGAGCGACTGGCAGCATCTCAAGCCGTCGATCCTCGGCGCCATCATGGAACACTACATGTCGGGCGCGCCGCTATTGGCCGACGGCATTGCCGCCAGCGACGAGGCCGCCGACGAGGAAGACGAGTTCTTCAACGAGGCCGACGCCGAAACGGTCGCGACCATCAAGGACCTGATCGAGACCAGGGTGCGCCCCGCGGTCGCCAATGACGGCGGCGACATCACCTTCCGCGGTTTCAAGGACGGCATCGTCTATCTCAACATGAAGGGCGCCTGCGCCGGCTGCCCGTCTTCCACCGCGACGCTGCAGCACGGCATCCAGAACCTGCTGAAGCATTTCGTGCCCGACGTGGTCGAAGTCCGGCCGATGTGAGAAGCTAGCGCGGACGTCGGACCAAATCGGATATCGAAGTTTGTCATGCCCGGCCTTGTGCCGGGCATTCACGTCTTTGCGCTGCCTGCGGGAAAGCCAGGAAGGCGTGGATGGCCGGGACGAGCCCGGCCATGGCGGAGGTTGGCGTTGGGAGCCTGACCTACGCCGCCTGCCCGATCGCCGCGGCCTCGGCCGCCGCGCGCTGCATGCTGGTGGACATTTCGCTGGTGACCGCGCTCTGCTCCTCGACCGCCGCCGCGGTCGACGTCACATACTCGCTGACGTGCTGAATCGCCTGCTTGATGGAATTGAGGGCTTCGACGACGTCGCCGGAAATGCCGTTCAGATTGCCGATCTCCTCGCCGATCTTGTCGGTGGCCTGCTTGGCCTGGCTGGCGAGATTCTTGACCTCGGACGCCACCACCGCGAACCCCCTGCCGGCTTCGCCGGCCCGCGCCGATTCGATGGTGGCATTGAGCGCCAGCAGGTTGATCTGGCCCGTGATGTTGCCGATGAGATCGACGATGCTGCGCATCGACTCCGATGCTGCGCTCAGTCGCTGCGCCTGCTGATCGGCGACCTCGACCCGATCGACCGCCGTCGATGCGGTCTCCCTCGACTTCGCCATCGCCTGGGAGATTTCGCGAACCGAGGCGTTGAGCTCTTCGGCGCCGGCGGCGACCGATTCCATCATGGTGCGGACCCGCTCGTTTCGCAGCCGCGCGACCACCTGAACCGTGGTATCCGTCGCGTATTTCACGACCTTGAACGGCTTGCCGTTGAGGTCGAGGATCGGATTGTAGGATGCCTGGATCCAGATTTCCCTGCCGCCCTTGCCGAACCGCTTGTATTCCGCCGCCTGGTAGACGCCGCGGTTGAGGCTGGCCCAGAATTCACGATACTCCGCGCCATCGCGGTCGGCGGGATCGACGAAGATGCGGTGATGCTTGCCCTGGATTTCTCCCAGCGAATACCCCATTGCGCCGAGGAAATTTTCATTCGCGGTCAGGATGGTGCCGTCCATGTTGAATTCGATCACCGCCTGCGATTTGCCGATCGCCTCGATCTGTCCCGCCAGGTCGGCGGCTTTCAGCTTCTGCGCGGTGACATCGCTGCAGAATTTCACCACCTTGAATGGCCTTCCGGTGTCGTCGAGGATCGGGTTGTAGGAAGCCAGGATCCAGACCTCCTTGCCGCCCTTGCCGAATCGCTTGTATTCGGCGGACTGAAACTGGCCGCGGTTGAGGCTCGCCCAGAATTCACGATAGGCGCTGCCGTCGCGCTCGCCGGGGGCGACGAACATGCGGTGATGCTTGCCCTGGATTTCGGCCAGCGAATAGCCGACCACGCCGAGAAAAATATCATTGGCGGAGATGATGGTGCCGTCGAGATTGAACTCGATCACTCCCTGGGCGCGGCCGATGGCGGCGATCCGGCCGGCATCCTCCATGCTGCGAAGCTTCTGCGCGGTGATGTCGGTGGCGAACTTGATCACCTTGCACGGCTTGCCGGCGTTGTCGAAAATCGGATTGTAGGAAGCCTGGATCCAGATCTCGCGACCGCCTTTGGCGATCCGCGGATATTCGGCGGCCTGGAATTCTCCGCGGTTGAGGTTGGCCCAGAACGCGCGATATTCGACCGATTCGCGCATCGCCGGCAGCACGAACATGGCGTGATGCCTGCCCTGGATTTCCTCCAGCCGATAACCCAGCGCATCGAGGAAGTTGGAATTGGCGGTGATGATGGTGCCGTCCATGTTGAACTCGATCACGGCTTGCGACTTGCTGATGGCCATGACCTGGGCGAGCGCGTCTCGCGCCGTCGAATCGTTTCTCCAAAAATTCACTTCAAACACCTTTCCAGCCGTCGGTAACGAGCGTGGCTTGATCTGCCGAAAATGCATCGTCCGGACCCGAAATGGATCCGCTTTACCTGAGCCCAAGCTGCCATCCGATGGCTAATACTTCCTTAATTCGTCATAATATCAATGCCTTAGCCTCCCAGAGGTTGTGTCAAGAATACTTGACACTCCGTGCGGTGCCGACTTCATGAAATCCGACAAAGGCAGTTTGTGAAGAAGTTCCAACCGCTTGAGTTCCACCGAATGATGATAAGACACGTCCATGCTGATCCTCGCCATCGATACCGCACTCGACGCCTGCGCCGCCGCCGTGCTCGACACCGACGCGGCCCAACTGATCGCGCGGGAGTCGCAGCCGATGAAGCGCGGCCATGCCGAGGCGCTGATGCCACTGATCGCGCGCGTCATGGAGGCCTCCGGCGTTGCCTTCACTGCGCTCGACCGCATCGCGGTGACCACCGGCCCCGGCAGCTTTACCGGCCTGCGGGTCGGCCTTTCCGCGGCGCGCGGCATCGGCCTTGCCGCCGGCAAGCCGGTGGTCGGGCTGACCACGCTGACGGCCTATGCCGCACCGGTGGTCGGGCAGAATGCCGCGCAGCCGGTAATCTCGGCGATCGATGCGCGGCACGACCATGTTTATTATCAGGTGGTGAGCGGCGACGGCGGTTCGCTGGTCCGGCCGCGCGTCGCGCCGATCGCGGAGGCGCTCGATGCTGCGCGATTCGGCGCGCCGCACCTGGTCGGCAATGCCGCCGGGATTCTCGGCCAGCGCTGGCCGGCCGATGCGGAGCCGCCGTTCAGGGTCGACCCGCAACCGGCGCCTGATATCGCCTGGGTGGCGTGGCTGGGGGCCGCGGTCAGTCCGGATGCGGCGCCGGCGCGGCCCTATTACCTGCGACCGCCCGATGCCAAGCCTTCACAGGACGCGCTGCAGAAAGCCGCGCCGCCGCCGGCGTCATGATGGGCCAGATCGGTTCCTGGTTGCGCGGATGGTGGCGCGGCGGCGATCCGGTGATCGAGCCCGCGATCCCGCGCGATGCGACCCATCTGGCGCAATTGCACGGCGCATCGTTTCACCGCGGCTGGGGCGAAGCCGAATTCGAGACCATGCTGGCCGAGCGCAACACGCTGGTTCATCGCCTCAGGCAGGGACGAAAGATCATCGGCTTCGCGGTGTCGCGCCTGGCCGCGGACGAGGCCGAGATCCTGTCGATCGCCGTTGCCGCCGATCAGCGCGGCCGCGGGCTGTCCCGCGACCTCCTGATGACACATCTCGGCCATCTGGCGGGCCGCGGCGTGCGCACCATATTCCTCGAGGTCGAGGAGAATAATCAGCCGGCGCGGCGGTTGTACGAACGGGCCGGATTCGCCGTCGTGGGCCGTCGCGAACGGTATTACCGCGAGGCCAACGGGGAACAATTGAACGCACTTCTGATGCGTCGCGACTTGTCGTAGCGCGCCCGGAGTGGCAGAAAGGCCCTTGCAAGGGGCGCACGATCCGACCGCAGTGTGATCTGGCGGATCATCGTTGCCGAAAGCGGACGAATCATGACTGCATTGAAATCCACGCCCGTGCCGAAGGCCGCCAGCATCGAATCCCGCTGCGCCGCCACCGGCATGCGCATGACCGAACAGCGCCGCGTGATCGCGCGCGTGCTGGCGGACGCGGTGGATCACCCCGACGTCGAGGAACTGTATCGCCGCTGCGTCGCGGTCGACGACAAGATCTCGATCTCGACGGTGTACCGCACGGTAAAACTGTTCGAGGACGCCGGCATCATCGAGCGGCATGATTTCCGCGAGGGCCGCGCCCGCTACGAGCAGATGCGCGACAGCCATCACGATCACCTGATCAATCTGCGCGACGGCAAGGTGATCGAATTCACCAACGAGGAAATCGAGAAGCTGCAGGCCGAAATCGCCCGCAGGCTCGGCTACAAGCTGGTCGATCACCGGCTGGAACTGTATTGCGTCCCGCTGGACGACGACAAATCCTGATCGCGTGCAGAATACGCGTCACGACACAGTCCGTTTCGATCTCGTCATTTTCGACTGCGACGGCGTGCTGGTCGACAGCGAAGTGATCTCCTGCGCCGCGCATGCGGAAATGTTGAACCGCCACGGCTACACGATCACGCCGGATCAGGTGCTCGAGCGATTTCTGGGCGTGTCGGATCGCGAAGCCCGCCAAACCATCGAAGCCGAACTCGGCCGCGCGCTTCCCGATGATTTTGACTCGCAGATGAAACAAGCCACGCTGCGGCGCTACGCCGATGAACTCAGGGCCATTCCGCGCATCGACGAAGCGATCGCCGCGATCAGCCTGCCGAAATGCGTGGCGTCGAGCGGCACGCCGGAGAAAATCCGCCACGGCCTCACATGCGCCGGGCTCCATGATCGGCTGGCTCCCCACATTTTCTCCGCCTCGCAAGTCGAACGCGGCAAGCCGGCGCCCGACCTGTTCCTGTTTGCCGCCGGACAGATGCGGGCCGCACCGGCGCGCTGCCTGGTGATCGAGGACAGCCTGCCGGGCATCGCCGCCGCGGTCGCCGCCGGGATGAGCGTGCTCGGTTTTCACGGCGGCAGCCACTGCCGCCCCGGCCACGGCGAACGGCTGCGCGCCGCCGGCGCTGCCGCGATATTCGACGATATGCGGCAATTACCGGGGCTAATCGGGCGGATTGGGACCAATTAGGCCGTCATTCCGGGATGGTGCGTAAGCACCAGACCCGGAATCTCGAGATTCCGGGTTCGATGCAAAGCGCATCGACCCGGAATGACGGCTCTATCGCGCTGGATTTCCAGCGCTTTAGCCTATAATTGAGCCCCTGCGCCGCAATGGCGCCACCCCAGCACAGCATTCAGGTTCCATGAGCCCGCCGCGCAAGCTGCATATCAAGTCATATGGTTGTCAGATGAACGTCTACGATGCGCAACGCATGGTGGACACGCTGGCACCCGAAGGCTTTGTCGAGACGTCCAGCGTGGACGATGCGGATCTCGTGATTCTCAACACTTGCCACATCCGCGAGAAGGCATCGGAGAAGGTCTACTCCGAGCTCGGACGGCTGCGCGCCGTCAAGGACGAGGCCGCGCGAAATGGCCGCCGCATGAGCATCGCGGTGGCCGGCTGCGTCGCGCAGGCGGAAGGCGCCGAGATCATTCGCCGGGCGCCGACGGTCGATGTCGTGGTCGGCCCGCAAAGCTACCATCATTTGCCGCAGCTCCTGGCGCGGGCGAAGAGCCACGGCCGCGCGGTGGAGACGGAATTTCCGGTCGAGGACAAATTCGGCTTCCTGGCGCCGCCGAAGCCCGATGCGATCCGCTCGCGCGGCATTTCATCCTTCGTCACGGTGCAGGAAGGCTGCGACAAGTTTTGTACGTTCTGCGTGGTGCCCTATACCAGGGGCGCCGAAGTATCGCGTCCGGTCGCCAGGATCGTCGACGACGTGCTGCGACTGGCCGACAACGGGGTGCGCGAAATCACCCTGATCGGTCAGAACGTCAATGCCTATCACGGCGAGGGGCCGGACGGCCGCACCTGGTCGCTCGGCGCATTGCTGCATCGCCTGGCCGGGATCCCCGGCATCGCGCGGCTGCGCTATTCCACCAGCCATCCCCGCGACGTCGACGACAGCCTGATCGCGGCGCACCGCGATTTGCCGGAACTGATGCCGTTCGTGCATCTCCCGGTGCAGTCGGGTTCAGACCGGATTCTGGCCGCGATGAACCGCAAGCACAGCGCCGAGGATTACCGCCGCACCATCGACCGGTTCCGCGCGGTCCGGCAAGACATTGCTTTTTCATCGGATTTTATCGTGGGCTTTCCCACCGAGACCGAGGAAGATTTCGTCTCGACACTCGCGCTGGTCCGGCAAATCGGATACGCTGGGGCTTATTCGTTCAAGTATTCGCCGCGGCCCGGCACGCCGGCGGCGGACATGCGGGAGACGGTGTCAGCGGCTGAAATGGACGAGCGATTGGTGCGGCTCCAGGAATTGATCGACGGCCAGCAAGCGGCCTTCAATTTGGCTGCGATCGGCAGCACCGTGGACGTGCTGTTCGAACGCGCCGCCCGCAATCCCGGCCAGATCGTCGGCCGCACCGCCTATCTGCAGCCGGCGCATGTGATGGCGTCCCCTGACATCATCGGGCAGGTGCTGCCGGTGACGATTGCCAGCCTCGAGCGCTACAGCCTGCTCGGCGAACTCGCCGCCACGGCTCCTGCACGGCCGGCATCCTCGCGAATCTCCGCTTCTTCCCCAATGATAACGGGAGCCTGAACCCTTGCCCAAAAGCGCATCGGATTCGCCTGCACTCGCTCCCGCCCGCAAATTTGACCGCGACATGCAAATCCCCCCCGAAACGCAGGTCGTCATCGATTTCGACGACAATCGGGCGGCGTCCGCTCTGGTCGGCCCCTACGGCCAGAACCTGGCGCTGATCGAGCGCCGGCTCGGAATCGTGGTCGATTCGCGCGGCAATCACATCACGATCGCCGGCTCGCGCGACGGCTGCGACGCCGGGCGGCGGGTGCTGGAGACGCTGTATGCGCAGGCGACGCAGGGCCACGACCTCGCGCAGGGCGACGTCGAGGGGGCGATTCGCGCCGTGATCGCGCAGGGGTCGCTGTTCGAATTCGACGCCAAGGCCGCGAAGACGGCGTTCGAGACCATCAATTTGCGCAAGCGTCCGGTGCGGGCGCGCACCGCCGCCCAGGATTCCTATATCCGCGCGCTGAAGCGCCACGAAATGGTGTTCGGCATCGGCCCGGCGGGCACCGGCAAGACCTGGCTCGCCGTGGCGCATGCCGCGCAATTGTTCGAACGCAAGGAAGTCGATCGCATCATCCTGTCGCGCCCCGCGGTCGAGGCCGGCGAGCGGCTCGGCTTCCTGCCCGGCGACCTCCGGGAGAAGGTCGATCCCTATCTGCGGCCGATCTATGATGCGCTGTACGATTTGATGGACTCGCGGATCGTCGAGCGCGCGCTGCAGGCCGGCGAAATCGAGATCGCGCCGCTCGCCTTCATGCGCGGCCGTACCCTGACCAACGCCGTCATCATCCTGGACGAGGCGCAGAACACCACGTCGATGCAGATGAAGATGTTCCTGACGCGGCTCGGTGAAAACAGCCGCATGATCATCACGGGCGATCCCTCCCAGGTCGATCTGCCGCCCGGACAGACTTCGGGACTTGCGGAGGCCGCACGGCTGCTCGATGGCGTCGAAGGCATTTCGCAGGTGAAATTCACCGCCGAAGACGTGATTCGCCATGAACTGGTGGCGCGGATCGTCGCCGCCTATGAAGGATT
>NZ_JAUYQU010000181.1 GCF_030697065.1 Bradyrhizobium sp.
TCGCGCATTGATCAACGATCAGGGCCAGACCATTCAGGAGGCCGGCCCTTCGGTTCCGGTCGAGGTGCTCGGCTTCAACGGTCCGCCGGAGGCCGGCGATCGCCTCGCCGTGGTCGAAAACGAAGCCCGCGCCCGCGAAGTCACGAGCTATCGCGCCCATCAGAAGCGCGAGAAATCCGCCGCCAGCAATGCCGGTATGCGCGGATCGCTCGAACAGATGATGTCGCAGCTCAAGACCACGGGCCGCAAGGACTTCCCGCTGGTCATCAAGGCCGACGTGCAGGGCTCGCTGGAAGCGATTCTCGGCTCGCTCGAAAAGCTCGGCACCGATGAAGTCGCGGCGCGTATTCTTCATGCAGGCGTCGGCGGCATCTCGGAATCCGACGTGACGCTGGCGGAAGGCTTCAACGCCGCGATCATCGGCTTCAGCGTCCGCGCCAACAAGGAAGCGGCGGCTCTCGCCAAGCGCAACGGCATCGAAATCCGCTACTACAACATCATCTACGACCTCGTCGATGACGTGAAGAAGGCGATGTCCGGCCTGCTGGCGCCGACGCTGCGCGAGACCATGCTGGGCAATGCCCTGATCCTGGAGGTGTTCAACATCTCGAAGGTCGGCAAGGTCGCGGGCTGCCGCGTCACCGACGGCACCGTGGAACGCGGCGCCAATGTCCGCCTGATTCGCGACAACGTCGTCGTGCATGAAGGCAAGCTGTCGACGCTGAAGCGTTTCAAGGACGAAGTGAAGGAAGTGCAGTCCGGCCAGGAATGCGGCATGGCGTTCGAGAATTACGGCGACATGCGGGCCGGCGACGTCATCGAATGTTATCGCGTGGAGACGATCCAGCGCTCTCTGTAAGTCCAAATCTTACGTAGAGTTGGGTCTTGAATTAGGCCGTGATGCCCCGCGAAGGCGGGGCATCAGTCATCTCGGACAACAATTGTGGCCAACGGAGTACCGAATCACCCGCCTTCGCGGGTGATGAAGACAATTGGGATTACGACAATGCCCCACCACAAGAAGGACTCCGCGCCCGGCGGCTCGCAGCGTCAGTTGCGGGTCGGCGAAGTGGTGCGTCACGCCGTCGCCGACATCCTGTCGCAAGGCAGCGTGCACGATCCGGAACTCGAGGGCCACATCATCACGGTGCCCGAAGTGCGGATGTCGCCGGACCTGAAACTCGCCACGGTGTATGTGATGCCGCTCGGCGGCCGCGACACCGACAAGGTGATTGCGGCGCTGGAGCGGAACAAGAAGTTCCTGCGCGGCGAGATCGCGCACCGCGTTAACCTGAAATTCGCGCCTGATGTCCGCTTCCGCGTCGACGAACGATTCGACGAAGCGGAACGAATAGAGAAATTACTGCGAACACCCGCGGTGCAAAGAGACCTCACGCCCGATTCGCAAGACACGGAAGAGTAAACTGATGATCGTGACCACCGCCAACAGCGTGATCGAGCCGGAAATCGTCGATTCGGAAGCGGCCGATGAAAATAATTCTCCGGAATCTAATCGCGACGGGAATCTGCCGCGCTCCGGCAAGCAGCTGCGCCCGAACAACCAGCCGCGGCGCGACAAGCGCGACGTCCACGGCTGGGTGGTGCTCGACAAGCCGATCGGCATGACCTCGACACACGCGGTCGCAGTCGTCCGCCGCCTGTTCACGGCCAGGCGCGGGGGGCATGCCGGAACGCTCGATCCGCTCGCCACCGGCTGCCTGCCGATCGCGCTGGGCGAGGCGACCAAGACGGTTCCGTTCGTGATGGATGGCCGCAAGGAATACCGTTTTACGCTCAGGTTCGGCGAAGCGCGGTCGACCGAGGATGCGGAA
>NZ_JAUYQU010000051.1 GCF_030697065.1 Bradyrhizobium sp.
GCGAGGGCGGCTTCGTCGAAGGCGGCGTCGCCGGATCCCTTGACGATGGTGGCCGAGAGCACGCGACCCATGCGGTCGAGCGCGAAGGAGACCATGATCTCGGCGCTCTTCTGCGAACGCGCCGCCGGATAGCGCTTGTGCTTGTCGAGATGAACGATCAGCTCCTTCTGCCAGGTCACGCGCGCGCGCCGCGCGGTTTCGCCGCTGCCGATCGCGGGCGCCACCGAACGCGGTCCCTCCGGGATCGCTTCCGAGCTCGGCGTCGCGGTGGCTTCGGAAGCGACCGACTCGGTGGAGGCCTGGGTCTGTACCGCGGCGACCCTGGTATCCTCCTCCGTCGGCTTGTTCGACTCGTCCGGTGTCACCACCCGGTCGGCCTCTTCGGGCTCGGTCGGGATGTCCTTCGGCAGTTCGGTCTCCTTGACCTCGGCCTGCTGCTCGGCCAGCGCCGGCGACGCCACCGACGCGTCGGTGTCGGGTCCCGCCGGCAGGTCGGTGACCTCGCGGCGCACCGAGGCGAATTCGAGGCCGATCTCGATCGCGTTGGCGCCGAGCGCGTCGTCGGCTTCCGCTTCGCGCAAATGCGCGATCGCCAGCGCGCCGCAGCCGAGATGCAGCGCGAGCGCGCCCGCCGCGGCGAAGGCCCACAGCCGGCGCGAGGGTTTTGGTTCGGTTTCGAGGAGGTCGGACATCCCGATGTCGTTTTCGCTTCAGGGTTTCGGAGTCTCGGGAGCGGCGTTTTCGGCGGCCGCGCCGCCGGGGACACCCTCCAGCGCCACCAGCTTGATCTTCGAATAGCCGCCGGCGCGCAGCAGCTCCAGTACGTCCATCAGTTCGCCATAGGGCACCGCGCGGTCGGCACGCAGGAAGACAAAGCGCTCCTTGCTCATATCCGCCATCGCGTCGAGCGAGCGCACCAGATCGACCCGCTTGACCAGTGTCTCGCCGATCGCCACCGCGAGGTCGGGCTTGATGCTGACATAGGTCGGCTTGTCCGGCTTCTTCTGCGGCGCCGCGGTCGAGGTCGGCAGGTCGATCGGCAGGTCGACGGTCGAAAGCGGCGCTGCCACCATGAAGATGATCAGCAGAACCAGGATGACGTCGATGAAGGGCGTGACGTTGATCTCGTGGCTTTCCGCGAAATCATTGTCGTCGTCGAGCGGATCGTTGTCGGTGAGCGAAACGGCCATCGGCTACTCCGCCGCACGCGAATGCGCGCCGCCGGGCGAACTGACATAAAGGCGGTCGAGGTCGCGCGAAAGCAGCCGCGCCGAGGCGCCGGAGGCACGGCCGACCAGTTCGAGGTAGCCCTTGGTCACGCGCGCGAAGTGATTGTAGATGATCACGGCCGGGATCGCCGCGACCAGGCCGAGCGCGGTGGCGAGCAGCGCCTCGGCGATGCCGGGGGCGACCACCGCAAGGTTGGTGGTCTGCGATTTCGCGATGCCGATAAAACTGTTCATGATGCCCCACACGGTGCCGAACAGCCCGACGAACGGCGAAGTGGCGCCGATGGTGGCCAGCATTCCCATGCCGAGCCGGATCCGCCGCGCCTCGGCGCGCACGATCTCGGCAAAGCTCGAGGCCGCGCGCTCCTTGATGCCGGCGTCGCTGGAAATTCCCGCCGACAGCCGCGCCTCGCGCATCGCGACCGCCAGCAGCGAGGGCAGCACGCCCTGCTTGGCGCCGAGCGCGAACTGCGCTTCGGCCAGCGACCGCGACTCGCCGATCTTGCGCAGCGCCGTGCGCAGCCGGCGCTGGGCCAGCGACATCTCGATCATCTTGGCGATGAAGATGGTCCAGGTGACGAGCGAGGCCAGGGCCAGCCCGATCATGACCGCCTTGACCACCACATCCGCCGACTGGAACATCGACCATGGCGACATGTCGTGCATCGCGGTGACCGGATTCAGCAATTTGCTCTCGGCCGGTACGGCTGCGGGATCGGCCGCCGCAGGCGCGGCGGGCACCGCCTGTGCCGGGGCAACCGGCGGCTGCGCCTGCGACGAAGCGGGAGCCTGCGGAACCGGCGGCGTGGCGTTCTGCTGCGCCTGGCACAGCGACGTCATCGCCAGTGCAAAGGTCACGACAAAAGCGGTTCGAAACGGGAACATCTTCATGCTTCAGCTCAGCAGCGGGCAATTGGTGATCAATACGGTCAATTTGACCGTTTCAGGGTGGTCTCGCCCAGCCGTTCACAAGGGCCCTGGATGGCAGGGCGAGATCGAAGATCAGGCCGCCAGCATGGCCATTCCGTACCATGCCCCGCAGCCCAAAAAAAGCCGCGCGGCCCCGCGCAGTTTAGAATGAACCTATATTGTCGGCGGCCGCGCAAGGCTTCAGCGCACAAGGGTCAACGCACGGCATTCGGACGGCGCGACGATCGAACAACAAGGCCGCCGACCGGCTTGACTTTGAGCCCCCGACGGCACATCCGAATGCAGTCCTCCCGGAGCCCGTTCAGTGAAAATGTCCAGCAAGACTGCGATCTGCATCGCCCTCCTGGCTACCGGATCGATCGGGATCAGCCACGCCCAGCAGGCCCCGAAATCGAAGGCCGAGCCGCCCGCACCGGCGGCGACACCGACACCCGCCACGCCTCCGCCGGAAACCACCCCTGCCGGGCAGGCGGGCTGGAACGCGCGATGCACCAGCGCCAGCCGCGCCGCGCCGCTCGAATGCGCGATGGAGCAAACCGCGGTGCTCAGCAAGACCGGGCAGTTGATCGTCCTCGTCAACATCCGCGTGCCCGCCGACACCAAAGCGCCGGTCGCGCTGGTGCAACTGCCGCTCGGACTCAATTTGCCGGGAGGCGCGAAGCTCCAGGTCGACGACGGCAAGGTGACGGACCTGCAGGTCCAGACCTGCGAAACCCGCGGCTGCTACGCCGGCTCCCCGATCGCGCCCGACCTGCTCGCCGCGCTCAGATCGGGAAAGCAGCTGAAAGTGTCGTTTCAGAATCTCGGCAAGGAAAACATCACGATCCCGATCCCGCTGACCGATTTCGCCGCGGCCTACGACCGGATCAAGTGATCCCCGTCACCTCACTGCCGCGCCATTTCCGCGGCGCCGACGCCGTCGCCGTCGAGCTTCTGGTCGGCATGCATGGCGACCGTCACGCGCAGCAATCGGCCGGTGAATTCGAACGGCGCGTCGTAATGCGACACCGGGCTGGAGCGGTCGCGGCCGATGTCGAGGCCGGACCACGAGATGAAATTATTGAATCCCTGCTGCGTCTGCAGCGAGCCCACCGGCTCGCCGTCGATCAGCAGCGTATAGGCGCTGACCCCGGTGCGGGAGCCCCTGGCCGGCGCGGTTTCCCGCACCAGCCGCTCGACATGGACGCCGAGCCGGTGTGCGCCGGACGGAACCTTGCGGCTTGAACGGACGATCTCATGCCCTCCCCCGATATTGAGATCGTGAACCAGGAAGCCGTCCTCGATGTAGAGGCTGTAGCCCGACGTGGCGTCGCCATGCGCGATCAGCACGCCCTCGGCGCCGGCTTCGCCGATCTCGACATGCGCCTCGATGGTATAGCTGCGGCTGCGCACATCGGGGGCGACGTCGGTGGGCACGTGCCCCATGCCGGCGTGGAAGACAAAACTGTCGCGCGCGCCCTGGAACCGGGCGGCGTTCTCGGCAAAGCGCGCGGCGAAGCGGTCGTCGAGCGGCAGCACATTATGCTTCTCCGCCTCGCGCCACCACAGCCGGATCATGTCGGCCAGCCGCTCGGGCTGCTTCGCGGCGAGATCCTCGACCTCGGAAAAATCGCCGTCGAGGTGAAACAGCTCCCAGCTGTCGTTCTCGAAGGGGGTACCCGGCGGATGAAAGGCGACCGCCTTCCAGCCGTTGTGCCAAAGCCCGCGATGCCCGAACATTTCGAAATATTGCGGCGACGCTTTCGACGGCGCCGACGGCTCCGCGATGGAACGCGCAAAACTCTCGCCCTCGATCGGCATCTGCGCCACGCCCGCGATCTCCTCCGGTGCGCTGACGCCGACCAGTTCGAGCAGCGTCGGCACCAGATCGCTGGCATGCACGAACTGGTGACGCAACTCGCCCTTCGCCGCGATGCGCCGGGGCCAGGACATGATGAAGGGATCGCGGATGCCGCCGCCATGGGTGTTCTGCTTGTAGCGCCGCAGCGGCGTGTTGGACGCCATCGCCCAGCCATGCGGAAAATTGCTGTGGGAGTCGGGCCCGCCGATGTCGTCGATCCGTCGCACCTTCTCCGCGACCGGCTCGGGGCGGAAATTGTAGGGTCCCATCGCATTGACGAAGCCGAACGGCCCGCCCTCCTGGCTCGCGCCATTGTCGGACAGCACCAGGATCAGCGTATTGTCGCGAATGCCGGCGGTGTCGAGAAAGCCGATCAGCCGCGCCAGATGCCGGTCGGCATGATCGAGCATGCCGGCGAAGGCCGATTGCAGCCGCGTGAACAGCCGCCGCTCGTCCGCGCTGTGCTCATCCCACGCCTTCACGCCGTCGTTGCGCGCGGGCAACCGGGTGCCCTGCGGCACGATTCCCATCGCCTTCTGCCGCGCCAGCCGCTGCTCGCGCTCGATGTCCCAGCCGTGCGCGAAGGTCTCGTCGTAGCTCCTGATGATGTCGGCGGGCGCCTGATGCGGCGCGTGGCAGGCGCCGAGCGCGACCCAGGTCAGCCACGGCAGATCGGGCCGGTCGGCGATGTGATCGGCGATGAAGCGGATCGACTGGTCGATCAGATCCGAGGTCAGGTGATAGCCATCGGCCTGGGTGCCGGGCGCATCGATGTGGGTGTTGTCGCAGACCAGTTCCGGCGCGAACTGGTCGGTCTCGGCATCGAGGAAGCCGTAGAAGCGGTCGAAACCGCGGCCGAGCGGCCAGCCGTCGAACGGCCCGGTGGCGCCGCTTTCGGTCAGCGGCGTGACATGCCATTTCCCCACCATGTAGTTACGATAGGCATGCGTCTTCAGCATCTCCGCCAGCGTACCCGCCTCGCGCGCGATCTTGCCGCGATAGCCGGGGTAACCGGAGTCGAAATTGGCGAGGCAGCCGACGCCGACGGAATGGTGGTTGCGTCCGGTCAGCAGGGCTGCGCGCGTGGTCGAGCACATCGCGGTGGTGTGGAAGCCGGAATAGCGCAGGCCTTCGGCGGCGAGCCTGTCGATAACCGGCGTGCTGATCGGCGAACCGTAGCAGCCGAAATCGGAAAAGCCGACGTCGTCGAACAGCACGACCAGGATGTTTGGCGCGCCCGCCGGCGGTTTCGGCGCCGCCGGCCACCAGGGTTTCGAGCCCGCAATGGTCTTGCCGATGGTGCCGCCAAAGGACTTGTCGCTGCCGCCGCTCATGCGTCTCTCCCTGTCCTGCGACGGCCGTTGATCCGCCGTTCGCCCCGCGGCCGCCGCTCCGGCCGGTGCCATTGTCTTAAATCATAATTGGAATTATCATTATGGATAATCCAGCCGGAGATGCAATATCCGATGCAGCCTGAATTGGCCGATTTCGACCTCCCCGGCGTCACGCCCTCGCGGCAGAAGCGCAGCCGCGAGACGACGGCGGCGCTGCTCAAGGCCGGCGCGGAGATGTTGCGCACCCGCAGCCTCGCCGAACTGTCGATCGAGGCGCTGTGCGCGAAAGTCGGCGCCACCGTCGGCGCGTTCTACAGCCGGTTCGAGAGCAAGGAAGCCTACTTCAACGCCCTGATCGAACTTGCCGCGCGCGACGGCGCGAGCGGGCTGTCGCGGATGACCGAGAACGAACAGACCGCCGGCGGCTCGCTGGACGGGCATTGCCGCCTCCTGGTCCGCGGACTGATCGGCTGGACAAGAAAACATGAAGGCGTGTTGCGCGCGGCCTTGCAGCACGACGATACACGGCCGAGCCGCTGGACTCCCTTCAAGGGCTTGGCGCGCGCGGCCACCGACCATGCCACGGCGCCGCTGCTCCGCCGCATGGGCAAGGGGCGCAAGGCCGCCAAGACGCGCGCGATCGCCTTCGGTTTTCAGGTGGTGCTGGGAACGCTGGTCAACGCCATTCTCAACAATCCCGGACCGTTATCCGTGCACGACGACGAGATGGAAGTCCGTCTCGGCGGCTGCCTGCTGCTGCTGCTCGAGGCCGAGATGACGGCGGCGCCGCGTCGGGCGCGGGCGCAGGGGGCCGCACGGGTTAAACCGCCTTGACCCCGATATAGACCGTGTTGCTGGCGTCGTGATCCCCGAACGAATTGTCGAAACGCACGACATGCGCGTCCGACGTCGCAAAGACCGCCGCAAGCGCCGCGCTGAACGCCGCATCCGGTGGGTCGTTCGACCACAGCGCGAACACGCCGCCGGGATTGAGATGCCCGGCGAGCCGGGCGAGCCCCTCGCGCTCGTACAGCGCGGCGTGGCGCGGATGCAGCAGGTTTCGCGGCGAGTGATCGATATCCACCAGCACCGCATCGAAGCGGCGCCGCGGCCTGTCGGGATCGAAGCCCTCGGCCGAATCCGACATCGCAAAGAAGTCGCCATTGACGAGGCGGCAGCGCGGATCGCCGGTCAACTGCCTGCCGAGCGGCAGCAGCCCCTGCGCGTGCCATTCGATGACCTCGGCCAGCGCGTCGACCACGAGCAGCGATCGCACGCGCGGGTTTTCCAGCGCGGCCTGCGCGGTGTAGCCGAGCCCGAGCCCGCCGACCACCACGTCGAGATCCGCGCGCGCCAGCGCCGCCAGGCCGAGCCGCGCCAGTTCGATTTCGGCGACGGTGAACCGGCTCGACATCAGGTACTCGTCGCCGAGCTTGATCTCATAAATGTCGGTTTCGGTGCCCGGCAGCCGGCGGCGGCGCAGGCTGAGCACGCCCATCGGCGTCGGGCGGAAATCCAGTTCCTCGAAATTCACGCTCATGCGCCGCCGCTCCTGACTGCGGCGCGGGCCGCGCCTCCAAATGGCCAGCCTTGGCCCGCCCCCCTCGCACCAAGCGCATCGCCGCGCGCTTGCCAAGGCCGGGACCGAGCGGGTAGAAGGACGCACGCTTCGAAGGCCTCTGCCCGATCCGTCGCCGGAACTGCCGGAATTGGCCTTAAGTATCTGAAGTTATTGGGGAATGGTGTAACGGTAGCACAACAGACTCTGACTCTGTTTGTCTAGGTTCGAATCCTAGTTCCCCAGCCAGATCATCTACGGCTTGAAATCCATACGTTTTCGCTCACCTCGCATTCGCCGGCGCGTGCAGGTTCCACAGGTCGGCGCGCCAGTGCACCACGATCGCCAGCATCAGCGCGATGCCGGCGGCGGCGTAGAGCGAGGCGGTGGCGGCGAATCCGATTTCGCCGATCAGGCTGCCGGCGGCCAGCAGGCCGAGCGGCAGGCTGTAGATCGCGAGCATGCGCACGCCCATTACGCGGCCGCGCAGATGTTCGCTGGCCGCGCGCATCAGGATGACGGCGACCGAGATCATGGCGAGGCTCTGCATGAAGCCCGCCAGCATCAGGCAGGCCAGCGCGGCGGGCATGCTCTGCAGTTGCGCGAATACCAGCAGGGTCGCGAACCACGCCATGGTGGAGCCGATCATCAGCCGCGCCACCCGGATGCCGCCGATCAGGCTGAGCGCAATCGACCCGACCAGCGAGCCGAGCGCAAAGCTGGCCGCGAGATAGCCGAGCCCGGTCTGGTCGGTGCCGTAGATGTCGCGCGCGACGTAAGGCAAGAGTCCGTTGGACAGCGGATAGGCGGTCAGGTTGACGAGGAAGGCGACCCAGATCGCCGCCCGCATCCGCGGCGTGGTCCAGACATAGACGACGCCCTCCTTGAGGTCGCGCAGCGTCGAGCGAAGCGGCGCGCCGTCGGTCAGTTCGCCTGCCGGGTGAGGTTGGGAGGGCGCCACGACGCGCAGGCCCAAAAACGTGGAGACGAGATAGAGGCCGACGATCGCGATATAGGCCGGCCCCATGCCGAGGGCGGCGAACAGCCCGGCGCCGCTCAAGGCGCCGGCGAATTTCGCGGTATCCATCGTGGTCCTGGAAATGCTGATCGCGCCGATCAGCTGGTCGTGCGGCATGATGGTGGCGACCAGCGCGCCGCGCACGCCGAGGTCCGACGGCCGCACCAGGCCCATGACCGCCACGATGATCAGGACATAGACCGGATTCAGGAGGCCCGTCAGCGCCAGCGTCATCAGGATGGCGGCCTGAACCGCGTAAAACGCCCGCATCATCGCCAGCAGGTCGCGGTGGCCAATGCGGTCGCCGACCACGCCGAACATCGGGGCGATCAGGGTTCCGACGAAACTGAGCGACGCGAACACCGTCAGCAGCAAGACCGAACCGGTCTCGACCAGCACATACCAGCCGAGAATCAGCGTCTCCATTTCGAACGCCCACGAGGTGAGCAAATCGGCGGGCCACTGAAAACGGTAATTTCGGATACGGAAGGGCGCGAGCGCCGAAGGCCGCGCGAACTCGCTCAAATCCCGGTGCCGCGGTTCATCGCGTTCCACCCTGCCTCGTTTCTTGTTAGTCCGGATAAGCGGTTTCGCGCGGAAATCACTTTCGGAATTTGATCGCAGGTTAGCGGTGCCGTCGCCGGTGTCAATCACAGGCCTCGCGTCAGGCCTTCGCGGCAGGCCCCACTTCACCGCAGCCTCCTCCTGCCTTGGTAAACGAGTGCTTAAGGACGCGAGCGGGCAGGAACCGCCGTTGCACCTTGAAAAGCTCGGTTTTCCAGCCAAATCCATCGATGCGGCTCGCGGTGCGGCGCAACAAAGTGGAATGCCGAGCATGATGCCGCAGATTTAGCGCACCTCGAATTGTCCGCGCTTAACCGTTTCTCCAACCCCCGCCTCCATAGTGTTACCCAGGTCCAATCATGACATGCCAGGTTCAAACGCTGTGACATCCTTCGGACGTGTGATTTCAGTGCGCGGCTCCCTCGCCCGGGTCGGGTTGCTGGCGGCGAGCCAGCTCGGGCTCTCGGCGGTGCGGGCGACCGTCGGCCGCTTCGTCAGCATCCGCTGCGCCAATTCCACCATCGTCGCCATGATCACCGACGTGACCTGCGAGGACCTGCCCTCCTCCGACGCCTACATCGCCAGCGCCGGGGTCGATCTGCTCGGCGAAATCCTCGGCGGCCCGGAGCGGCCCAAATTCCAGCGCGGCGTCACCAACTATCCGACCATCGGCGATGCCGTCGAACTGATCAGCAATCAGGAGCTTCGCACGGTCTACGCCCCGACCGGATCGGATCAGATCAATGTCGGCACCCTGCAGCAGGATGCCTCCGTCATCGCCTATGTCGATGTCGAGGAAATGCTCTCCAAGCATTTTGCGGTGCTGGGCTCCACCGGCGTCGGCAAATCCAGCGGCGTGTCGCTGCTGCTGAACGAAATCCTGCGATCGCGGCCCAATCTGCGGGTCTTCCTGCTCGACGTTCACAACGAATATGGCCGCTGCTTCGGCGACCGCGCGCTGGTGCTCAATCCGCGCAATCTGAAGCTGTCGTTCTGGCTGTTCAATTTCGAGGAAATTGTCGACGTGCTGTTCGCCGGCCGGCCCGGCGTGCCCGAGGAGCTCGACATCCTCGCCGAGGTCATTCCGATGGCCAAGGGCATCTATACCCAGTACCAGAACGCCGACCGGGTCGGGCTGAAGCGGATCGACCCCAAGACGATCGGCTATACCGTCGACACCCCGGTGCCCTACCGGCTGGTCGACCTGATCTCGCTGATCGACGAGCGCATGGGCAAGCTGGAAAACCGCTCGTCGCGCATCATCTATCACAAGCTGATCTCGCGGATTGAGACCGTGCGCAACGATCCGCGCTACGCCTTCATGTTCGACAACGCCAATGTCGGCGGCGACACCATGGCGGAGGTGATCAGCCACCTGTTCCGGCTGCCGGCCAACGGCCGGCCGATGACCATCATGCAGCTCGCCGGCTTTCCGGCCGAAGTCGTCGACAGCGTGGTGTCGGTGCTGTGCCGGATGGCGTTCGATTTCGGGCTGTGGAGCGACGGCGTCTCGCCGCTGCTGTTCGTGTGCGAAGAGGCGCATCGCTATGCTTCCGCCGACCGCAATATCGGATTCGGCCCGACCCGCAAGGCGGTCAGCCGCATCGCCAAGGAAGGCCGCAAATACGGCGTCTATCTCGGCCTCGTGACGCAACGCCCGGCCGAACTCGACGCCACCATCATTTCCCAGTGCAACACGCTGTTCGCGATGCGGCTGGCCAACGACCGCGACCAGGCGCTGCTGCGCTCGGCGGTTTCGGACGCCGCCGCCAACCTGCTGTCGTTCGTGCCCTCGCTCGGCACCCGCGAAGTGCTGGCGTTCGGCGAAGGCGTCGCGCTGCCGACCCGGCTACGCTTCAAGGAAGTGCCGATCCACCAATTGCCGCGCAGCGAAGCCACCATCTCGACGGTGCCCTCGGTCGCCGCCGGCCACGACATGCACTTCGTCAGCGCGGTGCTGGAGCGCTGGCGCGGCGCCACCTCGCATCGCGACGTTCCCAACGACCCCGCCATCAACGAACGCCCTGCCGCCCGCTCGCTGGAACCGCGCACCATCGAGGCGCCGCTGCTGCAGCCGTCGATGGGTCTGGATCCCGACCGCTTCTCGCTGCTGAAGAAGCCGCTGCGCTGACGCGGCAGACGCAGCTTCGCGATCTCGCGGCGCGTTTCGCCCGAGGTTTGCTCTCAATTTCCCGCCCTCTGCAATCAGAGGGCGCGGGGAATGCCGGGCGCCCGATGCGCCCGATAGCCACGTGTGCAATGGGTAGAGGTAGAGCGCACACGCGTTGTCAGGTCACACCGGAATCACCCGGCACTCCCCGCGCGATGGTTTTTACTTATACGTGGT
>NZ_JAUYQU010000249.1 GCF_030697065.1 Bradyrhizobium sp.
CCGAACACGATGAACATCGTCAACGGCATCTGCATGGCGCCGACGGTCATCAAGCCGAATACGAATCCCCGGCAATGCAGTGCGGGCGAAAGGCCGCAGTCGGCGAACTGCCTGTGTCCGAACACGATGAACATCGTCAACGGCATCTGCATGGCGCCGACGGTCATCAAGCCGAATACGAATCCCCGGCAATGCAATGCGGGCGAGAACCCGCAGGCGGCGAACTGCCTGTGCCCGAACACGATGAACATCGTCAACGGCATCTGCACGGCGCCGACGGTCATCAAGCCGAACACCAATCCGCGGAACTGCAATGCGGGCGAGAACCCGCAGTCGGCCAATTGCCTGTGCAAGGGGCCATTGCAGATCGCCGCGAACGGAATCTGTAGTCCACCGTCCAACATTCGCATCGCTCCGGCCCCGTGTCCGGCGGGTACGACCGGGACTCCGCCGAACTGCGTGAAACAGCCCGACGCGACCTGCCCGGCTGGCACGACCGGCACGCCGCCGAACTGCGTGAGACCGCCGCCTGCGACGTGTCCCGCTGGCATGACCGGCACACCGCCGAACTGCGTGAGACCGCCGCCTGCGGCCTGTCCCGCTGGCATGACCGGCACGCCGCCGAACTGCGTGAGGCCGCCGCCTGCGACCTGTCCTGCAGGCATGACCGGCACGCCGCCGAACTGCGTAAGACCGCCACCGGCGAATTGTCCCGCGGGCATGACGGGCACGCCGCCGAACTGCGTGAGGCCGCCACCAGCGACCTGTCCTGCAGGCATGACCGGCACGCCGCCGAACTGCGTAAGACCTCCACCGGCGAATTGTCCTGCGGGTTTGATCGGCAAGCCGCCGAATTGCGTAAGACCGCCGCCGGCGACCTGTCCGGCGGGCACGACCGGCACGCCGCCGAACTGCGTGCGGCCGCCGCCTGCGACCTGTCCCCCAGGCACGACCGGCACGCCACCGAACTGCGTGAGGCCTCCGCCGCCCCCGCCAAATTGCCCGCCGCCCAGGAAGCTCAACGCGGCGGGACAATGCCTCTGATGTTGCCGATGCGATCGGCGCCGCGACACGATCTGCAGACGTGTCGCGGCGTCAAATCCGACCATCCCCGACGGGTACTTAGATGATCAGGACATCCGCCTTTGTCCTGGCCGTGATGGCCTCGGTCGGGACCGCCCACGCCCAGACCCGCGTCTATTCCTGCGCCAGGGGCGCTGCCATCACGCTCACGGTGATCAGCCCGAGCGCGATCACGGCCGGCCCGATCGAGGGCGGGACGATGCGGTTGAAGAAGAGCCCGGGCGATCCGCTGCGGTTTTCCGATGGCGATTACGCCGTGCAGATCTCGCCGGACCAGGCCCGGATCACCGTGGAAATTCCGGACTGGGGATCCGCGCAATGCCGGTTCAAACCGCAGGAGGCCGGGCAGGGTGGCCGGCCCGGCTTAGGCAATACCGATCCGTGCGGCCCGGGTTTCCATCAGTCGCCGCGGACCGGCCGCTGCGAACGCAACGAAAATCCTCCCGACCCGCGCCCCGTCGCCGGGCCAGCCCGGCTGCCGATGGCGGGGATGTCGCTCGGCGGCATCATGCGCGGCGCCCCGTCGATGTCGGCGCCCCGGCTGGCGAGCCTGGCCGAGAAGAGCGGTATCACGCTGCTGGAGCGCGCCGGCACGATGGACGGTTACGACTGGTTCAAGATCGAATTTCACGGCCGCATCGGTTACCAGTGGGGCGGCATCATGTGTTCCGATCAAGCGATTTCAGGCGTCTTGCAGAAGTGCGAATAATGCCGGCACCCTCGCCTGCGCCAAACCCGCGGCGGCACGCCCGGTAAGCTATTGATGGGAATGGGGTTTGGCACGGCGCTGACGGCGGAGCATTTTACTTTTTGGGCCGCGGACGCAGTGCCGCAGGAATGCGGTGGCCTGGGTCCTCCTATCTGTGCATGGGGTTGTTTTCACGATTTTGCCCAGACCCGGCCAGGCATCCCCGAAAAGGAGCCGGGCGGACAACCTGCCCGCTGGTCGATGTTGTCGAAAACGGTTGCCTTTCAGGGGTTTGCGACTGAAACAGGGTGCTCGCCGCGCCGATCGTCGCCGGTGCCCAGCGCCTCTCGTTTGCTGGCGATTTCAAAGCTAGTTTGAACCACACCGATTCGACGAGGTTTTTGACATCATGACCATCCGCCTGCATCGCGGCGATCTGCCCGATCTGTCCCGCTATACCGATTCAGTGGCGATCGATACCGAGACCATGGGGCTGCAGCCGCACCGCGACCGGCTCTGCGTGGTCCAGCTGTCGAACGGCGACGGCAGCGCCGACGTGGTGCAGATTCCCAGGGGTCACACCGACGCGCCAAATCTGAAGGCGCTGCTCGGCAATCCTGACGTGACGAAGATCTTCCACTTTGCGCGCTTCGATCTCGCCGCGCTCTACAACGCCTTCGGCGTGATGCCGCAGCCGGTCTACTGCACCAAGATCGCCTCGCGGCTGTGCCGCACCTATACCGATCGCCACGGGCTGAAGGATCTGGTGCGCGAGGTGCTCAACATCGATCTTTCGAAGCAGCAGCAGTCGAGCGACTGGGGCGCGCAGAGCCTGAGCGAGGCGCAATTGTCCTATGCCGCCTCCGACGTGCTGCATCTGCATGGCCTGCGCGAGCGGCTCGACGCCATGCTGGCGCGCGAGGGCCGGATGGAGTTGGCGCAGGCCTGTTTCGGGTTCCTTCCCTCGCGGGCCAGACTCGACCTGCAGGGTTGGGACGCCGAGGACATTTTTGCCCATTCCTGAGGGCTGTAACGGCGCTATGCCGCGGCTGTCCGCCCCGTTTCGGTCACACTCGTAGCGAGTGTCGGCTGCAAATTCCGGCGATTGCGGGTAGTATGGCCGCGGTCCCAGCGCTTTGGAGCAGCGGTGAATTCGGTTCAGAACCCACCCTATCAGGCAGGCATGGATGCCCGCTTCGCGATCGCGGCGCGCCACAGCCGGATGGTGCGGGTGCTGCGCGTCGCGGTGCCGGCCGCGGTGATCCTGGCGATGACGGCGATCGTCTTCGTCTCGGTCTATAATCCGTTCCGCATGCTGCTGCCGCAGCTGCCGGTCGACATCGGAAACCTGGTGGTTTCCGGCACCAAGATCACGATGGAAGCGCCGCATATGGCCGGCTACACGCCGGATCACCGGCCCTATGAGGTCTGGGCCAAAACCGCGACCCAGGACCTGACCGATCCGGACAAGGTCGATCTCAGGACGCTGCGCGCCAAGGTCCTGATGGAAGACCGCACCACCAACATCACGCTCGATGCCCGCAGCGGAATGTTCGATTCCAAGGCGCAGCTGTTGGACCTGCGCAAGGATATCTTCCTGCAGTCTTCCAGCGGCTATGAAGCCCGGATGTCGCAGGCGCTGGTCGATATCGGCAAGAGCACGGTGACATCGGAAGAGCATGTCGACGTCAAATTGCTCAACGGCACGCTGAGCGCCGACCGGCTGCGCATTACCGGCGGCGGCGAGGTGGTGCGGTTCGAGGGCAACGTCGTGCTGAACCTGGATAATCTGGGTACTTCCGAGGAGACGGCGGCGACGCCCGAGCCCGCCGCCAATCCATCTGCCGATCAATCTGTCAAGACGCGATCCGTGTCCGGAAAACCCACCAACCCGAAATGACCTTGATGATGATGTTTTCCCGGCGCAGCACTTCGACGATGCGGATCGCACGTCGCGCCCGCGTGGCCGGCTGTGTGCTGACGCTGCTCGCCGCCGGCGAAGCCGCCGCGCAAAGCGCGATGCAGGGCGTGCCCAACGCGATGCAGGGTTTTTCGCAGAACCGCGACCAGCCGATTCAGATCGAAGCCGCCAGCCTCGAAATGCGCGACAAGAAAAAGGAAGCGACCTTTGCCGGCAATGTGAAGGTGATCCAGGGCGATACCACCATGACGTCGAAGAGCCTCGTGGTGTTCTACGATTCGACATCGACGCCCGCACCGGCCGCCAAGGGCGCCAATGCCAAGGGCGCCAATGCCAAGGCGGGGAAATCGGCGCCGATGCAGGCCGCGAGCCCGGGTCCCGGCGGCAGCTCGTCGATCCGCAGGCTTGAGGCCAAAGGCAATGTGGTGGTTACCCAGAAGGACCAGGTGGTGACCGGGGAGACCGCCGTGTTCGACACCAGGGCCAACATGATCACCATGCTCGGCGGCATCGTGCTGACCCAGGGCAAGAACGTGCTGCGCGGCGACCGGCTGATGGTCGACATGGCGACAGGCGTGTCGCGTGTGGAATCCGACAGCGGCCGGGTCCAGGGCCTGTTCATTTCGTCGGGCGGCGGGGGTGCTCCTGCCATTCCCGGGGCGCCGGGTTCGGCGCCGGCGCTGTCCCTCAGCCCAAATAAACCAAAATAACATCAGTCACTTGTATGTTCGGTGCCGGTGGCGAGGTTGAAGCCCGCGTGGCAAGCCTTTATCTACCCTCGGCCGGTGGCACGATCCGGATCCGAGACCAGGGGTGTTCCACCGTGCAAGGGGCACCCGTTCAGTCATGTAGCCGCGGCCGATCGATGCCGGCGGCGGGTCGCGGGATACCGTGAAAGGCTCGAGCGAAGCGGGGGATGGTGGATTTTCTCAGCATGTTCCGTCGACGGCCGGTGAAGCGCGGTCCGCCTGGATTTGCGCGCTCGCGTGAGGACATCACGGCGCTCGGCGATACCATCGGCGACATGCTGACCAGCCCGGTGCGCGATGCGCCGCCGATGGCCCGCGAAGCGATCCCCATTGCCCACGATGTCGGGCTGCCGGCACCGGGCACGCCCGCTCCCGCCCCGGAAAAACCCCGGCCGCCGAAGTCCAAGGCCAGGAGCAAGGTGAATGGTGTGGCCGCGCCCCGGCTGGCCAAGCGGGCCGGCTATCTGGCTGTGCATAGCGTGGAAAAGAGTTTCGGTACCCGGCAGGTTGTGCGCGGCGTCAGCATCTATGTCCGGCGCGGCGAGGCGGTCGGTTTGCTGGGTCCGAACGGCGCCGGCAAGACCACGGTGTTTTACATGATCACCGGCCTGATCAAGGCCGATCGCGGCGCCATCGAGCTCGATGGCCACGACGTCACCAAGTTGCCGATGTACCAGCGCGCCCGGCTCGGGATCGGCTATCTGCCGCAGGAAGCGTCGATCTTCCGCGGCCTCACCGTGGAACAGAACATTCGCGCGGTGCTGGAGGTCGTCGAGCCCTCGAAGAAGAAGCGCGAGAAGGAACTGAACGCGCTGCTCGAAGAGTTCAATATCACGCGGCTGCGCAAGACCCCGTCGATTGCGCTGTCCGGCGGCGAACGGCGTCGCGTCGAGATCGCACGCGCGCTGGCGACGCGGCCGAATTACATGTTGCTCGACGAACCGTTCGCCGGCATCGATCCGATCGCGGTGGGTGACATCCAGGACCTGGTCCGCCACCTCACCAATCGTGGCATCGGCGTGCTGATCACGGACCACAATGTGCGGGAAACGCTGGGGCTGACCGACCGCGCCTATATCGTCTATGCTGGCGAGATCCTGACCGAGGGCAATCCGGAAGAGATCGTCGCCAATCCGGAGGTGCGGCGGCTGTATCTGGGCGAGGAGTTCCGGCTGTGAGCCTTGGCTTCGGAGCTTGGCTTAACCCTCCCTTTGGATTCCGCCTCTAGTCCTTTTTTACCGTCCGTCAAGCCGTGTACATCCGCTTTGGACTAGTTTAAGCAAGAATCGGACCAACTTTTAGTGGATCGGTTCTTTTCGCATGGCGTTGTCGCAGAGATTAGAGTTCCGTCAGTCCCAATCGCTGGTGATGACGCCGCAGCTTATGCAGGCGATCAAGCTGCTGCAGCTGTCCAATCTCGATCTTTCGGCCTTCGTGGAAGAGGAACTGGAGCGCAATCCGCTGCTGGAACGCGCCAGCGAAGGCACCGAACCGCCGGTCGCGGGGGAACCTGCGGCGGAGCGGGGCGAATATTCCGGCCATGACGAACAGGGCTCGGCCTACGCCGACGAGGGGGGCGAGCGTTCCGACATGGCCGGCGGCGTCGCCGGCGAGGGTTTCGAGGCGCCCCAGGAAGACTGGATGAACCGCGATCTCGGCAGCCGCTCCGAGATCGAGCAGACCCTCGATACCCCGCTCGATAACGTGTTTACCGAAGAGCCGGCCGAAGCCGCCGCGCGCACCGCGCAGGATGCGGCGCCGACCGCCTATACCGAATGGGGTGGCGGCGCCTCCAACGACGACAGTTACAATCTCGAGGCCTTCGTCGCCGCCGAGGTGACGCTCGGCAGCCATCTTGCCGAACAGCTGGCGGTGGCCTTTAGCGCGCCGGCGCAGCGCATGATCGGGCAATATCTGATCGATCTGGTCGACGAGGCCGGCTATCTGCCGCCGGATCTGGGGCAGGCGGCCGAGCGGCTGGGCGCGTCGCAAGCGGACGTCGAGGCGGTGCTTGCGGTGCTGCAGAAATTCGATCCGCCCGGCGTCTGCGCGCGTTCCCTCAGCGAGTGCCTGGCGATCCAGCTGCGCGAGCTCGACCGCTACGATCCCGCGATGCGGGCGCTGGTCGAGCATCTCGACCTCCTGGCCAAGCGCGATATTGCTGCGCTGCGAAAGCTGTGCGGCGTCGACGATGACGATATCACCGACATGATCGGTGAAATTCGCCGACTCAATCCGAAACCCGGCCTGAAATTCGGCTCGGCCCGGACCCAGACCATGGTGCCGGATGTGTATGTGCGGCCGGGTCCCGATGGAGGCTGGCATGTCGAGCTCAACAGCGACACGTTGCCGCGCGTGCTGGTCAACCAGATCTATTACACCGAACTGGCGAAGAACATCCGCAAGGACGGCGACAAGTCGTATTTCTCCGATTGCCTGCAGAACGCAACGTGGCTGGTGCGCGCGCTCGATCAGCGCGCCCGCACCATCCTGAAGGTGGCGACCGAGATCGTGCGCCAGCAGGACGCGTTCTTCACGCACGGCGTCGCGCATTTGCGGCCGCTCAACCTCAAAGCGGTGGCAGACGCGATCCAGATGCATGAATCAACGGTGTCGCGGGTTACCGCCAACAAGTACATGGCGACGAATCGCGGCAGTTTCGAATTGAAATATTTCTTCACCGCATCGATCGCGTCGGCCGACGGCGGCGAGGCCCATTCAGCCGAGGCCGTCAGGCATCACATCAAGCAGTTGATCGACGCGGAGGATCCGGCCGTGATTCTGTCCGATGACACGATCGTGGAACGATTGCGCGTTTCCGGCATTGATATCGCCCGGCGTACGGTTGCGAAGTACCGCGAGGCAATGCGTATTCCTTCCTCGGTACAACGCCGCCGCAACAAGCAAAGCATGCTCGGTAATGCCCTTTCGGCGCCCGCGTCCTCCGACCGATCCCGGGACACCGCCCCGGCCTGATTGCGTCCCCGCCAAATCGGGATAGTGTCGGTTCCGTTCCAGACCAATCGAGGCATCAAATGACTCTCCGGATCTCGGGAAAAAGCATCAATGTGGGCGACGCCCTGCGAGGGCGCGTCAGCGAGCGCACCGATGAAGTGCTGCGCAAATATTTCGACGGCAACTATTCCGGCCACATCACGCTGAGCAAGGACGGTTTCGGTTTCCGCACCGACTGCTCGCTGCATCTGGATTCCGGCATCACGCTGGAGGCTGATTCCAACGCCGCCGACGCCTATGCCAGCGCCGACCAGGCGCTGCTGATGATCGAAAAGCGGCTGCGCCGCTACAAGAGCCGGCTCAAGGACCGTTCGGCGCGAAAGTCGCATGCCGAAGCGGTGGCGATGGCCGAACTGACGGCCCCGACCTTTGATGTTCCGAGCTATGTGATCGAGGCGCCGGCGGGCGAAGACGAGCACGACGAGGTCGGTTACAGCCCGGTCATCATCGCCGAGGCGACCACGTCGCTGAAGCGTTTTTCGGTCAGCGAGGCGGTGATGGAACTCGACCTGACCGGCGCCGCCTGTCTGGTGTTCCAGCATGGCTCCAGCGGACGGGTAAACATCATTTACCGCCGGCCGGACGGCAATGTCGGCTGGATCGACCCCCCGGTGCTCCCGTCCGGAGGATAGCCGCCGACCGACGGGGAATCGGCCGGAAGCCGGCGCGGGCCGGCATTGACCCTGCCAGGGTGCCTCCCTATGGTCCCGCCGCCCTCGGGTCGGGGGGCGGGACTTCAAGGAGACAAGGGGACAACTCCCCCGGGTGTTGGCACCGCTCTTGCGTTGGAGTAGGAGAAGGCCCGTAGAAGCCCCGATGGGCTCCCGGGCGCAGGCCTGCTGCTAACGCGATCCAAGTTCTTGACGTCGCCCCTCTAAACCCTATTTCGCAACCTGACGGCTCAATTCACCTCGGAACGCCCAATGACGATTACCGATCTGGTCGCACCCGAGGCGATTCTCCCGGCTTTGAAGGTCAACAGCAAGAAGCAGGCGCTGCAGGAGTTGGCGGCGCGGGCGGCCAGCCTGACCGGGCAGAACGAGCGCGCGGTGTTCGAGATTCTGCTGCAGCGCGAGAAGCTCGGCACTACCGCCGTCGGCTACGGCGTCGCTATCCCGCACGGCAAGCTGCCCAAGCTGGAAAGGCTGTTCGGCCTGTTCGCCAGGCTCGAACGCCCGATCGATTTCGAATCGATGGACGGCCAGCCGGTCGATCTGATTTTCCTCCTGCTGGCGCCGGAAGGCGCCGGCGCCGACCACCTGAAGGCACTGGCGCGGATCGCGCGGCTGTTGCGCGACCAGGACGTCGCCAAGAAGCTGCGCGCCTCGCGTGACGCCCAGGCGATCTATTCGGTGCTGGCGCTGCCGCCGGCGAGCGCGGCGTAGGCGCAGCAGGTTTCCGGTCGGTCCTCGCGCGCCATATCCTGTCGCTGCGTTGGTCTCGTTGATCCGGGCGGATCGCGCGGGATGGCTAGCGCGACGTAAAGCCAAGGAGTGTCAAGAAGCGCTCCACATCCCGCCTGACGCGTGGCGCCCAGCTCGGCAAAGGCCCAATCCTTCCAACGGGTTTCTTCAGTTTTGGGATGTCGCGACGTGCCGCGGCCTCGCGCAGCACGGATCCGTAATTTTACCTAGCCGGAACGAGGCCAAGTCCCATCCGCCTTTAAGAAAATTCATGGTCTTCCGCGCTTAATTTGCCTGCGATTGAAATGTGCCGCGGTCAACATGTCAGCTTCACGAATGCAGGATGCATGTATCATCGCCGTCGCAGGCCTGGCGCTCTGGCTGTCCAATGGCGAGAGCGTGCGGGCGGAATCGTTGCGCGCCGGGGGCACCGGTGCCGCGCTTGAGACGCTGCGACGTCTCGGCACGGCGTTCGCGACATTCGAACCGGACACAAGGATCGAGGTTGTCGACGGACTCGGTAGCTCCGGCGGCATCGCCGCGGTCGCCGCCGGCGCCATCGATTTTTCGGTTTCAGGCCGCCCGCTCGGCCCCGCCGATGATGCATCGCTGAAAGCGTCTTTGATTGCCCGCACGCCCTTCGGCCTTGTCAGTGCGAATTCGAATCCAGGTGACATCAAGAGTGACGACGTCGCTGTCTTGTTTGGGTCCACGACCTCGGTCTGGCCTGATGGCAAGCCGGTGCGTCCCATCCTGCGGCCAAGGACCGATATCGATTCGCATTTGCTCGTAAGTACTTTCCGTAACATGGCGTCCGCCTTGGAGAAGCTGCGGCAACGCGCGGAGGTCCCGGTGGGAGCTACGGATCAGGACAACGCCCGGCTCGCCGAGGGGATTGCCGGGTCGTTGACGGCCATGACGCTGGCGCAATCTCACACCGAAAATCTCCGGCTTCGCTTCCTGAGCATCGACGGTATCGCGCCGACGCTCGAAAATTTCGAAAGCGGGAGATATCCTTACGGCAAGGATTTCTATCTGGTCGTGTCATCCCGGTCGATGCCCGCGCTCGATCGCTTCATGGCGTTCGTTCGCTCGGCCGAGGGGATAGCGGTGCTACGCAACAATGGTAGCCTGCCGGTGCGCCGATGATCGAAACGCAGCAGAGAAAGCTCGCCGAAGACCGCCGGTTGTTGCGCCGGACGGTGCAGTCGAGCGCCATGATCGTCGCGATGCTGGTCGCGCTGTTGCTGCCGCTCGGGTACGGGCTGATCGCCTATCAATACGAGGCGGCGGATGCCGAATTGAAGGCGCAACTCAGCGCGAAGCGGGTGGCGGGGTTTATTTTCCAGCATCCGAGCCTTTGGGAGTTCAATACCGAGCGACTGGGGGAGATCATCGGATCGCACCCCAGCGGCGTCCTGGACGGTGTGCAGCAGCGGATCGTGAAACCGGGCGGCAAGGTCGTGGCCATACGCGGCACGACATCCGGGCATTTTACCGCGATTCAGCGCGCGCCGATCGTGGTTGGCGACGCCGTGTTGGCCGAGCTTGAGTTCGAAGCTTCGATCGATCCGCTACTGCTGCGGATCGCATTCTGTGCCTTCAGCGGTGCTTGCCTCGGGCTACTGGCCTACTTTTCCTTTCGCAGTCTGCCGCTCTACGCACTGGATAACGCACTGGGAACTATCGAGTTGCTTCAAGAGCACATGGCCGACAAGAACGAAGAACTGACGGCGCAGAACCACAGGCTGATCGAGCAGGAAGAAGCACTCCAACAGCGCTCCAAAGAGCTTGCCAGCGCCCAGCGCCTGGGCAAGATCGGCGACTGGAGCTATCGGCTCGGCGACACGGAACTGTGGTGGTCGCCTGAAATCTTCCGGCTTCTCCGCTATGATCCAGCAAGCTTCCACACCAGCCGTGACGCAGTCTTGTCGACCTATTTGGGAGACGGTGCGCGCCGTGTGATAGAGTCGCAGTCGGATGTGATGCGCACCGGGTCGGCCAAGAGCGTCGACGCCAAGGTAAGGTGCGGCGATGGTTCGGTATGCGACGTCGTGGTTTCGAGCCAGGCGATGACCAATGATGACGGTCATACCACCGGCTTCTTTGGCACCATTCAGGATATTACCGACCGCAAGGTTGCCGAGGAGCAACTTGAGAAGCTGGCTTATTACGATCCGCTGACGGGTCTGGCCAATCGGACCCTGTTTCAGCGCGAGCTCAACGATTCGCTTGGCCGCTGTGGCCGCGCGGGAACCCAGGCGGCGTTACTGCTGCTCGATCTCGACCGGTTCAAGGAGGTAAACGACTCGCTCGGCCATGCGGCGGGCGACGAGTTGCTGACCAAGGTCACCAATCTGATTTCGCGCGTCGTGGAACGCGGCCATTTCCTCTGTCGTCTCGGCGGCGACGAGTTTGCGATCATCATGCCGGACTACCACGACATCGCCGAAGTCAAGAAATTGGCTGGCGCCGTGATTGCGGCGGTCGGCGGCTCGATCCAGCTCGATCGCGGCGAGGCCAACATTGGAACCAGCATCGGGATCGCATTGATCCCGCAACATGGCTCGAATGTAGGCGATCTGCAGCGCAACGCCGATCTGGCGCTGTATCGCGCCAAGGAGGAAGGCCGCGGACGTTTCAGTTTCTTCGAGACCGGCATGAGCGAAGCCGTGCAGCACAAGATCGCGCTGGCCCGCGACCTGCGCCATGCGGTGGACGAAAATATCGGTCTGACCGTGCACTATCAGCCCCAGGTCGATCTTGTGACCGACCGGGTGACCGGCTTCGAGGCGCTGATGCGCTGGACTCATCCGACCTTCGGCACCGTCCCGCCTTCCGAATTCATCCCGATCGCCGAGAGTTCGCAGCTGATCTGCGATCTCGGCCTCTGGATCATCCGGCAGGCGACGCAGCAGGCCAAGGTATGGCTCGACGCCGGTGAGCCGGCGCGCGAGGTCGCCGTGAACGTTTCCGCCGCCCAGATTTGGAACACCGACATCACCGCTGACGTCGCGCGAATTCTGGACGAAACCGGGTTGCCGCCACATCTGCTGTGCCTGGAACTCACCGAGAGCCTCCTGGCCGACCACACCGAAGCCCGATTCCGCAATGTGCTCGTGGGGCTGAAGGAACTCGGCGTGACCTTGGCGCTCGACGACTTCGGGACCGACTACTCCTCGCTCGGCTACCTCACCCAACTGCCGTTCGACAAGCTCAAGATTGACCGGCTTTTCGTCGACGGCATCACCGAGGCAGCGCGCGCCCGCAAGCTGCTGGAAGGCATTATTGCGCTCGGCCGCGGTCTCGGCATGACGATCGTCGCCGAAGGGGCGGAGAAGCTTGAGGAGGTCGAGATCCTGCGGACCTTCGGCTGCGATATGGTCCAAGGTTATGTGTTTGCCCGGCCCACCTTGGCAGCGGACGCCCTGGCTGTGGCGTGGCGGTTCGAGACCGACCGCCACGGCTTGCCGGCGGCATCGAAGGCGGGCTTGGCAGCCACGCCAGCGCTTTCCGCGGTAGCATGATGGCGCGACTGATGCGTCGCCGCAGAAAAATACGCGGGCCAGCCCCCGATCAGATCAAGGACGCGTCCCGCGTATAGCTCGTTTCGGATGGGCGCTCATTAACCGTAGCAGCAACCGTAGCAGCGGCTGCGCGGGCCTCGCCTCCGTCAGTGAACGCTGACGGCCTGCAATTCGTTGCTCCATGCGTTGGCGATCGCGGCTTCGCGGCTGTCGGTCAGCATGATCGGCGTGCCGTCGGCGGCATGCAGCGCAAACAGTTTCAGGCCCGGCGCAATCTTCGGCGCCTGCGGAAACAGTCCCGGTACGTCCTCGGAACGGATCTGCTTCACATAGGCGATGTGACCCTCGCCCTGGGTGGCCAGCGTCTCGGTGGAGACGGTTTCGGTTTCAACCACAACACCAGGATCAGTCATGGTCTCGACTCCTCTGTCAGACTAAGCGGTCGTGTCCGATACTCGTTCCATTATTCGTGCTCATTGATAGC
>NZ_JAUYQU010000278.1 GCF_030697065.1 Bradyrhizobium sp.
CAGGCCGAGGTGCCCGAAGTAGCCGGCACCTGGAAGGACCTCACCGACAACGTCAATTTCATGGCCTCCAACCTGACCGCGCAGGTCCGCAACATCGCCGAAGTTGCAACAGCGATCGCCGGCGGCGACCTGTCCAAGAAGATCACGGTCGACGTCCGCGGCGAAATCCTGCTGCTGAAAGATACCTTGAACACGATGGTCGAGCAATTGCGCTCGTTCGCGGCGGAAGTGACGCGCGTGGCGCGCGAAGTCGGCACCGAGGGCCGGCTCGGCGGCCAGGCCGTGGTGCCCGGCGTCGGCGGAACGTTCAAGGATCTGACCGACAACGTCAATCTTCTGGCCGCCAACCTGACCACCCAGGTCCGCAACATCGCCGAAGTCACCACCGCGGTGGCGCGCGGCGACCTCTCGCGCAAGATCACGGTCGACGTCAAGGGCGAAATCCTCGAACTGAAGAACACCATCAATACGATGGTCGACCAGCTCAACGCCTTCGCCGGCGAGGTCACGCGCGTGGCGCGCGAGGTCGGCACCGAGGGCAAGCTCGGCGGTCAGGCGCAGGTGCCCGGCGTCGCCGGCACCTGGAAGGATCTCACCGACACCGTGAACTTCATGGCCGCCAACCTCACCGAACAGGTGCGCGGCATCGTCAAGGTCGTGACCGCGGTTGCGAACGGCGACCTGCAGCAAAATCTCACGGTGAAGTCGAAGGGCGAAGTCGCCGCCCTCGCCGACACCATCAACAACATGACCGAAACGCTGGCGACGTTCGCCGATCAGGTCACCAGCGTTGCCCGCGAAGTCGGTGTCGAGGGCCGCCTCGGCGGCCAGGCCAACGTGCCGGGCGCTGCCGGCACCTGGAAGGATCTTACCGGCAACGTCAATCTGCTCGCCGCCAACCTGACGTCTCAGGTGCGCGCTATCGCCGAGGTGGCAACCGCGGTGACAAAGGGCGACCTCACCCGCTCGATCCAGGTCGCTGCCAGGGGCGAAGTGGCGGAGCTCAAGGACAACATCAATACGATGATCGGCAATCTGAAGCTGACCACCGACGTCAATACCGAGCAGGACTGGCTGAAGACCAACCTCGCCAGATTCACCAACATGCTGCAGGGCCAGCGCGACCTCACCACGGTGGGCCGGCTGCTGCTGACAGAGCTGACGCCGCTGGTGAACGCCCATATGGGCGTGATCTACCGGGTCGAGAATGAGGAGGCTCCGCACCTGCGGCTGCTGTCGGCCTACGCCGGCGACGGCGTCAGTCCTCACCCGCTGTTCGTGCATCTCGGCGAGGGTCTGATCGGGCAATGCGCGCTCGACAAGCGGCAGCGCCTGGTGTCGGACATCCCGACCGACGCGATTCCGATCAGTTCGGCGCTGCTTCGGGTCGTCCCGAAAAACCTCGTCGTGCTGCCGGTGCTGTTCGAGAACCAGGTCAAGGCGGTGATCGAGCTTGCCTCGGTGAGTTCGTTCACGACTTCGCAGATGACCTTTCTGGATCAGCTCACCGACAGTATCGGCATCGTGCTCAATTCGATCGAGGCGACTATGCAGACCGAGGGCCTGCTGAAGCAGTCGCAGCAGCTCGCCGGCGAACTGCAGACCCAGCAGAAGGAACTGCAGCAGACCAACGAGCAGCTCGAGCAGAAGGCCCAGCAGCTGGCCGAGCGCAACGTCGAGGTCGAACGCAAGAACCAGGAAATCGAACAGGCGCGCCGCGCGCTGGAGGAGAAGGCCACCGAACTGTCGCTGACCTCGAAATACAAGTCGGAATTCCTTGCCAACATGAGCCACGAGCTGCGCACGCCGCTCAACAGCATCCTGATCCTCGGCCAGCAGCTCACCGAGAATCCGGACGGCAATCTGACCGGCAAGCAGGTCGAATTCGCCCGCACCATCCACGGCGCCGGCACCGACCTTCTGAACCTGATCAGCGACATCCTCGATCTGTCGAAGATCGAGTCCGGAACGGTGACGGTGGACGCGGAGGAAATCCTCACTGCCAATCTGCTGGACAGCGTGGGACGGCCGTTCCGCCACGAGGCGGAAAACCGCCAGCTGTCTTTCACCATCGACGTCGATCCCAACCTCGGGCGCAGCATCGTCACCGATTCGAAGCGCCTGCAGCAGGTGCTGAAGAACCTGCTGTCGAACGCGTTCAAGTTCACGGCCGAAGGCGGGGTTCGCCTCAGCGTCTCGGCCGCCATCGGCGGCTGGAGCGCCGAACATCCGATCCTGAGCCATTCGCCGGCGGTCGTCGCCTTCGAGGTCACCGACACCGGCATCGGCATTCCCCTGGAGAAGCAGAAGCTGATCTTCGAGGCGTTCCAGCAGGCCGACGCAGGCACCAGCCGGAAATATGGCGGCACCGGCCTCGGCCTCGCCATCAGCCGCGAGCTCGCGAGCCTGCTCGGCGGTGAGATTCATCTGCGCAGCACCCCCGGCAAGGGCAGTACGTTCGTGCTCTATCTGCCGATCAAATATTCCGGACCGACGGGGGCGCCGCGCGCGCCTGTTCCGACGGCGTCGGGGTCGCCGCCGGC
Source organism: Bradyrhizobium sp. (assembly GCF_030697065.1). Classification (GTDB taxonomy): domain Bacteria; phylum Pseudomonadota; class Alphaproteobacteria; order Rhizobiales; family Xanthobacteraceae; genus Bradyrhizobium. Next base: position 2,544 of record NZ_JAUYQU010000278.1, read on the forward strand.
GCTGCAGGTTGCCGCGCAGGATCGGGTGATCGAGCAACTGCCGGACGACCGGCTCAATCTCGAACCGGGGGACACCATTCTCCTGATCGTCGAGGACGACCCGCATTACGCGCGGGTGCTGATCGACCTCGCCCGCGACAAGGGCTTCAAGGTGCTGGTCGCCGCACACGGTGCGGAAGCGCTGGAGCTGGCCAAGCAGTTCCAGCCGGCGGCGGTCTCGCTCGACATCTTCCTGCCGGACATGCTGGGCTGGACTGTGCTGAGCCAGCTCAAGCACAATCCGCTGACGCGGCACATTCCGGTCCAGATCATCACGCTCGACGAGGACCGTCAGCATGCGCTGGCGCGCGGGGCATTTTCCTTTGTCAGCAAGCCGACCACGACGGAAGGCGTCAGCGCGGCGATGTCGAGGATCAAGGAATACGCCAGGCCGCGCCGCAAGCGCCTGCTGATCGTCGAGGACAATGCGGCGGAGCAGATGAGCATCACCGCGCTGCTCGATCACGACGATATCGAGATTGTGACCACCGCTACCGGCGCCGGGGCGCTAACCGCCCTGCGCGAAAACCCCTGCGACTGCGTGGTGCTCGATCTGCGGCTGCCCGATATGAGCGGCTTCGAGGTGCTCGACCAGATTCGCCAGGATGAAGCGCTGTCCGGCGTGCCGGTGGTGGTGTTCACCGGCCGCGAGCTGTCGGTCGAGGAGGACGCCGAACTGCACACCATGGCGCGCAGCATCGTGGTCAAGGGCGTGGAGTCGCCGGAACGCCTGCTCGACGAGACGTCACTGTTTCTGCACCGTGTCATCACGGAATTGCCAATCGAGAAGCAGCGAATGCTGGAGAAACTCAACAGTTCCGACGAGGATCTGGTGGGTCGGACCGCATTGCTGGTCGATGACGACGCCCGCAACATCTTCGCGCTGAGCAGCGTGCTGGAACGCCGCGGCATGAAGGTGCTGACCGCGACGACCGGCAGCGAGGCGGTGACGCTGGTCGAGTCGAACCCCGAGATCGCCATCGTCCTGATGGATATCATGATGCCGCAGATGGATGGATACCAGACCATGGGCGTGATTCGCGACAACCCGGCGTTCCGCCGCCTGCCTATCATCGCACTGACCGCCAAGGCGATGAAGGGAGACCGCGAGAAGTGCCTTGAGGCCGGCGCCTCGGATTACCTGGCGAAGCCCGTCAATACCGAGCAGTTGCTGCTCGCCATCCGCATGTGGCTGCACCGCTGATGCGCGATCAGGTCACAGATCATCAGAAAGTGAACATACTGCTGGTCGACGACCAGCCGGCCAAGCTGCTCGCCTATGAAGTCATCCTGAAACAGCTCAACGAAAACCTCGTTGTCGCCACGTCCGGCCGGGAGGCGCTGGAATACCTGCTCAGGAACGAAGTCGCGGTCATTCTGGTCGACGTCTGCATGCCGGAGCTGGACGGATTCGAACTCGCCGCCATGATCCGCGATCATCCGCGCTTCCAGAAGACGGCCATGATCTTCATCTCCGCCATTCAGGTCAGCGATATCGACCGGCTGCGCGGCTACGAGATGGGCGCGGTCGACTACGTTCCGGTGCCGGTGATTCCCGAAGTGCTGCGCGCCAAGATCAAGGTGTTCACCGAACTGTATCGCAAGACCCGTCAGCTCGAGCGATTCAACGCCGAGCTCGAGGATCGCGTCCGCGCCCGCACCGCCGAGTTGGAGGAATCCCACGCCAGGCTGCTGGAAAGCGAGCAACGCCGCAGCCTGGCGATCGCCGCCGGCAGAATGGGGTCATGGGACTGGGACTGGGCCAATGGCGACTGGATGTGGGACGAAGGCCAGTACCGGATTTTCGGCGTCGATCCGAAAAGCTTCGCGGTATCGCCGGCCAGCGTTCAGGCCAGGCTCCACCCGGACGATATCGAGGAGCTGCGCAAGGCGATGGCCCAGTTCGCCAAGGGCGTCACGTCCTACGAGGCCGAATTTCGTATCATCCGGCCCGATGGCGAGATCCGATGGTGCGTCGGCACGGCCGCGGCCACCGTCGACAAGGGCGGCCGCGTGGTGCGCGTCAGCGGCGTCACCATCGACATTACCGAACGCAAACATGCGGAGGAACGTCAGAACCTGCTGGCCCGGGAAGTCGATCACCGGGCCAAGAACGCGCTGGCGCTGGCGCAATCGATCGTCCGCTTGACCCGGGGCGAAAACGTCAAGGCCTACGTTCAGTCGGTCGAAGGCCGGATCAATGCGCTGGCGCGGGTTCATACCATTCTCTCGCTGTCGAGCTGGCAGGGCGCCAAGATAGGCAAGCTGGTCGACGAAGAACTCGCTCCCTATGCGACGGGCGGCCAAATCACCCTGAGCGGCCCGGAGGTTCAGCTGCAGCCGGCTACGGCGCAGACCCTGGCGCTCGCCCTGCACGAGCTCGTGACCAATTCGGCGAAGTATGGCGCGCTGTCCGCACTCTCGGGTCGGCTCGCGCTCAAATGGGCGGTCGATGACGACCTGCTCACGCTGGCGTGGCAGGAGGCCGGCGGACCGCTGGTTCAGGAGCCGATCTCGAAAGGCTTCGGAACCCGAAGCGTGATCGCGAGCATCGAATCGCAACTCGGTGGACAGGCTGAATTCAACTGGCGCCCCGAAGGCCTGATCTGCCGGCTCTCGGTTCCATTGTCCCGGCATCTCTCCGAACCGGAGCATGATCCGCATCCAAGCGCAGCCCATGGATAGTGGCGGGCTTCGGTGTTGCCCGGACCGGCGGCCTAGCCGGCGCCCGTGTTTTCGGCGATGTATCGCGCCGAGCGCCGGTAGGCCGCTTCGATCGCGCCGACGAGCTGGTTGGGACGAAACGGCTTCTGCAGACATACGACGCCGGCGAGTTCGGGCGACGCCGAAACGAAGTCGAGCGCCGTCATTCCCGATATCGCGACCACGGGGAAATCCGGAACGCGCTCACGCATCATCCTGATCACGTCCACACCGTTGGCTCCCTGCAGGAAGATATCGACGATCGCGAGGTCGAAGTCGGAGCCTTCGAAAGCCGCCAGTCCGGCAGCGGCGCTGGCGGCCTCGACGATCTCGAAACGATGAATGCGCAGCACGATTGCGATCATCGCGCGCACGTCGGACTGGTCGTCGATGACAAGAATACGGGGCAAAGGGTGGCTCCGGGAGACAGATCGAAGTCAGCCTACACCCGAAGGTCGGGATTTGCTCAGTATTCCGCGGGGCGGTAAAGATGCCGCTCTCCTGACTCGGATGTACAGGATCAAGCAGGGAACCGCCCCAACTGTCGATCAGCGCCGAAGCGGCGGGCACTTCCGCCTCGGGTTAGGCGAGAACCCTATCGTCCATCGCGCCCGGCGCGGCTTCGGGTATTGCCCCTCGCCGGGCCGTATCGCAAGTTCGATCGGGCGCGGATCATCAGGCAGGCGCTGGACCGTTGAAAGCATGAAGAATCTCCTCACCGATATCGCCGGCGTCCGCGTCGGCCACGCCGATGACAAGGCCCTGGCATCCGGGGTCACCGCCGTCATTTTCGATAGGCCGGCGGTGGCGGCGATCGACATCCGCGGCGGCGGGCCCGGTATCCGCGAGGGCGCGGTGCTCGACCTCGAAAACACCGTGGAGCAGATCCACGGCATCGCGCTGGCGGGCGGTTCGGCGTTCGGGCTCGAGGCCGGCGGCGGGGTGCAGGCCTGGCTCGCCGAACAGGGCCGCGGCTTTGCCATCGGCGGCGCGCTGGTTCCGATCGTCCCGGGCGCGATCTGTTTCGATCTGCTCAATGGCGGCGACAAGGCGTGGGGCCGTTTCGCACCCTACCGCGATCTCGGTTACGCCGCGGCCGCGGCGGCGGCTGCGGATTTCGCGCTCGGCAGCGTCGGCGCCGGGCTCGGCGCCACCACCGCGAATTTGAAGGGCGGCATCGGGTCGGCGTCGGCGGTGACGGCCGGCGGCATCCGGGTGGCCGCGCTGGCGGTCGTCAACGCGGTCGGCAGCGTCACCGTCGGCGACGGGCCGTGGTTCTGGGCAGCTCCGTTTGAAGCCGGGGACGAGTTCGGCGGAGGCGGATTGCCGATCGACTTCACACCGGACATGCTGGAGATGCGCATCAAGGGCGGCACATCAGCGACATCGGTGGAAAACACCACCCTGGCCGTGGTCGTGACCGACGCCGCCCTCACAAAACCGCAGGCAAGACGGCTGGCGATGATGGCGCAGACCGGATTTGCCCGCGCGATCTATCCGGTGCACGCGCCGCTCGATGGCGATGTGGTGTTTGCCGCGGCTACCGGCGAGAAGCCTGTTGATCCCCTGGCCGGTCTCACCGAACTCGGCATGGTCGCGGCAAATGTAGTGGCCCGCGCCATCGCACGCGGCGTGTATGAGGCGACCGCCCTGCCCTTCCCCGGCGCACTGCCGGCGTGGAAGGACCGATTTGGGTTTGTGTGTTCACGAAAACCGGACACACCATAAATGGCCGCAGGGATTCGCCTGTTCAGAACCTCATCCATTCGCTGGACGAGGATGCAAACGCCTGCATCTGGCGCGCAATCATTTCTTTCATGACATTGTAGGATGATGTCGCGGCGCTGGTTGCCGTCGCCTCGAATTCCGATTTGGTGACCTGACCATCGCCGTCGGCATCGAGTTGCGCGAACAGGTCCTTGGAGCCCTCGGGCTTGCCGGTCTCTGCCGACGGAGGGGACGCGGTCGATGGCCGGCTTTGCGCCGCAAGCAGCGCGTCGATCGTGGCTGACGATATCTGCGGAAACATCTGCGGAAACCTGTCGAGCCCGGAATACGGGTCCGATTTTCCGGACATTGCGGTCCCGCCGAATATATCGCCGAAGGGATCGGAGGATTCACGGCCTGAGCGGGTGGCGTTGGCCGACGACGGGTTCGATGAGGTCACTGAGTTCAGCAACTCCAGGACGGACGACGCGGTGTAAGCAGAAAGCTGCATTACGGTACTCCAACAACTGCCGCCCAAGGCGGCTCTTCGTGGCGCTCCGGCCAGCCGTTATGTCAGGCGCTGACCGACAGCGAGCCCGTGGCGGCGGATGAAATCGCCTGCGCCTGGCGCTGGATCATCTGTTCGATGAAATTATAGGATGACGTCGCCGCACCGGATGCCGACGCGGCCGCGGCCGATGTCATCGTCACCCTGGAGCCGTCGGCATAGCTCAGCGACGTCGTCACCGAGCCGTCGCTGTTGGTGACCGAGGTCGAGGATGCGCCCTGCAATGCCTGCATCAGCGTATCCTTCCCTGACCCACCGGAGGCACCGGAGCCGACCGAAGCGGCGGCATCATCGCGACGCTGACCCTTGCCCTTCAGCGCCGACATCAATTCGCCCAGTGTGACCGCTCCGTCGCCGTCCTTGTCCAGCTTGCCGAATACGCTGCCGGCCTGCGCGAGGTTGGTGCCGCCGGCGCCGAGCGCGTTCTCGAATTCCGATTTGCTGAGCTTGCCATCGCTGTCGGCGTCGATCTGCGCGAACAGATCATTCAGCGCGTCCGACCGGCTGGTGGACGCCGATCCGGTTGATCCCGTGCCCGACATTGCCTGGCCTTGCGCCGCCAGCAGCGCGCTCATCGTGGCCGGCGATATCTGCGAGCCGCCACCCGTTCCGGACGTGGCCGGCGAGGATTCCGACGCCGTGCTGCTGCTCGAAAAGTCGAACGGGCTCTTCGGCTCCTGCTTGTTGCCCGCGGATTGGGATTTCGATGCGGTCAGCGATTTCAGGAGGTCCAGCGCGGACGTCGCGGCGCTAAGGGCGTGCAGCATATGACAAGGCTCCAGCAGATGCCGCACGGCGCGGCCTGTTACTCTCGCCGATGGATCAGCAAACTCCGTGCCACGACAGAAAATCAATGAAACCGGGGGTTTTTGCACCGGCCACTTCCGGATCTTCCCGGCAATAGATGCCGTCGCGGCAGAATTTTCCGATCCCCCGCATTTGCCCCCGGACATGGCGCATGTTACGCGGTGCGTTCCGCCGCACGCTGCAACTGCCCGGGAAGCGCACATGTCTCAGCAATTTGCGTCACGCCCTCTCGTCATCGCGCCCTCGATCCTGGCGTCGGATTTTTCCAGGCTGGGCGAAGAGGTCCGCGCGGTCGATGCGGCCGGCGCCGACTGGATCCACCTCGACGTGATGGACGGGCATTTCGTGCCCAACATTTCCTACGGCCCCGACGTCATCAAGGCGATGCGCCCGCACACCAGGAAGATCTTCGACGCCCATCTGATGATTTCGCCCTGCGATCCCTACCTCGAGGCTTTTGCAAAAGCCGGCTGCGATCACATTACGGTGCATGCCGAGGCCGGCCCGCATCTGCATCGTTCGCTGCAGGCGATCCGCGCACTCGGCAAGAAGGCCGGCGTCTCGCTCAATCCGGGCACGCCGGTCTCGGCCATCGAATATGACATCGACCTGATCGACCTGGTGCTGGAGATGTCGGTCAATCCCGGCTTCGGCGGCCAGGCCTTTATCCCGTCGGCGCTGGGCAAGATCCGCGACCTCCGCGCGATGACCGCTGGGCGGCCGATCGACATCGAAGTCGATGGCGGTGTCGGTCCGGATGTGGCGGGAGCGCTTGCCGCCGCCGGCGCCAATGCCCTGGTCGCGGGCTCGGCGGTGTTCAAGGGCGGCACCATGGAAAGCTACAAGGCCAATATTTCGGCGATCCGCGGGGCGGCGGCGCTGGCGCGCGGCGAAGCGATCTAGTGCCGACTATCCGAGATCGGTGAGCCGTTTGCGGCGTCTTCGCCGCGTTTCGAAGGATGGCAGCAACACGGATTATGCTCCAGGCGTTAGCCCTTGCGCGGCGCTGCCAGTCCCCGCAGCAGCAACGCCAGCACCGCGTCGATCCGCGCGGCAAATGCCGGGTCGCTCCACTCCTCGGCATGGGCGGGATGATGGAAGCGGATGGTGGCGTCGAACACCGCGCGGGACGTCGCCTTGACGTCGGCGATCTCGAACGCGCCCTGCTGCACGCCGTCGGACAGGATATGCTCGAGCTGGTCGCAGAGACATTCCTTGTGCGAACTCACGGCCTGACAAGCCTCCTGGGCCAGCGCCAGATAGGTCGCGAACATTTCGGGGTCTTCGGACAATTTCTTGTGCTTGGCCGCAAACAGCGTGCGCAGCCAGCGCTCCAGCCGGGCCGGCGCCGCTCCCTGGCCTTCCACGATCTCCTGCAGCGGCGCGTTGAAGCGGTCGAGCCAGCGTTTGGCCACCGCCTGGCGCAGCGCGACCTTGCTGGGAAAGTGCCGGTAGACGCTGCCGTGGCTGACATCGAGCGCACGGGCGACATCCACCACGGTGGCTTTGGCCAGCCCGAAACGGCGCAGCACGTCCTCGGTGACTTCGAGGATCCGCTCGGGGGTCAGAACTACATTCTCGTTCATGCGCGCACCGTCTGCTTCCAGTCGTTGTTGCGGGCGGCTATTCGCCGCCCCCTTTTAACGGTCTAACCTGGTGGCCTGCGCCTCCAGATGGCGGGCCACGCGGGCGTCGAGCCAGCGTTGGATGTAGTGGATAAGTTGAAAGATCTCGATCGTCATGGCGAAGTCCTCGGTCAGTCCGCTGGCACGCGGTCGATCGGCCGCGTGCCAGGTTGACGCCCGGAAGCGGCGTCGCGGACGATATAGCTCATCTCGCTGACAGATTACAATATCTGTTAGTCAATATTCTGTGATTATGGTGTCACCGTCGGGCTGCGGGGCACCTCCCGCCGGGCGGGCCGCGGTTTGTCTCACCCGGACGGCTCTGCTAAAGCGCGGCGTAAAAACAATCGGCCGGGAGTCGCACCCGATCCCCGCTTTGCTCGCCCGGAGTCCCCGATGATCCCCCGCTATACCCGCCCGGAAATGGCCGCCATCTGGGAGCCGCTGACCCGTTTCAGGATCTGGTTCGAGATCGAGGCCCATGCGGCGGATGCCCAGGCCGAACTCGGCGTGATCCCGAAAGAGGCCGCCAAAACCATCTGGGCCAAGGGCAAGGACGCCAAGTTCGACGTCGCGCGGATCGACGAGATCGAGCGCGAGGTCAAGCACGACGTCATCGCCTTCCTCACCCATCTCGCCGAATTCGTCGGTCCGGATTCGCGCTTCGTGCACCAGGGCATGACCTCGTCCGACGTGCTCGACACCTGTTTCAACGTCCAACTCACCCGCGCCGCGGACATGCTGATCGCCGACCTCGACAAGGTGCTGGCGGCGCTGAAGAAGCGCGCCTTCGAGCACAAGATGACGCCGACCATCGGCCGCTCCCACGGCATCCATGCCGAGCCCGTCACGTTCGGGCTGAAACTCGCATACGCTTATGCCGAGTTTACCCGCGCCCGCGAGCGGCTGGTCGCCGCGCGCAAGGAAGTCGCGACCTGCGCGATCTCGGGTTCGGTCGGGACGTTCGCGCATATCGATCCCAGGGTCGAGGAACACGTCGCCAGGGCGATGGGGCTCGCGGTCGAGCCGATCTCGACCCAGATCATCCCGCGCGACCGCCACGCCATGTATTTCGCGACGCTCGGCGTGATCGCCGCGTCGGTCGAACGCCTCGCCACCGAGATCCGGCATCTGCAGCGCACCGAGGTGCTGGAGGCCGAGGAATTCTTTTCCGAGGGCCAGAAGGGCTCTTCCTCGATGCCGCACAAGCGCAACCCGGTGCTGACGGAAAACCTCACCGGCCTGTCGCGGATGGTGCGCGCCTATGTGACGCCGGCGATGGAGAACGTCGTGCTGTGGCACGAGCGCGACATCTCGCACTCCTCGGCCGAACGCATGCTGGCGCCCGACGCCACGGTCACGCTCGATTTCGCACTGAACCGGCTGGCCGGCCTGATCGAGAAGCTGGTGATCTATCCCGATAACATGCAGAAGAATCTCGACCGTCTCGGCGGCCTCATTCACTCGCAACGGCTCTTGACGGCGCTGACCCAGAAGGGCTGTTCGCGCGAGGATTCCTACCGCCTCGTGCAGCGCAACGCGATGCCGGTGTGGCGCGGCGAAGGCGACTTCGAAACGCTGCTGAAAAAGGACGCCGAGTTGAAGAAGTATCTCAGCGATGCCGAGATCTCCGAACAGTTCGACCTCGGTTATCATTTCAGGCATGTCGATACGATCTTCCGGCGCGTATTCGGCGAAGCGTGACGCGGGGCGTCCGATGGGCAGCGTCCTCGCCGTCAGCGCCCGCAGCGGCCATCACTTCAGCAAGACCCCTGCCCTGAGCATTCGCCTGCTCCGGGGGCTGGGCGTCGCCGGCGACGCCCATATGGGCGAGACGGTCAAGCACCGCTCCCGCGTCCGCAACGACCCGACCCAGCCCAACCTGCGCCAGGTGCACCTGATCCACGCCGAACTGTTCGCCGAATTGCAGGCCAAGGGCTTTGTGGTGCAGCCGGCCGACCTCGGCGAGAACGTCACCACCGAAGGCATCGATCTGCTGGCGCTGCCATCGGGCACGCGGCTGCACCTTGGCGAAAGTGCCGTGGTGGAGATTACCGGCCTGCGCAATCCCTGCATCCAGATCGACAGGTTTCAACAGGGCCTGATGGCCGCGACGCTGGACCGGGATATCAAGGGCAATCTGGTCCGCAAGGCCGGGGTCATGAGCATCGTGATATCGGAGGGCGATGTGCGGCCGGGGGATACGATCGTCGTCGAATTGCCGGCAGAGCCGCATCGCGCCTTGCTGCCGGTATAACCTCGGGCAATCCCTCGTTCCTAGAGATGAATATGCGTTCATTTCATATTCAACCTCCGGCTTTCTGTCAGTGCATGGGGTTGTTTTCGATATTTTGTGGGAGCGCGTGCGAGTCCCTCTGCGCGGCACCGCCATACCTGCAAATACAACAGAATGGTAACGTGAGATCGGCTAGAATCCCGGCGTGACAGCACCTCCGACGATTCTGGTTTTCGATTCGGGCCTTGGCGGGCTCACGGTCCTGCGTGAGATCGTCCGGGCGCGGCCCGGCGCGCACTATGTCTATGTCGCCGACGACGCCTTCTTTCCCTACGGCCACCATGGCGAGGACGAGATCATCGCGCGCGTGGTGCCGCTGATCGGCGAACTGATCGCCGCGCATGCCCCTGACCTCGTCGTGATCGCCTGCAACACCGCCTCCACGCTGGTCATGTCGCATCTGCGCGAGCAGTACAAAGTCCCCTTCGTCGGAACGGTGCCCGCGATCAAGCCGGCCTGCGCCCGTTCCACGACCAAGCGCGTGTCGGTGCTGGGCACCAGGGGCACCGTCAAGCGCGAATACACCAGGGCGCTGATCCGCGACTTTTCGCAAGGCTGCGAGGTGACGCTGGTGGGGTCGGCCGATCTCGCCTCGCTGGCGGAATCGGCGTTGAGCGGCGAGCAGGTCAGCGACCTCGCGATAGCGGCCGAGCTCGCGCCATGCTTCATCGGCAACGGCGAAGCCGATCCCGCCCGCACCGACACCGTCGTGCTGGCCTGCACTCATTATCCCCTGCTGATGGATCGGCTGGTCAGGCTGGCGCCGTGGCCGGTGGACTGGATCGATCCTGCGCCCGCGATCGCGCGGCGGGTGTCGGATCTGCTCGGCCCCCCCGGCAGCGAGGCCGACCATAGCGGCGCGGAAATGATCTTCACCTCGAGGCGTCCGCATACGCTGAGCCGGGCCTTGATGCCGTTCTTCGGCGGGCGCGTTCCGGCTTGAGCGCATATTGAACTTTTCGGCGTCAGGCCGCGCTGCTAGCTTTCGAAGCCCCGACCCGGACCCATCCCATGGAGCTTCGAAGTTGACGCAAGCCGCGCCCGCACCGCTGAACCGTCTCCGCAAGCTGTGGCAGGAGAAGCGCCCGACATTCGGCGCGATTGCGACCATTCCCAGCATCCAGACCGTGCAGATCATGGCCCGCTCCGGGCTCGACTGGATCATCGTCGACCTCGAGCACGGGCCGATCGATCTCGGCTCTGCGCATGCGATGATCACGGCCACGGCGGGCACGCCCTGCGTCCCGCTGGCGCGGATCGCCGCCAACGAACCCTGGCTGGCGAAAGCGCCGATGGACATCGGCGCGCTCGGCATCAACTTCCCGATGATCTGCAGCGGCGAGGACGCCGCAAAGGCCGTGCGCAGCGTGCGCTATCCGCCGCGCGGCGACCGGCTGTGGGGCCCGTTTCACGCCCCGTTCCGCTGGGGCGTCTCGATGCAGGACTATATGGCCACCGCCGACGACGACATGATCTGCATGATCACCATCGAGCATGTCGACGCGGTCGAGCGCATCGACGAGATCATGGCAACCCCCGGCATCGACATCGCGGTGATCGGCCCCGGCGACCTCGCCACTTCCATCAACAAGCGCGGCCGCCTCGACGATCCCGACGTGCAGGCGCTGTTGGCGCGCGCCGAGGCCGGCATCCTCAGAAGCGGCGTGCCGATCGGCGGCGTGGCGCGGTCAGCAGACCAGGCCAATGCGATGATCGATCGCGGCTACCTGGCGCTGGCGCTCGGCTTCGACTGGTCGCTGTTCCAGCGCGGCATCGCAGCGGGTTTTGAGGGAATCAGGCGCTGAAACCCGGATGCTTCCCGTGCGTTCCCGGAATGCAGCTTTGAATGGAGACGTGGCGAACCGCGACAAAATTCCAGCATATTCAAGGCCATGTGATAAAATACGCCAGCGTCTTGCCGGACGGCATACAGCAAAGGCTGGCGTCAGGCGGGCCGGTTCGTGCTAGATGAAGGTCGGGCGGACGGGGCAATCCGGCCGCCCGGTTCGATGTTGCGGGACTTGAGTGGAACGATGCGCGGAACGGTCCGAAAAATCTCAATGCCGCGCCGCCTCGTCGCCGACCTCATGCATGCCTCCATCGGCGTGCCCTTTGTTTCGCTGACCCGCGCCCTCGATGTCCGTGCGCTGATCGAGGCCCGCTCGCTCGCGGCGGAACCGCCCGGCTGGGCCGCCATCTTCGTCAAGGCCTTCGCGCTGGTGGCGAAGGACGAGCCCGTGCTGCGCACGCTCTACGCCAAATGGCCGTGGCCGAGCTTCTACGAATTGCCGCGCAGCATCGCGATGGTGGCCATTGCGCGCGTCGAGGACGGCCAGGATTGCGTGCTGCCGCAAAAGGTTCCCGCGGCGGATGTGCTGGCGCTGAACGAGGTCGACACCCAGATCCGGCAGGCCAGGGATGCGCCGATCGACGAGGTACCGGCATTCCGCAAGATCTTGCGGGTGACGCGGCTGCCCTTGCCGCTGCGCCGGCTGATGTGGCTGGTCGGCCTGAATTTCGGACGCCAGCGCGCCAACTGGTTCGGCAGCTTCGGCGTGACCTCGGTGGCCGCCTACGGAGCCGGGGAACTGCATGCGCTGAGCCCGGGGCCGTTTATCCTCAGTTACGGGGTGGTGGCGCCGGAACAGACCATCGGCGTGGTGATCCGCTGGGATCACCGCATCACCGACGCCGCGCTTATCGCCAAGGCCCTGACCCGGCTGGAACAGGTCCTGAACGGCGAGATCGCCACCGAATTGCGCGGCCAGAGGCAGCATACCGAACCAAAACCGGTCCGGGCAGTCGCGACCTGACGGCCCCCTTCTACCTCGTCATTCCGGGGCGATGCGAAGCATCGAACCCGGAATCTCGGGATTCCGGGTTCGTCGTTGCCGCGACGACCCGGAATGACGATTCGAGCCCGCAAACGGGCCCCTTTTCATTGACATACCAGTGGTTTCTCCCTAGAAACCGCCTGCTCGCGGGCCGTTTTCGGCCCGCGTTGCGTTTCGCGACCCGTGGCCCGTCCCTTTCAAGCTTTAGGGGGTAGGCCTGTCAGCACCGGGAAATTCCCGGCGCACAGGAGGGCGCGTTTCCTCAAGACTCAAACCTGAAAAGAGGACGCGATGACTAAGCGCAGTGAGGCGAAATACAAGATCGATCGCCGTATGGGCCAGAACATCTGGGGCCGCCCGAAGAGCCCCGTCAACCGCCGCGAATACGGCCCCGGCCAGCACGGCCAGCGCCGCAAGGGCAAGCTCTCCGACTTCGGCGTGCAGTTGCGCGCCAAGCAGAAGCTGAAGGGCTATTACGCCAACATCTCGGAGCGCCAGTTTCACGGCATCTACGTCGAAGCCGGCCGCATGAAGGGCGACACCGGTGAAAACCTGATCGGCCTGCTGGAGCGCCGTCTCGACACCGTGGTCTATCGCGCCAAATTCGTCGCCACCATGTTCGCCGCGCGCCAGTTCATCAACCACGGCCACATCAAGGTCAACGGACGCCGCGTCAACATCGCGAGCTACAAGGTCAAGGTCGGCGACCTCATCGAGGTCAAGGAATCCTCCAAGCAGCTCGCCGTGGTGATCGAGGCGAGCCAGCTCGGCGAGCGCGACGTGCCCGACTTTCTCGAAGTCGATCACGGCAAGTTCACCGCGAAGTTCGCCCGCATCCCGCATCTGTCCGACGTGCCGTTCGCGGTGCAGATGGAGCCGCATCTGATCGTCGAATTCTATTCGCGCTGATTTTTTTCGGTCGGCGTTTTACGAGATCAAGGCCCCGGTTTTGCCGGGGCCTTTTTGTTTCGGTAAGGTGTCCGATGTCATTCCGGGGCGCGCGAAGCGCGAACCCGGAACCTCGAGATTCCGGGTCTGGTCCTTCGGACCATCCCGGAATGACCATGACGGAAAGACTTCATGATGACCACCTACACCCCTCCCCCGCGCGATCCCAAGGCACCGCCCGTCCGCATCAACCTGCTGTCCGACACGCAGACCCGCCCGACACCGGGGATGCGCGAGGCGATCGCGCGCGCCGAGGTCGGCGACGAGCAGATCGGCGACGACCCGACCGTGAACCTTTTGTGCGAGCGGGTGGCCGACCTGCTCGGCAAGCAGGCCGCCGTGTTCATGCCCTCCGGCACCATGTGCAATGTGGCGGCGACGCTGGTGCATTGCCGGCCCGGCGACGAAATCCTGGCGCATGAAACCGCCCATATCATCGCCCGCGAAGGCGGCGCCCATGCCGCTCTCGGCGGCTTCCAGATCACGCCGCTGTCCGGCCCCGACGGGCAATTCTCGCCGGATACGCTTCGTGGCGCGATTCACCCCCGCAGCCGCTACCAGCCGCCGCAGACCGTGGTCAGCGTCGAACAAACCGCCAATATCGGCGGCGGCACCATCTGGACCAAGGCCGCGCTCGACGAGGTCGCGCAGATCGCCAGACAAAACGGCATGGCCACCCACATGGACGGCGCCCGGCTGCTGAACGCCTGTGTCGCGACGGGCATCAGCGCCCGCGACATGGCGGCGGGCTGGGACTCCGCCTGGATCGACTTTTCAAAGGGACTCGGCGCGCCGGTCGGCGGCGTGATTGCCGGCAGCCACGACTTCATCGACGAGGTCTGGCGCTGGAAGCAGCGCCTCGGCGGATCGATGCGCCAGGCCGGCGTTTGCGCCGCGGCCTGCGTCTATGCCCTCGACCACCATGTCGACCGCCTTGCGGACGATCACGCCAACGCCCGCGCGCTGGCGCGGGGATTGTCGCAGATCCAGGGTATCGAGGTGCAGCAGCCCGAGACCAATCTCGTGTTCTTCAGGCCCGAAGGCGCCGGCGTCGGCGGCGACGACATGATCAAGGCGTTGCGCCAGCGCGGCGTGCTGCTCGCCATGATGGACGGTCGCATCAGGGCCTGCACCCATCTCGACGTTTCCGCCGGGATGATCGAGGAGACGGTCGGACTGGTACGTGAGATCGTGCGGGGGGCGTAGGATTTGTCGTCATTGCGAGCGAAGCGAAGCAATCCATCTTGCAGCAGAAGAAAGAATGGATTGCTTCGCTTCGCTCGCAATGACGTGGTGAGGGCAAACGCGCAACGGCTACCTCGCGGCATAAGTGACGTCGTCCTCACGCCTTCCGCGTATGCCCCCAGGTCTCGTCCCAGTCCTGGCCCGCGGCATCGATGACGCGGCCGTCGGCCTCGAAGAACTTGTTGGGGACCTGGAAGATCGCCAGCATCAGCCCGCCCTGCGGACACCAGGCGACGTGGCGGCTGCCCTGTTCGCGCCAGATGAATTCGCCGGCCTTGCATTCGATACCCTGCGCCGGGCCTTCCTTGTCGACCAAGCTGCCTTCAAGCACATACGTCTGCTCGATATTGACGTGCTCGTGGTCGGGCAACACCGCGCCCGGCTCAAACCGCATCAGCGCGGTCATCAGGCCGGTCTTGTGGTCGAACAGCAGCGTCTTGGCCTCGCAGCCGGGAAAGCGGGTCTTCTGCCACTCCATGGTGTCGGGGCGAACGAGGTGGGAATGCGTTTCGGCGGTATGCGAGCCCTTCGGCGTCACGGCGTCCATGGCGTTGCTTCCTTCCATTTCTTGTTATGGCGACGATGATAGCAGCTTTGCCCGCGCCTGCCAGCCGGCACTGAAGCGAACCCACTCGCTTCGCATCGCAGCAAAGCGTCCTCCGTACTCAATACTCAATCGCAGCCGACGACCGAGCGCCGGGCAGATCAGCCGGATACCTGTCGCGCCGGCGTTACCTCACCCAGAGCGGAAGCTGTGGCAATCAATGCCGTTTCGACAACCGCAACGGTGCGCGGCCGCCAGAGCGTGATGCCGAGCACGAGATAGGCCGCGCAGGTCCATAATGCCTGCCAGTTGTGAACACCTTCATTGAAGATGATGTAGAGCGAAGCCGCCGCGAACAGTCCGGCGAACACGGTCTCGGCGAGCGGTCGCGCACCCACTCCCGGAGAATTGAGCAAGGCCACGGTGCAAAACGGCACCACGGCCATGGTCAGCGCGGCGAACGGAAAATCGCGCCAGCGTGAATCAAACACCAGGCCCAGCGCGGTTTCCACTCCGATCAGGGTCGTCACGATCAGCGTTATGCCGAGGACATTCGTCATGAACGATCGGGCTCGGCCGTTGGGCGGTCCCAGCACCTCGGCAAACGACGGAAGCGCGCGCCCCGAAACCAGGGCATTGGCGGACAGCAGGGGCGCCAATATTCCCGCGGTCAGCAGCAAGCCTTGGATCAGCCAGCCGCCGATCCCGAAGCTTTCAAGAAACATCTTTTCAGCGCCTGTTCCGAGCAGGATCCCGCCTGTTGTCGCCGATATCGCTACTGCGACCCATGCCGCCAGCCGCGGCGGCGATGGCCGCCCCCTCAGCGTCAGCAATGCCGCTGCGAAGACAAGGGTGCAAAGAACTATCCCGCATGCCATTTGCAGCTTCCAGAACGGATGGTTGCTGATGGCAGCTCCGGCCGGATATTTCAGCTTGCGCTCGGTCCCGTCGAACAGGCCCCAATAGCCTCCCACGGTACCTTCCCAGCGGCGCTTCCAGGGCTCGTCATAGGCCTCGAACAGATTGACGCGAAAATTGTCGCGCCTGGCCCGATCGAGAATCTCGGAAGTGAAACGTGCCTGATTGATGCGGGACGGCAGAGCGCCGTCGCGCATCCGCCCGTGGCTCGGCCAACCCGTTTCGCCAATCAATATGTCCTTGCCGGGAAACGCCGCCGCGACCTGCAGTCGAACGTGATCCACATGCGCCGCCGCATCTTCGGCGCGGACCGGAACGTCCTCCCAATAGGGCAGGAAATGAACGGTGACGAAATCGACATCGGGGCCGATCTCCCGGTAGCGCAGCCAGAATTCCCAGACGTCGGCGTAGGTCACCGGAACGTCCACGCGCGGCTTGACCGAACGGATGATTTCCCGAAGGTCGGACACGGTCATTTCTCCGCGCAGCAGTACCTCGCTGCCGACGATGATCGCCGTGATGACGCCGGGATACTGCCTGGTCAGGGAAATCGCGGTGTCGATGAGCAGCGCGTTCTTGGCGCGATCGCGTCCGATCCAGACTCCGAGCAGCACCTTCAATCCGACCCGGGAGGCGAGTTCGGGCACCTTGTCCAGTCCGTTATCGATGGAGTATGTGCGGATGCACCTCGAAACCCTGGCGAGTTCGACCAGATCCTCCGCGATCTGCTGCGGGCTGACGATCAAGGTCTGGTCATGCGGCGTCTGATCGTTGCGGAACGGCGCGTAGGAAACGCATTCCAGTTTCGTTGCGGCATCAATCGGCGCCCGCGCCAGCGTCACCGGTGTGGCGAGCCACCACCACGCCGCCGCAACGATACCAACGGAAATCAGGAAAAATGCCAGTGGCGTACGCAGGGCGATGGTCCTATCCTTCGGCAAGCATTCTCGTTGGCGGTACGCCATTTGCGCCATCTGGCGGAAATTTGTAGCATCCGGTTCCGACCCGCATCAAGGCCGGGGTGCGAGGGGCGAACTGCGTCTTCCGCATATTTTTTTTCCAGCGCGAGACACCTGAACGGATGGCATTCAAGGGACTTACCCGTCGCCAATTCGCTGCGATCGCCGGCTGGTCGGCTCTGGGAATATCGGCGCCGTTGGCCGGATCCAGGCGGGCTGAGGCGGCGGCCTCGTCCGGTTTCCCGGGCGGGTTTTTGTGGGGGACGGCGACCTCGGCCTATCAGATCGAGGGGGCCGTCCACAAAGACGGCCGCGGCGCATCGATCTGGGACCGCTTCGCCCATACGCCCGGGACCATTTCCGACCGCAGCAACGCCGACACCGCAACCGACCATTTTCATCTGTACAGGGAAGACGTTCAGTTGATGAAGGCGCTGGGCGCAAAGGCCTATCGTTTCTCGATTGCGTGGCCGCGTGTTTTCCCGGAGGGAGGCGGCTCGCCGAACCCGAAGGGGCTCGATTTCTACCACCGGCTGGTGGACGAGCTGCTGGCGAACGGCATCCAGCCGTTTGCGACCCTCTACCATTGGGATCTGCCCCTGGCGCTTCAGGATCGCTTCGGCGGCTGGACTTCCCGCGACACCCCGAAGGCCTTTGCGGACTACGCAGCCCATGTCGCGCGGCACCTGAGCGACCGTGTGAAGCACTTTTTCACGATCAACGAATGCTCCCGGCTCGTTCACCTCGGGCACCAATATGGCGCTGATGCCCCCGGCCTCAAATTGTCCCAGGCGGGCCTGAACCAGGTCCGTCACAACGTCGCGCTGGGACACGGTCTTGCAGTGCAAGCGCTCCGGGCCCACGGGCGCGCGGGGACCATGGTTGGTCCGGCCGAAAATGCCGTGAGCTGCATTCCCGCGATCGAAACGACCGAGAACATCCGCGCCGCCGAGGTCGCCACGCGCGAACTCAACGCCGGCTATTTGACCGTGATGCTGGAAGGAAAATATACCGACGCCTTCCTGACCAGGGCCGGCAATGACGCCCCGAAATTCACGCAGGAAGATTTGCGCATCATCTCCTCCCCGATCGATTTTGTCGGACTGAATGTCTACACGCCCGACCACTATGTCGTGGCCGCCGACAACGAACGCGGCTTCACCCTGGCGCCGTTTCCCGCGTCGTTTCCACACATGAAGGCGTCATGGCTCAGGCCCGGCCCGGAGGCCATGTACTGGGTGCCGCGCCATGTCGCCCGGCTGTGGAACGTGAAGTCGATCTATATCACCGAGAACGGCACGTCGGGGAGCGACCAGCCGGCCGCGGACGGCACCGTCTATGACGTGGATCGCATCATGTACCTGCGCAACTACCTGACCCAGCTGCAGCGGGCGACGTCCGAGGGGGTCCCCGTGCTCGGCTATTTTCTGTGGAGCCTGATGGACAATTTCGAATGGTCGGACGGGTATGAGCAACGCTTCGGCCTCTACCGCGTCGACTTCGAGACCAAGCGGCGCACGCCAAAACTCAGCGTCTCGTTCTATCGCGAGACGATCGCGCGAAACGCCGTAGTGTAGAGCGCGCTTCCTTCTTCTCCCCTCCCCCCGCGCGGCTCTTCGCCGCGTGGTGGGGAGGGGTCGGGGGTGGGGGGTCCATCCGCGCATACGAATGCAAGCGAGTACGCTGAAGCACCCCCCACCCCCGACCCCTCCCCGCCACGCGCAAGAGCGCGTGGAGGGAGGGGAGTTAAAGTAGAATATCAATCCTTGCGCAGTCCCTTGCCCAGCGCTTCATACATCATCGTCTTCAATGCCAGTTGAATCCGACCGCCCTGCGTGGGCGCCATCACCATGAAGACAGCGAGCAGGTCGTCCTTCGGGTCGACGAAATAGAAGCTGCCGCCGGCGCCGTCCCAGCGGTATTCGCCGAGCGGCCATGTCGTGTTCGGCGGCGGCGAGGTGCGCACGGCAAAGCCCAGACCGAAACCGCTGGTCGGACCCGGAAAATAGAAGGGATCGCGAATGATCCCGGTCTCCGGCCCGATCTGGTCCGACGTCATCATCGCGACCGTCTCGGGCTTGAGGTACCGCTTGCCGTCGAGCTCGCCGCCGTTCAGCAGCATTTGCAGGAAGCGGGCGTAGTCCCCGGCCGTCGAGACCAGCCCCGCTCCGCCGGATTCCCAGCGCCGCGGCAGTGTCGGATCGCCGATTCCGGCTACCCGAAAACGATCAACGGGAAAGGCCTGCGCGACGCGCGGCCAGTTCGCCTTGTCGGCCACGAAATACGCCGTGTCGGACATGCCGAGCGGGTCGAACAGCCTCTGCTTTTCGAACTGAAACAGCGTCTGCCCGGAGGCCACCTCGACGACGCGGCCGAGCACGTCAGTCGAGTGGCTGTAATTCCAGCGCGTGCCGGGCTGCTCGGCCAGCGGCAGCACCGCGATCCGGTCGGCGAATTCGGCGTTGTCGAAATCGCCGGCGTACAGCAGGGGATTGCCATAGAGTTTCGTCACCGCGGCTTCGCCGAAGAAGCCGTAAGTGATACCCGAGGTGTGCCGCAGCAGATCCCTGATCGTGATCGGGCGCTTCAACGGCTCGAGCCGGAGCGGATACTGTCCCGCTTCATCGGAAATATCGACGCCGACTTTTGCATTTGCAAAGGCACGAATGTATTTCGCGACGGGATCATCGAGGGACAGCTTGCCGTCATCGACCAGCATCATCGCGGCAACGGACGTGACGGCTTTCGACATCGAATAGATCTGGAAAAGCGTGTCCGGGGTCATGGGCTGCCCGGTTGCAGCGTTCCGGGCGCCGAAACATTCGAAATAGACCGGTTTGCCGTGTTGCTGGATCAGCAGGATCGCACCGGGTATTTTGCCCGTCACAACTTCGTTGCGAATGATGTTGCCGATCCGGTCGAGGGCCGCGCGCGAGAAGGTTGGCGCTGGCGGCAACTGGGATGACGGCGCCCGGGATTGAGCCGATGCCTCGTGCGCCCCTCCGCCGACCAGGGCAACCGCGAGCGCCGCTGCGACAAGGCGGCGCTGCACAAAGCCGTCAGTTCTCCAACGCTTCATAGACGAGCTGCTTGAGCGTGCGCTGGACGCGCTGGCGTTCCGTCGGGGTCTGCTGAAGCACCACGAAGAACATTTCCTGTTTGCGGTCGACCACCATATAGCAGCCCGAGGCGCCGTCCCATTTCAGTTCGCCCAGCGATCCCACCGGTGGCGGCTTGGCGTTGCCGGGATCGGTGCGCACCGCGAGCCCAAGCCCCATGCCGAAGCCGTCCCCCGGGAAATAGAAATAATCCCGCTCGACACCGGAGTCCTTGCCGGCATGGTCCGTTGTCATCAGCTCGAACGTCTTCGGGCTGAGATAGGTCTTGCCTTCGAACGTACCGCCATTCTGCAGCATCTGCGCAAAACGCGAAAAGTCCGACATGGTCGAAACCATGCCGCCGCTGGCGGATTCCCACTTCTGGCGAACCTCGGTCCTGTACTCGCGGCCGACCCGGAAATTGCTGTCGTTCGGCACCGGCTGGGCGAGCCGCTGCAGCCGCTCCGGTTCGGTAACAAAGAAACCGGTGTCGGTCATGCCGAGCGGGTCGAGCAGTTTCTCCCGCTCGATCTCCAGCAATGATTTGCCGGACACGATCTCCATGATCCGCGCCAGAATGTCGGTGGAATGGCCATATTGCCAGAGTGCGCCCGGCTGGTTGTGCAGCGGCAGCCTGGCGATGCGCTCGGCGAACTCGGCAAGGTCGAATTCGCCTGCATAGAGATTTGCCGCCGCGTAAGCCTTGCGCACCAGGCTGTCGCCGTAGAAACCATAGGTGATCCCGGAGGTATGGCGCAACAGGTCGAGAATGGTGATGGGCCGGGTCGGCGCCACCAGTTCAAGCGTCTTGGTGCCGTCCTCGGCCTTCTTCTCCACCCCCACCTTCATGTTCGCGAAGGACGGAATGAACTTCGAGACCGGATCGTCGAGCTTGATCTTGCCGTCCTGGATCAGCTGCATCGCCACCACGGAGGTGATGGCCTTGGTCAGCGACGACAGGCGGAAGATGGTCTTGTCGGTGATCGGCCTTTTGGACACCACGTCCTGGACGCCGAAGGTTTCGTGATAGACATCCTTGCCGCGCTGGCGGATCAGGACGTTCGCGCCGGCGATCTTCCCGGTCGCCACCTCGTTCTTGAAGAACTCGGTAATCTTCGCAAGCTTGTCCTGATTGAAACGCGCGCCGGCGGGAATATCGAAGGTGGCTTCGGCGCGGGCCGGCGGCGCGAACGCCAGCAACAGTGCACCGCAGGCGAGCGCACGCAGCAATCGAGATGAATTCATTGGACCCCCTTCCGGAATTCAAGGGGAGTGTAACCCGGGCCTTAGTCCGCGCAAGGGCTGCCGAAGGCAGCCAATGCCTGCTCGTGCAGGCGCCCGCCCTGCTCCGAAAAGCAGCAGAATATGACATGGCGGACGGCCGGAGCCGACGCCAGCGCGTCCACCGTCGCCGCCACGGCGATCCGCGCCGCGCGGTCCGCGGGAAAGCGATAGATGCCGGTGGAAATCGCGGGAAAGGCAACCGAGGCGAGGCCGTGCTGCTGGCACAGTTCGATGGCACGGGCATAGCACGACGCCAGCGCCTCATCGGTCGCGCGGCCTCCCTTGTTCCAAACCGGACCGACGGCATGAATCACATGGCGCGCCGGCAGACGATAGCCTCTGGTAATTTTGGCGCCGCCGGTCGCGCAACCATGAAGGGTGCGGCATTCCGCGAGAAGCCCGGGCCCGGCCGCCCGGTGGATGGCGCCATCGACGCCACCCCCGCCGAGCAGGGACGAATTGGCGGCGTTGACGATGGCGTCAACGCTCAACGTCGTGATATCGGCGACGACGGTTTCGAGACGCGCCGCGCCGAGCTGGCGCGCCGTCAAAGCTCAGGCCGAAGCGGCCGCGTTGACGGTGACGCCCTTGTCGGCCAGGAGCTGCTGCAGTTCGCCGGCCTGGAACATCTCGCGGATGATGTCGCAGCCGCCGACGAATTCGCCCTTGACGTAGAGCTGGGGAATGGTCGGCCAGTTCGAATAGGTCTTGATGCCGTTGCGCAGATCGGCGGATTCCAGCACGTTCAGGCCCTTGTAGCCGACCCCGACATGGTCGAGGATCTGGACCACCTGACCGGAAAAACCGCACTGCGGAAACTGCGGTGTGCCCTTCATGAACAGCACGACGTCGTTCGACTTCACTTCATTGTCGATAAATTGCTCGATGCTCATTTTCGCGTCCTTTGCGGCATAGCGCTTGATGGCCCTTGGGGCGCCGGGCGCACCCCGTTAAACCCGATATTGCCTATATATGTACCCCAAACCGTTGTGCATCCAAAGTAAAATGGCGGGGAGCGTTTCCGCAGGGGATATCCCGGCACCGGGCCGATAGCCTGCAGGCAGCGCCATCATAGCTTCTGGAGGCTTTTATCCCGCGCGGGACCCCCTATCTAGGACGGACGGCTGCCGGGGAACCGATACGACGGTGCAACGTTTCTCTCCCCCGATCGGAGATTCCAGTGACGAAACCAGCATCCGCTGCGGCCGCGTCTGACGCCCCCTGCCCGTCATTCCCCGATTCCGGCAGCCTCGCCCGGGATCTGGTGGAGGCCTATCTGACCGTCCGCAACGAGACCGAGGGCCGCGCCGCGCCCCTGACGCCGGAAGACCAGCTGATCCAGTCGATGCCGGACGCGAGCCCCGCGAAATGGCACCGCGCCCATACCACCTGGTTCTTCGAGCAATTCCTGCTCGGCGAGCATTGCGACGGTTACCGGCCGTTTCACCCCGACTACGCCTTCCTGTTCAACTCCTACTATGTCAGCGCCGGGCCGCGGCACGCCCGCCACCAGCGCGGCCATCTGACCCGCCCCGGCGCCGAGCAAATCGCCGCCTATCGCAGGCATGTCGATGCCGCGGTGGTGAAATTCTTCCAGTCTGCCGGGGCAGATGCGCTGAGGGCGATTGCGCCGCTGGTCGAGGTCGGCCTCAATCACGAACAGCAGCATCAGGAACTGATGCTGACCGACATCCTGCATGCGTTTGCGCAGAACCCGATCCCGCCCGCCTACGATCCGGCATGGACCTTCCCCGCTTCTGCCCGAACCGGCGAGGAATGGATCGCCCTCAACGAGGGAATCCACACCGTCGGACACAACGACAACAGCTTCCATTTCGACAATGAGAAGCCGGCGCACCGCGCGCTGGTCGGGCCGGTCAGGCTGGCGCGTAACCTCGTCACCAACGCGGAGTGGCTCGCCTTCATGCAGGACGGCGGCTACAAAACGCCGACGCTGTGGCTGATGGACGGTTTTGCCGCCGTCGAAAAGGAAGAGTGGCGGGCGCCGGGCCATTGGCGCGAGATCGACGGGCGATGGCACATCATGACGCTGGCCGGGCTGCAGCCGGTCGATCCGTCAGCCCCGGTCTGCCATGTCAGCTATTACGAGGCCGACGCGTTTGCGCGCTGGAGCGGCAAGCATCTGCCGACCGAAATGGAATGGGAGGTCGCCGCCCGCGCGGGGCAACTCAACGACGCCTTCGGCATCGTCTGGCAGTGGACCCGCAGCGCCTATTCCCCCTACCCCGGCTACCGCGCCGTCGAGGGCGCGCTCGGCGAATATAACGGCAAGTTCATGGTCAACCAGCTGGTGCTGCGCGGCTCCTCGCTTGCAACCCCCGAAGGTCACAGCCGTATCACCTATCGCAACTTCTTCTATCCGCATCATCGCTGGCAGTTCACGGGACTTCGGCTCGCCGACTACGCCACCTGATCCTTCCATTTCAATCGCGCCGGAAAGCGTGAGCAGGAGACTGTCATGAATGTGCATGCTTTGGCCAAGGCGCATCATCTCGACGAGCAGACAACGGCGTTCGCCGGCGACGTGATCGAAGGGCTGTCGCAGCACCCGAAGCGGCTGTCGCCGAAGTATTTCTACGACGCCGCGGGCTCCGAACTGTTCGAGCAGATCACGGTGTTGCCGGAATATTATCCGACCCGCACCGAGCTCGGTATCCTGCGCGAGCGGGCCGGAGAGATCGCCGCCGTGATCCCCGAAGGCGCCGCGCTGGTGGAATTCGGCGCCGGCGCCACCACCAAGGTCCGTCTGCTGCTGGAGCGATGCGCTTTCGGCGCCTACGTTCCCGTCGATATATCCGGTGATTTCATCCATGCCCAGGCCGAGGTGCTGAGCCGGGATTTCCCTGAACTGGCGGTCTATCCTGTGACCGCGGACTTCACCGCGCCGTTCGCCTTGCCCGATGCCGTCGGCGCGATGCCGAAGGTCGGATTTTTCCCGGGCTCGACGCTCGGCAATTTCGAACCGCATGAAGCCAGCGCGTTCATGCGCAGCGCCCGCGAAATTCTCGGACCCGGCGCGCAGATGGTGATCGGCGTCGACCTCGAGAAGGACGAGCGCGTGCTGTATGACGCCTATAACGACGCCGCCGGCGTCACCGCGCGCTTCAACCTCAACGTCATGGTGCGTATCAACCGCGAGCTCGGCGGCAATTTCGACATCTCCGGATTCACCCACCGCTCGATCTACAATCGCGAGCGTCACCGCATCGAGATGCACCTGATCAGCCGGAAGGCGCAGAGCGTGCGCGTGCTCGGCCACACGTTCTCGTTCCGCCCCGGCGAAACCATCCATACCGAGAGCAGCTACAAATACAGCCTCGATCGCTTCACCGCGCTGGCGCGCGGCTCCGGATGGTCGGTGCGCAAGTCATGGACCGACGCGGCAGGAATGTTCTCGGTTCATGTGCTTGTGGCGTCGGAGTGAGATCCGGGACCTGCTGGCGCGGCTGTGCGGGTGCGGCGAATGCTCTGCCGCTGCCCATGATGTTACCGCACTAGCCCTCGGGTAACCCGGGTCCGCCAGGTACCCCGGTCTGCAGCGCCAGCGCGTGCAGAACCCCGCCCATCTGGCCCTTCAGCGACTGATAGACGATCTGGTGCTGCTGGACCCGGGATTTGCCGCGGAACGACTCCGAGATCACGGTCGCGGCATAATGGTCGCCGTCGCCGGCGAGATCGCGGATCGTCACCTCGGCGTCGGGGATCGCTGCCTTGATCATCGATTCGATATCGTGGGCGTCCATCGGCATCCAACAGGTCTCCAATCCGGTGTTCGAATCGCAGCCGGTTCCGCTGCGGCGCGGCAGAACTTAGCCCGGCCACCCTTCTACGTCACGCTCCCTGGCACTATATTCCCGATCCAGCGCCGGCAAAGTCCCGGAATCGTGGCCCGCGATCACAACGGGCTGACCAAAGAGGCTTATCCATGAAACTCCCCGGCCCCGACCACCCCATCACCATTACGGCGAACCCGAGGCGGGTGCGCGTCTCCGCCGGCGGCGTCGTGATCGCGGACACCGCCCATGCCTTGACCCTGAAGGAAGCGAGCTATCCCGCCGTGCAATATGTGCCGCGCGGCGACGTCAATATGGCATTACTGGCGCGCACCGACCGGGTGACGCACTGCCCCTACAAGGGAGATGCGAATTATTTCAGCATCAATGCCGGCGGCAAGACGCTGGAAAATTCGATCTGGAGCTATGAGACGCCATTTCCGGCGATGACCGAAATATCGGGCTATCTGGCGTTCTATCCGGACAAGGTCACGATCGAGGAGATGGGTTGAGCGTCATTTTGCTCAAACCCTAGAGAGTGCCGAACCGCGAACCGAGCATCGCATCGGGCGCGCCGTGCGCCCGGGGGCCTTGCTGAATCCGGTTCCCGGTTGCAACATGAGCCGCAAATACGCTGCCGGGGGGCACCCATGACGACGATTTCCGACACCGTGGCTGCGGACCCTGAGGCCGCGCCGAGGGCGAAAACGCGCAATCCTTCGCTCGACCGCGCCCGCACCTTTCTGACGCTGATCGTACTGCTGCACCACGCCGTCATCCCCTATACATATTACGGTCATACCGACCCGAAGTCGTTCTTCGGCTTCGACATGATCGTGCTCGCCACCGACAGCTTCTTCATGGCGATGTTCTTTTTCCTGTCGGGGCTGTTTGTCTGGCCCGGCATCAGCCGGAAGGGCCCGCTGAACTATCTGGCGGACCGCCTGCTCCGGCTTGGACTGCCGTTCGTGATCTGCGCCTTCACGGTGATTCCGCTCGCCTACTACTCATTCTCCCTGCGGCAGCATCCCGAGATCGGCTTTTCGGAATTCTGGTGGAACATGATCACCGTCGGGCCCTGGCCGAGCGGACCGATCTGGTTCCTCTGGGTGTTGCTCAGCTTCGACGTGGTTGCCTGCATCCTGTATCGGCTGTCGCCCCACATGCTCGATCCGATCAATCGCCTTTCGCTGTACGGTCGCCGCCGGCCGGCGGTGTTCTTCCTGGTCATGCTGGCTGTGACCGCGGCGTTCTATATCCCCGGGCGGGTTCACTACGGCGCGGGAAGCTGGTTCGAGTTCGGTCCGTTCTCGGTCCAGCACGGGCGCGTGATGCTCTACGCCACCTACTTCTTTTTCGGCGCCGGCATCGGCCTCGCATTTCTGGACCGCGGACTGCTGGCGGCGGACGGACGGATGGCGAGGGTGAGCTGGGACTGGTTGGTGCTGGCGCTCGTTCCCTATTATCTGATGTGGGTGCTGATCTCCATCAAGCGCGAAAACCTGGGGAATCCACCGGACTTGCCGGACTGGTATGAGGGGCTTTACGCCGTCTGCTTCACGGTTTTCAGCGTCGCCATCCTGTTCCTGATCCTGGCCTATTTCCTGAGGTTCGCCGGCTCGGGCCGGAGCGTGTTCGATCCGATGCAGGCCGATGCCTACGGCATCTTCCTGGTGCACTATCCGATCGCGCTGTGGCTGCAGTACTGGCTGTTCGACTACAACATGCCGGCGACCGTGAAAGCACCCGTCGGATTCGTGCTGACGGTCGCGTTCAGCTGGGCGCTGACGCGCGCGTTGCGGAAGATTCCGGGGGCGAAGCGGGTTTTGTAGGAGGCGTCGTCATTCCGGGGCGATGCGCAGCATCGAACCCGGAATCTCGAGATTCCGGATCTGGTGCTTGCGCACCATCCCGGAATGACGGAACCAAACTACACCTTCGCGTTCATATACGCCGGCAGCCAGCTCTCGAACGCGGCATCGAGCGCCTTCACCGAAACCGGCGCCTCGCCCGCGATCGCGATGGCGTCGCCGCCCGTGGTTCCGATCCGCGCGCACGGGATGTCCGCGCCCCGCATCTTGGCCAGCACCAGGCCGGCCTCTGCTTCCGGCACCGTCACGATGTAGCGCGCCTGATCCTCGCCGAACCACCATGCATGCGGCACGATCGCGGCAGGCGCCGCCAGCAGCCGCGCGCCGATGCCGCCGGCGATCGCCATCTCGGCGAGCGCGATCAACAGCCCGCCGTCGGACAGATCATGCGCCGCGGTCGCGGTGCCGGCATGGATCATGCCGCGCACCACGTCGCCGTTGCGCTTTTCGGCCGCAAGATCGACCGGCGGCGGCGCCCCCTCTTCGCGGCCGCAGATGTCGCGCAGATAGACCGATTGCCCGAGCCAGCCCTGGGTCTCGCCGATCAGCAGGATCGCCTCGCCCCCGGCCTTGAACGCCAGCGTCGCGGATCTGGTGAAATCGTCAAGCAGCCCGACGCCGCCGATCGAGGGCGTCGGCAGGATGCCGCGGCCATTGGTCTCGTTGTAGAGCGACACGTTGCCGGACACGACCGGGAAGTCGAGCGCACGGCAGGCTTCGGCAATGCCCTTCAGGCAGCCGACGAACTGGCCCATGATCTCGGGCCGTTCCGGATTGCCGAAATTGAGATTGTCGGTGATCGCGAGCGGCCGGCCGCCGACCGCGGTGATGTTGCGCCAGGCTTCCGCCACCGCCTGCTTGCCGCCCTGATACGGATCGGCTTCGCAATAGCGCGGCGTGACGTCGACAGTCAGCGCCAGCCCCTTGGGCCCGTCCTGCACCCGCACCACGGCAGCGTCGCCGCCGGGACGCTGCGCGGTATTGCCGAGAATGACGTGATCGTATTGTTCCCAGACCCAGCGCTTCGAACACAGTTCGGGCGTCGCGATCAGCTTTTCCAATGCCGCAGCAATGCCGACCGGCGGCGTGACGTCGCGCGCATGAATGAGGGGAAGCGGCTGCGCCGGCACATGCGGCCGGTCGTACAGCGGCGCCTCGTCGCCGAGTTCCTTGATCGGCAAATCCGCCATCACCTCGCCGCCATGCCTGACGACAAAGCGCTTGCTCGGCGTGGTGTAGCCGACCACGGCGAAATCCAGCCCCCATTTGCGGAAGATCGCCTCGGCCTGTTTTTCCTTCTCGGGCTTCAGCACCATGAGCATGCGCTCCTGGCTTTCCGACAGCATCATCTCATAGGCGCTCATGCCGGTTTCCCGGGTCGGCACCGCATCGAGATCGAGATCGACGCCGAGATTGCCCTTGGCCCCCATCTCGACCGCGGAGGACGTCAGCCCCGCCGCGCCCATGTCCTGGATCGCGATCACGCAATCGGCAGCCATGATTTCGAGACAGGCTTCCAGCAACAGCTTTTCCGCGAAGGGATCGCCGACCTGAACCGTCGGGCGTTTGTCGGCGGAGTCCTCGTCGAATTCGGCGGACGCCATCGAGGCGCCGTGAATGCCGTCGCGACCGGTCTTGGAGCCGAGATAGACGATCGGCATGTTCACGCCGGAAGCCGCCGCATAGAAAATCTTGTCGGTGTCGGCGAGCCCGACCGCCATCGCATTGACCAGGATGTTGCCGTCATAGCGGGTATGGAAACGCACCTGTCCGCCGACGGTCGGCACGCCGAAGGAATTGCCGTAGCCGCCGATCCCGGCGACCACGCCCGACACCAGATGCCGCGTCTTCGGATGTTCCGGCGCGCCGAAACTCAGCGCGTTGAGGCAGGCGATCGGACGCGCCCCCATCGTGAACACGTCGCGCAGAATGCCGCCTACCCCGGTGGCCGCGCCCTGATAGGGCTCGATGTAGCTCGGGTGGTTGTGGCTCTCCATCTTGAATACGACTGCCTGGCCGTCGCCGATGTCGATCACGCCGGCATTCTCGCCCGGCCCCTGGATCACCCACGGCGCCTTGGTCGGCAGTCCGCGCAGATGCAATCGCGAGGATTTGTACGAGCAATGCTCGTTCCACATCGCCGAAAAGATCCCAAGCTCCGTGAAACTCGGCACCCGGCCGATCAGCTTGAGGATGCGCTCGTATTCGTCGGGCTTGAGGCCATGGCTGGCGACAAGTTCGGGGGTGATCTGCGGCTGGTTCATGGGGCTCTTTGGGCGATGGAGGACCCTTATTAGGGAGATCGAAGGGGGTCGAAAAGGCCTTTTACGCGCATTTTCCCGCTGTCCATAGATTTGCGGGCGGTCCATGCGCTGGGGGCGTTTGCACATCGGGTGTGGATCGGATTTAAGACTCGAAAACCCGCAAATGAAGGGCCTTTTCCGTTGGACGACCTGACCAAATCCGCATTCCTCAACCGTCCCGATCTCCATGTCGAAACCGAGGGTGAATTCGCCGGCTGGCGTACCTGGACCCGCGACAACTACGAAACCCATAACGGGCCGTTCTGGCACCGGATGGAGGACGACGGCAGCGTGCGATGCGCGTTCAGGGTCGAGAAGAAGCACCTCAACGGCATGCGCAACGTCCATGGCGGCTGCTTCATGACATTCGCGGATTACTGCCTGTTCGCTCTTGCCACACCGGTGCTGCAGGGTCCGGGGGTGACCGTATCGTTCGGATGCGAGTTCATCGACGGCGCGCGCGAGGGCGAACTGGTCGAAGGCACCGGTGAGGTGATGCGGGCCGGCGGCTCGATGATCTTCCTGCGCGGTCTGCTCAGATCCGGCGAGCGCACGCTGTTCACGTTTTCCGGGACCATCAAGCGGGTGAAATGGAAGCCGCCGGCCAAAGCAGGCAGCGTTGCCACCTAGCAGCGCAGAGATCAGGCGCGCGGCGCCCGCGCGACCGGCCGATCCACCCGGCCCTCCACGGGCCCGCGGCTGGCGCGACTACGCGCTGCTGCTGGCGCTGGCCTGCTGCTGGAGTTCGACCTATCCGCTGACCAAGATCGGTCTCGGCTCGATCCCGCCGGTTACATTCATCTCGGCCCGGTCGCTGATCGCGGCTTTCTTCCTGATCGCCATCCTGTATGCCCGCGGCTTGCGTATCCCTCGCGATGCCAGGGCCTGGAAGCTGTTCGCGCAGCAACAGACCATCAATTCCACGATTCCGTTCCTGATGATCACCTGGGCGCAGCAATATGTGGCGGCGGCGCCGACCGTGGTGCTGGCCTCCACCACGCCGATCTTCGCGTTCCTGATCACCTGGGGCATCACGCGGCACGAGCCGGCCACGCTTTTGAAACTGGCCGGCGCGGCGCTCGGGCTCGCCGGCACCGCCGTGATCATCGGCCTCGATGCGCTGGGCGGCCTCGGCGGCAATATCTTCGCCGAACTGGTGATCCTGCTCGCCACCGTCTCCTTCGCCTGCGCCACGATCTTCGGGTTGCGGCTGACCGAGTATGACCCCATGGTGGTGGCGGCGGGCTCGCTGCTGTTCGGCGGCCTGCTGCTGCTGCCGGTGGCGCTGGTCGTCGACCATCCCTGGACCTTGCGGCCGACCACCGAGGCGCTGGTCGCCACTGTCACGATGGGGATTTTCTCCAGCGCGTTCGGGCTGATGCTGTTCTACATGTGCCTTTCGCGGCTCGGCACGCTCACCACCAACGCTCAGGGCTATCTGCGCATTCCCATCGGCGTCGGCCTGTCGGTCGTGCTGCTCGGCGAAACCGTGCCGTCCAACCTGGCGCTCGGCCTCGTTCTCGTGATGGCTGGCGTCGCCGCGATGACCATCCCGGGCGACAGCTACGGACGCTGGATCAGCCGGTTTCGCGGCAAGCCGGGGCCACCCCCGGCAACATGAACGAAACGCAGCATCGCGATTTGAATCAGTTGCCGTCTGAGACGCGAGCTCCTAATTTCCCCGGCCGGAGAAGGTCATGAGCACATTCCCGATCGAGGGCGGCTGCACCTGCAGGACGGTACGCTACCGCATGACGTCGCCGCCCCTCATCGTTCACTGCTGCCATTGCCGTTGGTGCCAGCGCGACGGCGGCGCGTCGTTTGCGCTCAATGCCATGATCGAGGCTGAACGGGTCGAACTGCTGTCGGGCGAGCCCGATATCATCGTGACGCCTTCGCTCAGCGGCAAGGGCCAGAGGATCTCGCGATGTCCGAAATGCCGTATCGCGGTCTGGAGCAACTACGCGGGTTCAGGCGACCGCTTCCGATTCGTTCGCGTGGGCACGCTCGATACGCCGGATGCGCTGCCGCCGGACGTGCACATTTTCACGATGTCGAAGCAGCCATGGGTCGTACTGGCTCCCGATGTGCCCGCCGTTGAGGCGTTTTATGACCGGGAAAAGCTCTGGCCGGAAGCAAGCCTCGCGCGGTGGCGGGCGGCGCGCAGCACCGGCGTCGGTTAGAGCAACACCGTCACCTCTCCCTTCGGGAGAGGTCGGCGCGTAGCGCCGGGTGAGGGGGTACGGTCTTTCGTTAGATTAGCACCCCCTCACCCGATTTGCTGCGCAAATCGACCTCCCCCCGCTGGGGAGAGGTAAACAGCACTTCGCCTGCAAAGGATTTAACCCGGCATCAACTCGCTCTGGCCGGCGAAGCCGACGGACGATCAGCCGACGGCGAGGGAAAACCTTACGCCGCGCGCTCCAGATGCGCCACGAGGCCGGCGAACAGGCCACGGCCGTCGGTGCAGCCCATAATGTCTTCGACGTGGTTTTCCGGATGCGGCATCATGCCGAGCACGTTGCCGCGCTCATTGACGATGCCTGCGATCGACTGCGCCGCGCCGTTGATGTTGGACGCTTCGTCGACGATGCCCTCGGCGGAGCAGTAGCGATAGAGCACACGGCCCTCGCCTTCGAGCCGCTTCAGCGTCTCTTCGTCCGCCTCGTAATTGCCCTCGCCATGGGCGACCGGCACGCGGATCACCTGCCCGGCATTGTAGCCGCGGGTGAACGGCGTATCCGAACGCTCGACCCGCAGATGCACGTCATGGCAGATGAATTTCATCCGCGCATTGCGCATCAGCACGCCGGGCAGCAGGCCGGCTTCGCAGAGGATCTGAAAACCGTTGCAGACCCCGAGCACGAGACCGCCGCCGGCGGCGAAATCCCGCACCGCGTCCATGACGGGCGCGCGCGCGGCAATGGCGCCGCAGCGCAGATAATCGCCATAGGAAAACCCGCCGGGCACCACCACGAGATCGGTACCCCTGGGCAGCGCGGTCTCGGCATGCCAGACCATCGCAGGTTCATGCCCCGATGCGAGCTTCAGCGCGCGCGCCATGTCGCGCTCGCGATTGATTCCGGGAAAGACGAGAATGGCGGATTTCATCGGCGATCTAGCTCAGAACTTCAACCCGGTAATTCTCGATCACGGTGTTCGCCAAGAGCTTGTCGGCGGCGTCTTTCAACGCCGCCTCGGCTTTGGCCTTGTCGGAACCCGCGATTTCGATGTCGAACACCTTGCCCTGGCGCACGCTGGCGACGCCATCGACGCCGAGCGATTTCAGCGCGCCTTCGATGGCCTTGCCCTGCGGGTCGAGAATGCCGGATTTCAGTGTAACGGTGACGCGCGCTTTCACTTGCAACCTCAGCTCTTGACCAGCACCGGACCCGAGCCCATCGGCCGCTCGTTCTCCGTCAGGATGCCCAGACGCCTGGCGACCTCGGTATAGGCCTCGAGCACGCCGCCGAGATCCCTGCGGAAGCGGTCCTTGTCGAGCTTCTCGTTCGACTTGACGTCCCACAGCCGGCACGAATCGGGCGAGATCTCGTCGGCGACGATGATTCGCATCATGTCGTTTTCGAACAGCCGGCCGCATTCCATCTTGAAATCGACCAGACGGATGCCGATGCCGAGAAACAGCCCGGTGAGGAAGTCGTTGACGCGGATCGCCAGCGCCATGATGTCGTCGATTTCCTGCGGCGTGGCCCAGCCGAACGCGG
This sequence comes from Bradyrhizobium sp., assembly GCF_030697065.1. Classification (GTDB taxonomy): domain Bacteria; phylum Pseudomonadota; class Alphaproteobacteria; order Rhizobiales; family Xanthobacteraceae; genus Bradyrhizobium. The sequence continues at coordinate 35,812 of NZ_JAUYQU010000278.1, forward strand.
TGATGTGCTCCTCGGAGACCATGGGGTCGTTGAGCTGGTCGTTCTTGTAGTAGAACTCGATGATCGAGCGCGGCAGCTGGGTACCTTCCTCGATACCGAGACGCTGCGACAGCGATCCCGCCGCCACATTCCGCACCACGACCTCCAGCGGCACGATCTCGACCTCGCGAATCAGCTGTTCGCGCATGTTGAGGCGGCGGATGAAATGGGTCGGCACCCCGATGTCGTTGAGGTGCTGGAACAGGTACTCCGAAATCCGGTTGTTGAGGACGCCCTTGCCCTCGATCACCTGGTGTTTCTTGGCATTGAACGCGGTCGCATCGTCCTTGAAGTGCTGGATCAGGGTTCCCGGCTCCGGGCCTTCGTAAAGGACCTTGGCCTTGCCCTCATAAATGCGGCGTCGACGGCTCATTGGGATGTACCGTGTGTTGTTGAAATCCATGAATTTGGTGTGCTCCGGATGACAAGGGATTGCGACCCACGACGGAGCTGCCGTGAAGGCCAGGAACGGGAAACAGAACGGGAACCGGGCCTCATGCCCAACCTATCCGATTGGTCTATCGAGTACAATCGATCCGGCCCCTTCGGGGCGAGTTTTACCCCCTCCGCCTGCGGCTTAACGCCGGTTGTCTTAACCATCGGCTCCCGTTATCTAGGCGCCCGAGAGGGCGGCCGCAACGAGGCCGCGTCACCATTTGGCAGGGACCGGAACCGGATCATGAGCACATTCGACAAGCGTCAAGAAGGTTTCGAGAAGAAATACGCCCTCGACGAGGAGCAGAAGTTCAAGGCCGAGGCCCGGCGCAACAAGCTGCTCGGATTATGGGCAGCGGAAAAGCTCGGAATGTCAGCCGATGAGGCCGCGGCCTACGCCAAGGAAGTGGTCGCCTCCGATTTCGAGGAATCCGGCGATGCCGACGTGGTCCGCAAGGTTCTGGGCGATCTGACCGCCAAGGGCGTCGCCATGGCCGAGCCGGAGCTTCGGGTGAAGATGGACGAACTGATGGCGATGGCCGTCGTGCAGGTGAAGGCGGGAACGTAAGGTTCTTCGTCATTCCGGGGCGCGCAGAGCGCGAACCCGGAATCTCGAGATAATGATTACGACCTCTGGATTCCGGGTCTGGTCCTTCGGACCATCCCGGAATGACGTGGCTGTCGCTTCGCGACGGAAACCTCACCCCTCCTTGAAACCATACTCCGGCACGTTGCCGCTGGCGCCGTAATATTTGTACGGCAGGAATTTGCCCGACATCGTGATCTTGACGCGGTCGCCCTTGGGATTGGCGACGCGCTCCATCGCCATGTCGAAATCGATCGCCGACATGATGCCGTCGCCGAACTCTTCCTCGATCAGCGCCTTCCAGGCCGGGCCGTTGACCATCACCATTTCGTAGAAGCGATAGATCAGCGGATCGGTCGGCGGCATCGGCGTGCCGTCGCCGCGCATCGGCACCTCGTTCAGCATCGCGGCCTCGGACTTCGAAAGCCCGAACAGTTCGGCCGCATTGGCCGCCTGCGGCTTCGTCAGCTTCATCTGGCCGAGGATGGCGCCGACGATCAGCACTTCCGAGTAGCCGCCGATCTTTTCGCAGATCTGCTTCCAGCTCCATTCCTTCTCGCGCTTGATGTCGAGCAGCTTTTCCGTCAGGTCGGATCGTTTCATGTCAGTCTCCTTTTGATAGCTAGCGCGCGATGGTCTGCGCCGGATGGGTTTCGACCGCCCGCGGCGCCGCGACGATGGTCGGCTCGCTCACGCCGATCTTCACCACCGGCACGTTGCGCGGGTCATGGCCGGGCACGTCCGTCGCAAAGGTCTTGCTGCGGCTGACCAGGAAATCGACGATGTGGTTGCGCACCGCGTAGTAATAGGGATGGCGGTGCAAATCGGTGCGTCCGCGATCCTTCGGCAGCGGATTTTCCACGATCTCGGCCAGCACGGCGCCGGGGCCGTTGGTCATCAGGAAGATCTTGTCGGCGAGATAGATCGCCTCGTCGACGTCGTGGGTGATCATGAACGCGGTCTGCCCGGTGGTCAGGCAGATGCGGCGGACCTCGTCCTGCAGCGTGCCGCGGGTCAGCGCGTCGAGCGCCGAGAACGGCTCGTCCATCAGCATGATCTTCGGCGTGATCGAGAGCGCACGGGCAATGCCGACGCGCTGCTTCATGCCGCCGGAGAGTTCCGACGGCCGCTTGTGCTCGGCGCCGGTCAGGCCGACGAGATCGATGAAGGTCTGGGCGTGGGCTTTCACTCTGGCGCGGTCCCAGTCGCGCCATTTCGAGGTCACGGCATAGGCGACGTTGCCGAGCACGGTGCGCCACGGCAGCAGCGCATGGCTCTGGAAGATCACGGCGCGGTCGAGGCTGGTGCCCTCGATCGCCTGGCCGTCGACGATCACGGTGCCTTCGCTGGGCTCGTCGAGCCCGGCGAGGATGTTCAGCACCGTGGTCTTGCCGCAGCCGGAATGACCGATCACGCAGCCGAACTCGCCGCGCGCCATCGACAGCCAGAGATTTTCGAACACCGCGATCTCGCCGCCCGATGCGCCGGGATAGCGCTTGGCGATCGCCTCGATGGAGATGAACTTGTCGGTCATCGCATCACTCCGGGAAGGTGACCAGGCGCGTGAACCGCGCGAGGATCTGGTCGAGCAGCATGCCGACCACGCCGATCAGGAGGATGGCGATGATGACGTTGGTGATCGAGAGGTTGTTCCACTCGTTCCAGACGAAGTAGCCGATGCCGGTACCGCCGACCAGCATCTCCGCGGCGACGATCACCAGCCAGGCGATGCCGATCGAAATCCGCATGCCGGTCAGGATGGTCGGCGCGGCGGCCGGCAGGATCACGGTGAAGGCGCGCCTGACGGTGCCGACTTCCAGCGTGCGCGCGACGTTGATCCATTCCTTGCGCACGGCCGCGACGCCGAACGCGGTGTTGAGCAGCATCGGCCATACCGAGCAGATGAAGATCACGAAGATCGCCGACAGCCCGGAATCCTTGATGGTGTAGAGCGCCAGCGGCATCCAGGCCAGCGGCGAGATCGGTTTCAGGATCTGAATGAACGGATCGAGCGCCTTGTTCATCAAGGGCGACATTCCGATCAGGAATCCGAGCGGGATCGCGACGATCACGGCGAGGAGATAGCCCAGCCCCACGCGCGCGATCGAATAGCCGAGCTGGATCCCGAGCCCCTTGTCGTTCGGGCCGTTGTCGTAGAACGGCTGCCTGACGTGCTCCCACAATTTGGCGCCGACATCGAGCGGCCCCGGCATCGCCGATTTGCCGGCGGTCGCGGTCAGTCCCATCAGCTTGGCGTATTCCGGCGTCATGGTGGCGACGGCGCCGGTGCCGCGGGTGGCGATATGCCAGATGCCGAT
>NZ_JAUYQU010000053.1 GCF_030697065.1 Bradyrhizobium sp.
CTGCCCGGCAATAACGTTGGCAAGGTTGGCGAGCGGCCGACTTCGAAACTGGGCGGCTTGACCAGGGTCGAGAAGCGAACGTCGCATTCCTCTCCTCGCATTGGTGGCCATCGCGGACCGGCAGGCATCGCGAACACCGGCAGCAGCCAAAGGTTTGCGACGTCGCCCCAGTTCCGCGGGTCGTTCGGTCAGGCGCGGTCGGGTGGTTTCAACATGATGCGATGAGGTCACCGGCGAGGCTTACTCCGCGGCCTGCTCCAGCGGCGCGACCCGGGGCAGGATGATCTGGATCCTGGTGCCGCCGCCGGGTTCGGAATCGAGATCGAGCCGGCCGCCCAGCCGGTTGGTCACGATGCTGTAGACGATATGCAGGCCGAGTCCGGTGCCGCCCTGGTCGCGGCGGGTGGTGAAGAACGGATCGAACGCCCGGCGCCGCACGTCGAGGCTCATGCCGCAGCCATTGTCGGAAAACAGGATCTCGACATTGTCCTTGCCGGATTCGCGCACCTGAATATCGACCGTACCGGTCCTGCCGTCCGGAAAGGCATGCGCCACCGAATTGAGAAACAGGTTGGTGAGCACCTGCCCGTACGGGCCCGGATAGGAGTTCATGATGAGATTGGGCTGGCAGTCGACGTTCAGCGTCAGATTGTGCTTTCGCAGGCCAGGCCGCAGGCTCATCACCACCTGCTCGGTGAGATCTCCGAGATCGAACGTGCGCTGGTCCGAATAGTTGCGGTCGGCGGCGACCTGCTTGAACGAGGTGATCAGTTCGGCGGCGCGGTTGAGATTGGCCACCAGTTGCGAGGATGCATCGCGGCTGGTCGCGAGGAATTCGGTCAGGCTCGATCGCTTGAGATCGCCGCGCGCGACTTCGGCCGAGAACAGCGCGGTCTTGCGCTCCAGCGACGACGCGACCGTCAGGCTGATGCCGACGGGGTTGTTGACCTCGTGGGCGACGCCCGCCACCAGCCGGCCGAGGGCAGCGAGCTTTTCGGCCTCGATCAGCGAGTTCTGGGTCTCGCGCAGATTTCGCAGCGCAGCTTCCGCGGCATCCTTGGCCTTGCGCATCTCGAGCTCGCCGCGCTTGCGCTCGCCGATGTCGAGCGCGACCGTGACGATGTGCTCGATCTCGCCCTCGGCATCCAGCAGCGGCAGCTTGTTGACCAGCCATTGCCGCATGTTGCCGGAAGAATCCTTGTATTCCTCCTCGTAGAAGCCGAGCTCCCTGCCCGCCTCCAGCACCCGCTTGTCGTTCTCGTCGGTTTTTTCCGCGCCGTAGCGTGACATCAGATCGGTGGTGGTGTGGCCGATCGCCTCCGAGGGTTCGACGCCGAAGATGCCTGCCATATAGCGGTTCATCAGGACATAGCGCAGCTGCTTGTCCTTGACGTTGATGACGGCGGGCACGGTGTCGATCACCTGCTGCAGCAGCCGCCGACCCTCGGCGATGGCGTCCTCCGCGCGCTTCTGATCGGTGATGTCGCGCACCGTTCCCTCGTACCGCACGATCTCCCCGGTCTCGTCGCGGGCGACGGTCGCGCTGTCGGACAGCCAGAGCACCCTGCCGTCGCGGGCGCGAACCTGATATTCGAATTCGCGAACCATGCCGTCGCGTTGCATCAGCCTCTGGTATTCCGCGCGCGCCTGCGGATGGACGTAGATCTGATCGGAGACGTCGCCGATCCCTTCCATCAGTTCCTGCGGCGTATCGTAACCCATCATCCGCGCCAGCGCCGGGTTGGCGTTGAGCAGCGCACCGCCGGGGGTCGTTACGTAGATCCCGTCGACCGAGCCCTCGAACAGCTTGCGATAGCTTTCCTCGGCGAGGCGCTGCTCGGCCAGAGCATGCACCGCCGCCTCGCGCGCCGCATCGGCCTCGACCAGGGTGCGACGGAACACTTCGGCCGCCCGCGCGATGTCGCCGATTTCGTTGCTGACATCGGTGGCGGGAATCGAAGTGTCCTTCTTGCCTCCGGCCAGCGCGCGGATCGAGTTCGCGATCGAGGCCAGCGGACGGACGGTCCGCCGGACCACGAGCCAGGCCGCCCACAGCCCGATCAGCACGCCGGCGGTGCCGAGCACGATGCTCTGCCACTTGTCCCTGGCCAGCGTTTTCGCCAGATCGCGGGACAGCACACGGCTGCGGCGCGCGCTGACCTCGCGAAGCAGTTCGGTGACGCGCTGGATCAGGCGGCCCTCGGTGCCGAGCACCTCCTTGTCGATATCGGCGATCTGGCGTTCCCGGATCGACAACCCGATGATCGCTTCGGCGTAATTGTCGACGGCGGCGCGAAGCTTCAGATCCGGAATCGTCAGTGCCCGCATGCTTTGCGCGGCCTGTTCGGCGTCGGCCGGACTGCGCGCCAGCAAGGCCGACGCGATGCGGCTTTGGGCCTGAAACAACGTCGAGGCGATCACCGGATCGAGCGTTTCCGCGATCGCCTCGTCGAACCGTTCACGCAACGGCGGCAGACCGATGATCAGTTCGCCGCGCCGGTTGATCAGCGACGAAATCCGCTCAATTCCGTTGCGATAGGTCGTCAGCCGCACGGTGACGCCGTCGATCATGTCCTGCTGCTCCGGCGCAAGCTCCAGCCGGGTCTTCTTCAGGAGCTCGCCCAGCGTCGCGGCGGCGTCCCCGACCTGGGTCGACTGGTTGCCGGGATCGGTCACGAAGTCGCGTGCCGCCAGCCGCAATTCGTTCATCCGCCGGTCGATGTCCTCGGCGAGGTCGCCGACGGTGCGCAGCCGCTGCAGCTCCGCGAAGGTCAGGTCGATCTGGCGGATGGAGACGACGCTGGCGACGCTGGTGGTCGCGATCGCCGCCAGCACCAGCAGGAAACTGCCGAATGTCAGTTGACCGATCGAGAGCGAGAACGACCTTGTCTTTTGCGGCACTTCAGCAGGCATGGTAACGGGACCGGCTCCAATCGGCCGCAATATACGACGTATTCGGTGCCGAGGGGAACACGCCCGAAGCAGCGGCAAGCCCCGATGCGCCTCGAAAAGCGGCCCGATGTGTCGGCAGGATGACGACCCTGACCGGCCCAGGCAGGCCGCCGGGCGGCAGCTTGCGAGGCCCGCCGGCGCCGGTATGATCGCCGCCGGCCAAGAGGCGCATCGAGCGCCCGACATGCCAGGGAGAGACTCATGAATGTGACCCAGGGCCTGCGCAGGGTGCTGCAGACCAACCCCGAGGGGATCGCGACCGTCGACGGCGACCGCCGCCGCAACTGGCGCGATATCGGCGAGCGCGTCGCCAGGCTCGCGGCCGGTCTGCAGCAGCTCGGGGTCAGGCGCGGCGACCGGGTCGCGGTCCTGATGCTCAATTCCGATCGCTATCTCGAACTCTATCTCGGCATCGCCTGGGCGGGTGCGGTGATCGTGCCGACCAACATCCGCTGGAGCCGCGCCGAGATTGAGGATTCGCTGCACGACTGCCGCGCCTCGATCCTCGTCGTCGACAGCGCCTTTGCCGCGATGGGCGTCGAGCTCGCCAGGGCCGTACCCCTGAAGCTGGTCTATGCCGATGACGATGCCGGACCGGCCGGCGCGCAGGACTACGAGAAACTGATCGCCGCGAGCAGTCCCGTTGCGGACGCCATGGCCTCGCGCGACGAACTGGCCGGCATCTTCTACACCGGCGGCACCACCGGCCGCTCCAAGGGCGTGATGCTGAGCCACGCCAATATCGTCAGCAACGCACTGCATATGCTGAGCGAAGGCCTGTTGCCGGATGGCACGGTCTACCTCAACGCCGCACCGATGTTTCACCTCGCCAATGGCGGCGCGATGTTTTCCTCCCTGATCGGCGGAGGCACCAATGTGATCCTCCGGACCTTCAGTCCGGAGGGGGTGATGGCCGCGATCGAGAAGGAAAAGGTCACGGCCACCCTGCTCGTGCCGACCATGATCCAGATGCTGACCGACCATCCCGCGTTCGGGACCGCCGACCTGTCCTCGCTGCAGCGGATCATGTACGGCGCCTCCCCGATCAGCGAAGCCCTGCTCAACCGCGCGATGGCCGGGATGCCCGGCACCGCGTTCCATCAGCTCTACGGCATGACCGAATTGTCGCCGCTGGCGACGCACCTGAACTGGGAGCAGCACACCAGCGAAGCCGCGAAGAAGAAGAACCGGCAGCGCGCCTGCGGCCGCGCCGCGATCGGTTGCGAGGTCCGGATCGTCGACGCCGACCGCAAGCCGGTCGGCGTCGGCGTGGTCGGCGAAGTCGCGGTGCGCGGCCAGAACGTGATGATGGGCTACTGGGAACGGCCGGAGGAAACCGCGAAAGCCGTGATCGACGGCTGGATGCATACCGGCGACGGCGGCTACATGGACGAGGAAGGCTTTGTCTATCTGGTCGACCGGGTCAAGGACATGATCATCTCCGGCGGCGAGAACGTCTATTCGATGGAAGTCGAGAACGTCATCGCCCAGCACCCCAAGGTGTCGCAATGCGCCGTGATCGGCATTCCCAGCGAACAATGGGGCGAGACCGTGCATGCCTTCGTGATCCCGAAGGCCGGCGCGCAGGTCAACGCCGCCGAGATCATCGCCTTCTGCAAGGAAAGGATCGCCGGCTACAAATGCCCGCGCAGCGTCGATGTCAGGACCGACCCGTTTCCGCTGTCGGGCGCCGGCAAGGTGCTGAAGCGCGAACTGCGCAGAGCTTACGCCGAAGACAGCGCGCCGGCGCAGGCGAAGGAAAAGCGGGCCGTTGAGGTGTGACGCCTTTCCTGTTGATGTGTAAGGTCCTTCTTTGTGTCGTCCCTGCGAACGCAGGGACCCATACGCCATGCCGTCGATGTTGTAGATGGTGTGAGAGGACTTGTTCACTCACTGTCATTCTCCCGGACGACCTGGGTTATGGGTCCCTGCGTTCGCAGGGACGACCCAGCGGGGTTCAAGCTTTGCACGCACATGCCTTTTCGATCTCGCGGCGCGTTTCGCCCGAGGTTTGCTCTCAATTTCCCGCCCTCTCCACTCAGAGGGCGCGGGGAATGCCGGGCGCCCGATGCGCCCGATAGCCACGTGTGCTATGGGGTAGTGGTAGATGCACACGTGTTGTCAGGTCACACCGGAATCACCCGGCACTCCCCGCGCGATGGTTTTTGCTTATACGTGGT
>NZ_JAUYQU010000012.1 GCF_030697065.1 Bradyrhizobium sp.
TCGGGGGAATCATGCTTCAGCTGCAATCGGCGTTCGGCGTGTTCGCGTTGCTGGCGATCGCATGGGCCCTCAGTGAGAACCGCCGCGCGGTATCGCCCCGACAGGCCGCGATCGGCCTTGCCGTCACCTTCCTCACCGCGCTGGCTTTGACAAAACTGCCGTTCGTCGCGCATGCGTTCGGCGCCATCAATGACGCCATCGGGACCGTTTCCCCGGCCTCCCGCGCCGGCAGCTCGTTCGTGTTCGGCTATCTCGGCGGCGGCGCGCTGCCGTTCGACCTGAAGGCGCCAGGCGCGGATTTCATCCTGGCGTTTCAGGCGCTGCCGGTGGTGCTGGTGATGAGCGTGCTGACCACGCTGCTGTTCTACTGGAAAATCCTGCCGCCGGTAGTGCGCGGCATGTCGTGGCTGCTGGAGCGCACGCTCGGCGTCGGCGGCGCGGTCGGCCTGTCCACCGCCGCCAACATCTTTCTCGGCATGGTGGAAGCGCCGCTGTTCATCCGGCCCTATCTGGCGCGGCTGACCCGCAGCGAACTGTTTCTGGTCATGACCGGCGGCATGGCCGGGATCGCCGGCACCGTGCTGGTGCTCTACGCCACCCTGCTCGCGCCGCTGATCCCGGATTCGGCGGCGCATTTCGTCATTGCCTCGGTGCTGGGGGCGCCCGCCGCGATCCTGATCAGCCTGATCATGGTGCCGCAGACATCGCACGCGCGCACCGCCGGCGTGCTGGCCGATCCAAGGGGCGATCCCCGCGTGGCGTTCATCGATGCAAAAGTGGCCGAAGCCGATCCGGACATCCACGCCTCCTCCACCATGGATGCGATCGTCAAGGGCACCACCGCCGGGCTTGAGCTGCTGCTCAACATCGTCGCGATGCTGCTGGTGCTGGTGGCGCTGGTCTATCTCGCCAACGCGGCGCTCGGGCTGCTGCCGCCTGTCGGGGGTGCGGCGATCTCGATGCAGCGGATGCTCGGCTACGTGATGGCACCGGTGTGCTGGCTGATGGGCCTGCCGTGGCCGCAGGCGGTCACCGCCGGCAGCCTGATGGGGGTGAAGACCGTGCTCAACGAGCTGATCGCCTATGTCGATCTCTCCAGGCTCGGTCCCGAGGCGCTGGATCCCCGTTCAAGGCTGATCATGCTCTACGCGATGTGCGGCTTTGCCAATTTCGGCAGCCTCGGCATCATGATCGGCGGCCTCGGCACCATGGCCCCGCAGCGCCGCGACGAGATCAATGCACTGGGATTGAAGTCGATCGTGTCGGGCACGCTGACGACGTGCCTGATGGGCGCGATTATCGGGGTGCTGAATTGACGCCTGCGACGTCGTCGTCATTCCGGGGCGTGCGAAGCACGAACCCGGAATCTCGAGATTCCGGGTTCGACTGCTAACGCATCGCCCGGAATGACCACATCATCTCATCACGACGCCAGTTCGACGGTCTTGAACTCCGCAGGCAGGATCACTTCGAGTAATTCGACGTCGTCGGAATAGTCCAGGATCAGATGCTTGATGCGCGGCGGCTGGGTCCAGGCGCTGCCCACCTTCATCAAGGTCTCGCCCTGGCCCTCCAGGTAGGTTTTGATCCAGCCCTTCAGGACATAGACCATCTGGAATTCGACGTCGTGGAAATGCAGCTTTGAAACCTCGGCCGGATTGCACGGCCCGATCAGCCGGATCACATGGGCCTGCGCCAGGCCGTGGGTCGCCGCCGCGATGCCGAGATCGCGATACTGCGCATAGGTGCGCAACCCGTCGGCCTTGAAATCCTCTTCGCGGTGATGGCTGATGGCGACGCGCTGTTTCGGCCGTTTGGCTGCAGGCTTCGGCGGCGCCTTGGAAGTGACCGGCTTGGCGGTGACGATTGGCCGCGCGGCGGACTTGGCGGCGGACTTGGCGGCGGCTTTCGGTGACGGCGATTTTTTCAGCGCGGCGCTTTGAGCCGCGGCCCGTGATGTCGGCTTCTGCTTGGCCATTGAAGTGCTCCCTTTCCTGTGCGGAGAAAGGCTAGCACATTTGTCATTCGTAGGGTGGGCAAAGCGAAGCGTGCCACCATTACAGGCTCAGCGCGCTGTGGTGGGCACGGCGCAAGAGAGCCTTTTGCCCACCCTAAAAATCTGTCTCAATGCAGCCGGAATACGCCGTCGACGGCGCGCAGTTCGGCCGGCTTGATCAGCTTGGAATGCGCCACGGTAACCGAGAACAACGGCCCGTCGAGCTTTTCTTCCCAGAACGCGAGAAAGTCCTTCAGCGCCGGAAATTTCGGGAAAAGATCGTAGTTCTGCCAGACATAGGTCTGAAGCAACGACGGGTGATCCGGCAACCGATACAGAATTTGCGCCGTCGTCAGCCCGTAACCCAGCACCTGCTTCCGAAAATCGTCGGAAACGCCAACCCGCGAGACCATGCCAACCTCCATTGCTGGAGCGCATTCATCTGGTGGCTGCCGACCGGGAGCCACCCGGTGGAGATGCGCTCACATGTTAGAAATGTGACGCACGATACCAACACATCACAAGCCTAAATGTTTAACGAACTGTTGAAAAAGGGTGCGTTAGCAGCAGCTTACCGCACGTGCTAATACGGGGTTTCCGGCCTCGTGCCGGCAATTAATCATGATTAATGAATTTGGCAGCCGCCCTATTTGAGTGCTAATTTTTCTGCTAGAAGCCCTTGTTCCCCGGACCAGACTGGACTATGTCCACACCAGTCGCGCTGGCACTCGCCGGCGGAGACTGCCAAAATTCAAAATTCTGCAATAGATTCAGAAACTTAGGAGGACTGCATGAAATTCCGTCCGCTTCACGACCGCGTTGTAGTCAAGCGCATCGACGCCGAAGAGAAGACCGCTGGCGGCATCATCATTCCGGACAGTGCCAAGGAAAAGCCCTCCCAGGGCGAAATCACCGCCGTCGGCCCGGGTGGCCGCGACGAAGCCGGCAAACTGATCCCGATCGATCTCAAGGTCGGCGACCGCGTGCTGTTCGGCAAGTGGTCCGGCACCGAGGTCAAGCTCGACGGCCAGGAACTGCTGATCATGAAGGAGAGCGACATCATGGGCGTTCTCACCGATCTGCCCGCCGCCAAGAAGAAGGCCGCCTAACCAGCGTCCGTTTCCTCATCCTGAGGAGCCGGCGCAGCCGGCGTCTCGCAGGATGAGCCTAAAATTCAACTCGTCTCACCCTTCGAGACGCCCGCCAGAGGCGGGCTCCTCGGGATGAGGTTCAAGTTTCAAACGGAGACAGATATATGTCAGCTAAAGAAGTAAAATTCGGCGTCGATGCCCGCGATCGCATGCTGCGTGGCGTCGAGATCCTCGCCAACGCGGTGAAGGTCACGCTCGGCCCCAAGGGCCGCAACGTCGTGCTCGACAAGTCGTTCGGCGCACCCCGCATCACCAAGGACGGCGTCACCGTCGCCAAGGAAATCGAGCTTGAAGACAAGTTCGAGAACATGGGCGCCCAGATGGTGCGCGAAGTGGCCTCGAAGTCGGCCGACGCTGCCGGCGACGGCACCACCACCGCGACCGTGTTGGCCGCTGCCATCGTCCGCGAAGGCGCCAAGGCGGTTGCCGCCGGCATGAACCCGATGGACCTCAAGCGCGGTATCGATCTGGCTGTGGAAGCCGTGGTTGCCGACCTCGTCAAGAACTCCAAGAAGGTCACCTCGAACGAGGAAATCGCCCAGGTCGGCACCATCTCCGCCAACGGCGACTCCGAAATCGGCAAGTTCCTCGCCGACGCCATGAAGAAGGTCGGCAACGAGGGCGTCATCACGGTTGAAGAAGCCAAGTCGCTCGAGACCGAACTCGACGTCGTCGAGGGCATGCAGTTCGACCGCGGCTACATCTCGCCCTACTTCGTCACCAACGCCGACAAGATGCGCGTCGAATTCGACGACGCCTACATCCTGATCAACGAGAAGAAGCTCTCCAACCTGAACGAACTGCTTCCGCTGCTGGAAGCCGTGGTGCAGACCGGCAAGCCGCTCGTCATCGTCGCTGAAGACGTCGAAGGCGAAGCGCTCGCCACCCTCGTCGTCAACCGCCTGCGCGGCGGCCTCAAGGTTGCCGCCGTCAAGGCGCCGGGCTTCGGCGATCGCCGCAAGGCCATGCTGCAGGACATCGCCGTCCTGACCGGCGGCCAGGTCATCTCGGAAGACCTCGGCATCAAGCTCGAGAATGTCACCATCGACATGCTCGGCAAGGCCAAGAAGGTCACCATCACCAAGGACGACACCACCATCGTCGACGGCGTCGGTGAGAAGGACGCCATCGAGGCCCGCATCGGCCAGATCAAGAAGCAGATCGAGGACACCACCTCGGACTACGACAAGGAGAAGCTGCAGGAACGTCTGGCCAAACTGGCCGGCGGCGTCGCGGTCATCCGCGTCGGCGGCTCGACCGAAGTCGAAGTGAAAGAGAAGAAGGACCGCGTCGACGACGCCCTCAACGCCACGCGTGCGGCCGTTGAAGAAGGCATCGTCCCCGGCGGCGGCATCGCCCTGCTGAAGGCGACCAAGGCGCTGGAAGGCCTGAAAGGCGACAACGCCGACCAGACCGCCGGCATCGCCATCATCCGCCGCGCCATCCAGGCCCCGATCCGTCAGATCGTCGAGAACGCGGGCGTCGAGGGCTCCATCGTCGTCGGCAAGGTGCTGGAAAACCCCTCGGCCACCTACGGCTTCAACGCCCAGACGGAGGAATACGTCGACATGATCCAGGCCGGCGTCATCGACCCCGCCAAGGTCGTGCGCAC
>NZ_JAUYQU010000039.1 GCF_030697065.1 Bradyrhizobium sp.
TGCGGCAAGGCGGTATCGATCCATGTCGAGAAATTCAATCCGGCGATCCGGCTGTACCGGCGGCTCGGATTCGAGACGGTGGAGGACAAGGGCGTCTACGATCTGATGCGCTGGTCCGCCACACTGGACCGAGCGCATACCTCCATCGTCAGGTGAACACCGCGTGGTAGCCATTGCCGCCCGGTACCGGCCCGACCGGCACCAGGAAAAGTTCCAGCGTGCCGAGCGCCGGGTGCTGCAGCGGATAGATCGCCTGCGGCAGAAACGGACCGGCGGGAGCGACGAACAACCGCGAGAACGCGCCGCCCTTGCGGATCGCCTGCCCGCATGATCCGGTATTGTCGAGCTTCAGCGGCACTATGCCACCCGGCGACCTCATTTCGAAGACGGCATTGAGATGCGGCTCGAAATCGTTGATGCTCAGCGTCGCGATGCCAGGCGATGATGCCATTGCAGTATTCCTGTGGTTGAGCACTCCCTATAGCACATCGTGTGCGCCCGGCTACGAGAACGAGGTCCACCATGCACGCGCCTTCGTCCCACCCTTCGTCCGGCGCTGCCGCGGCGCAGCACCCGAAACACGGCGCCGATCACATCGCGCCGGATGGCGCGGGACAGAATTTCTATTCGATCGACCGCGGCCTGCGCGACCTGCTCCGGCTGTATCTGCAACCCCGTGACTTTTCCCGGCTCGAGCCCCACTTCGATCGCCTCGGCGCCCTGGCTGGCGGGCGGCTCGACCAACTCGCCAGAGCCGCCGACCAGCACCCGCCGGTGCTGCAGCCGCGCGACCGTTTCGGCCGCGACGAAGACTGGATCGACTACCATTCCTCCTACCGCGAGATGGAGCAGGTCGCGTTCGGCGACTTCCAGTTTCACGCCATGAGCCATCGCGCCGGCACGCTCGGCATGGACCGTCCGCTGCCGGCGGTCGCCAAATACACGCTGCAATATCTGTTCGTGCAGGCCGAGTTCGGGCTGATGTGCCCGATCAGCGTCACCGACACCTCGATCCATCTGATCCGCAAATTCGCCAGCGCCGAACTGCAGGATTATTTGCTGCCGAAGATGCTGTCCGGGGACCTCGCCACGATGTGGAAGGGCACGCAGTTCATGACCGAGCGCGCCGGCGGCTCCGACGTCGGCGGTATCGAAACAGTCGCCCGCAAGGTCGACGGCACATGGCGGCTCAGCGGCGACAAATGGTTTTGCTCGCATGCCGACGCCGATGTCGCGCTGCTGCTGGCGCGGCCCGAGGGCGCGCCTGCCGGCACCAAGGGACTCGCGCTGTTCGCCATGCCGCGCCGGCTGAAGGACGGCAGCCGTAACGCCTACCGCATCGTCCGGCTCAAGGACAAGCTCGGTACCCGCTCGATGGCGTCGGGCGAGATCCTGCTGGAAGGCGCCGAGGCCTGGATGGTCGGCGAGGCCGACCGCGGCCTCAAGCAGATGATGGAGCAGGTCAATTTGTCGCGGCTGTCGCATGGCGTCCGCGCGGCGGCGATGATGCGGCGCTGCGTCAACGAGGCGATGGTTTGCGCACGCCACCGCACGGCGTTCGGCAAGACCATCATCGAATATCCGCTGCTGCGCCGCCAGTTGCTCAAGATCATCGTGCCGGCGGAGCAGTCGCTCTCGATGTTCCTGTTCACCGCCAGCGCCATGGACCGTGCCAATGCCGGCTCCACGCCAGCCGAGGACTGCCTGCGCATCCTCACGCCGCTGCTGAAATTCCGCGCCTGCCGCGACAATATTCCGGTAGCGACCGGCGCGATGGAAGTCCGCGGCGGCAACGGCTACATCGAGGAATGGGTGCATGCGAGACTGATCCGGGACGCCCATGTCGGTGTGCTCTGGGAGGGCACCAGCAACATCAACGCGCTCGACATTCTCACCCGCGCGGTCGGCAAGAGCGGCACGCACCGCACGCTGGCGGTCGCGCTGACGAATCTGCTCGATCACGCCAGGCTCATTCCTGCCGCATTTCGCGACCGTTTGCGCACCGCGCTGGCGCGGACACTGACGCTGGTCGAGCGCGTCGCGGCCGAGCCGGCGCTGGAGGCCCATGCGCGGCAGGCGGCAAGCGCGCTCTATCATGTCGCCAGCGCCGTCCTGATGACGTGGGAAGCCGCCCAGCCGGGCGCGGATGCCCGGCGCGCGCTCTATGCGCGCATGGTCCTCGACCACCGGCTCAGCGTGCAGGACCCGCTGGCGCCCGAAGGCGACCACGAAGGCGAAGCCGCAGAGCTGGTTTTCTCGCAGCGGCCGGTGACGCTCGCGGAGGTGACGGGGTTGCTGTAGCCGAAGCTGCACGCAAGCGCTTCATCCCCACGTTATCATCGCCCGGGTCCGACCTGGGTCCGACCGGGCGACCCAGTATTCCTGAGGCCGTCGCCGCAATCAACCGAAAGGCCTCGGCGTACTGGATCGCCCGGTCAAGCCTGGTCAATCCGGGCGACGACGAGTGAGTGTGGGCCGCGTGACTACGAACCGACCGTCATTTTCCAGTTCCCCTCCCCCCGGACTCCGCTAGATTGCCCGCAACGGTCGGATCAAGACCAGGATGGGAGGACAGTGGTGCACAAGGGACGTGTCGCGTTCGGCGCGATGGACGAGGTGGTTTTCGGAACCGCCGCCGCCGAGGCGGTCGTGGCGCAGGTCGATCGCCTCGGGGTTGACCGCGCCTTCCTGATGGTCAGCGGCACATTGAACCGCGAAACCGACGAGATCGAGAAAATCAGGACCGCGCTGGGTTCGCGGTGCGCGGGCACGTTCGCTGCGATGCCGGCGCATACGCCGCGCGCCGCCGTGATCGCGGCTTCCGAGCAGGCCCGCGCCGCGGGCGCCGACCTCATCGTCACGGTCGGCGGCGGCTCGATCACCGACGGCGCCAAGGCGGTGCAGATCTGC
>NZ_JAUYQU010000074.1 GCF_030697065.1 Bradyrhizobium sp.
GGAATGCCGGCCTTCTCCAGATAGGTCGCGATGTCGCCGTTCCACATGTTGTAGGCGAAGCCGGCGGTGTGGGTCATGAGCTGGCGCAGCGTGATCGGCCGGGTTGCCGGGCGCAGTTTGGGTTCGCCGCTGGCGTCGAAACCTTCCAGCACCTGGGGTGCGGCGAGGTCGGGCAGCAGCTTGCCGATCGGCTCGTCGAGCGAAAGCTTGCCCTGCTCGACCAGTTGCATGCCGGCCGCCGTCGTGATGGCCTTGGTCATCGACGCGATCCAGAACACGCTGTCGGTGGTCATGGCATCGTCTTTCGACAGGTCGCGTTTGCCGAACGCGCCCTGGTAGATCACCTCGTTGCCATTGGCCGCCATCGCCACCACCCCGGGAATCTCCCCGGCGTCGCATTTCTGACGCAGCAGCTGATCGATCTGAGCCTGGCTCTGCATGGTCACCTCCCGATATTGTTGATTGAAGCGGCCGATCTTCCCCCCGCCGCCGGTTTCCTGCAAGCGGCGAGAGGACCGAACTGCAACACCCCTCCAGATTTTGCGGTGGACGGGTTGCAATTTCCATGACCATCCCCGATTTCCGCGATAGGTTGAAAATCACGCCGCGCAGCGGAACTTTTTGACGGTAAAGTGTTTGAAAGGCAGCGGAATTTGGTGCTGCCAGCCGCCGGGTTTGATTCAATTGGTGGCGACTTTCTTGATGACGAGGGGGCGACGATGATCTCGACCTGGAGCGAATGGAAGCGGTATCCCCGCGCCGGGCGCGGCGAAAATATCGAGGCGCCGATCTCTCCCGGCATCTATGAAGTCCGCGTGGCCGGTACCGGTGCGCTGCACTCGTTCGGCGCGGTCGATAACGTCGCGGAGGCGCTGGCGCTGCTTACCGCCGGTTCGAAATCATGGTTCGGGCGTCGCGACCCGGCGATCGTGCCCGATCTCGAATACCGTACCTGCGCGACCTCCTCCAAGGCCGCCGCCAAGGCCGCCGCCGAGCGCATGATCGGCCGTCGCGAAACCTATATGAGCGGCGCAGCCTGAGTCGTCTTTCCGGGGCGCGTCACAGACGCGAACCCGGAACCTCGAGATTTCGGGCATGGTCCTGCGGACCACCCGGAATGACAGCTGTGGCTGATGAGCCGATGCATCCCGGCCCGTTTGCGCCTATATCTGGCGCCAAGGCCAAAAAGCATTTCTCAGGAGCAACGCCATGACCCCGAACGCCGCCACTGCCCGCGCCACCTCGTCCTCCTCGCCATCGTTGCGCGACCGCCTGAAGGATCCCTCGCTGCTGCGCGAGCAATGCTACATCGACGGCGCCTGGACCGGCACGCCTTCCAATCCCGTCACCAATCCGGTCAACGGCGTCGAACTGGCCAAGGTGCCGAAACTCGGCACCGCGGAAGCGACGCAGGCCGTCGAAGCCGCCGAGCGCGCGTTTCCGGCCTGGGCCAAATTCACCGCCAAGCAGCGCTCCAATATCCTGCGCAAATGGTTCGACCTGATCATCGCCAACCGCGAGGACCTCGCGCTGATCCTCACCTCCGAACAGGGCAAGCCGCTGGCGGAGGCGCTGGGGGAAGTCGATATCGGCGGCGCCTATGTCGAGTTCTTCGCCGAGGAGGCGCGGCGCGTCTACGGCGAAACCATACCGTCGCAGCGGCCGGACGCGCGGCTGCTGGCGATCAAGCAGCCGATCGGGGTTTGCGGCGCCATCACGCCGTGGAATTTTCCCTGCTCGATGATCACCCGGAAAGTGTCGCCGGCGCTGGCCGCCGGCTGCACCGTGGTACTGAAACCCGCCAACGAGACGCCGCTCACCGCGCTGGCGCTGGTGGCCTTGGCCGAGAAGGCCGGCGTGCCCAAGGGCGTGTTCAACATTCTCACCGGCAATTCCTCGGCGATCGGCAAGGTGCTGTGCGAACATCCGTCGGTGCGCTTCGTCGGTTTCACGGGATCGACCGAGGTCGGCAAGATCCTGTACCAGCAGGCCGCCGCCGGCGTGAAGAAGCTGGGGCTCGAACTCGGCGGCAACGCGCCGTTCGTGGTGTTCGACGATGCCGATATCGACGCCGCGGTGGACGGCGCCATGGTCTCGAAATACCGCAACATGGGCCAGACCTGCGTCTGCGCCAACCGCATCTACGCCCAGGAAGGCATCTACGACCAGTTCGTCGAAAAGCTGTCCGCGAAGGTCGCGGCGATGAAGATCGGCGACGGCACGGAAGCCGGCGTGACCCAGGGGCCGCTGATCAACATGGATGCGATCGACAAGGTCGAGAAGCACATCGCCGATGCGGTCAAGGGCGGCGCGAAGATCGTCACCGGCGGCAAGCGCCACGCGCTCGGCGGCAGCTTCTTCGAACCGACGGTGCTGTCCAACGTCGCGCCCGACGCGCTGGTCGCGCATGAAGAGACCTTCGGGCCGCTGGCGCCGGTGTTCCGCTTCAAGGACGAGGCCGACGTGATCGCGATGTGCAACAACTCGCCGTTCGGGCTGGCGTCGTACTTCTACTCGCGCGATCTCGGCCGGGTCTGGCGGGTCGCCGAAGCCCTGGAGTCCGGCATGGTGGGCGTCAACACCGGCCTGATCACGACCGAGGTCGCCCCGTTCGGCGGCGTCAAGGAATCCGGCCTCGGCCGCGAAGGCTCGCATCACGGCATGGAAGAGTATGTCGAGATCAAATATGTGATGATGGCGGGGATATGAGGCGGCGTGCGGTTCAGCGCCGCAACACCGCGATCATGCGATTGGCGAAGTTCAGGCGCTCGGCCATGACCGAGACGAAGTAAGTCAGCAGCTTCTGGCTGAGCGCCGGGTCGTCGGTCTTTATGGCCTCGAACTGCTCGACGCTCAGCACATAGAGGACGCTGGCGACTTCCGCCTGAATCGTGGCGCTGCGCGGTGCGCGCGAGACGAGGCCCATTTCGCCGATGGTGGTGTAACGGCCGAGACTCCGCACCCGCGTGGTGCGGTCTCCCTCGGCCGGGATCATGATGCCGACCCGCCCGTCCAGAATGAAATGCATCGAATCGGCGGCGGCGCCGGCGCGGACGATGGTTTCGCCGGCTTCCACCTCGATCCGTTCGCAGCGATGCATCAGCGCCACCGCGTCCTGTTCGGTGCCGAGGATCTGGGTAAACCAGTTGCGCAAGCTGACTTCTTCCCGCTCCAGGCCCTGATGCTGCGCGATGATCTCGTTCTCGCATCGCTCCAGCGCATGATCCAGTTCGGGCACGATGCTGACGTCGTCCGAGACGAAACCGCTGGATCGCAGCGCCTTTTCCGCCGCAGGCGCCAGATGCACCAGCACCAGCCGCGTGCCGCGATCATGTGCCGTACGCTTGATCTGGGCGAAACTGTAGGCGGCCGACGAATCGATGCCGGTGACGAGCTTGAAGTCGAACACCAGGAACCGGCATTCCGGATGCCGCGCCAGCAGCGCCTTGACGTGCCGGTACAGGCGGTCGGCGGAGCCGAAAAACAGATAGCTCTGCAAGTTCAGTCCCCGGATGCTGCCGCCATGCGCGGCGAGTACCGCCTGATCGTCGCGCGAACGGTCCAGCGAACTGCGGTACTCCGAGCCGTCAAAGCTGTATTTGATGGAATCGATGCGCGAGGCGCTCAGCGCGAACGTCGCGCAGCCGATGACGACGCCGATCAGGATGCCGGAGATGAAGCCCCATTGGATGATGATGACGATGATCGCCAGCAGCGACAGATACTCGGTCAGCGACAGCCGTCGCCTCGACACCACGATCCATTTGTGCAGCAAGTCGGCGCCGAGATAGATCAGGAGGCCGCCGAGCACGAATTTCGGCATGTAGCCGAGGACGGCCGGGGCCGCGGACAGCATCAGCAACGAGATCGCGGCGGCCGTGAGCCCGGACAGCCGGCCGGTGCCGCCGCTGTTGAAGTTGAGGATGGTGCGGCTCATCGAAATGCAGCCGGTGTAGCCGCCGAATGCGCCCGACAGCATGTTGGCCAGCCCGGTGACCTTCAACTCGCGCTGCAGATCGGCTTCGCGGTGGACGGCGACCTCGATGCCGGTGGTGTTGAACAAGGTGCTGATCGCCGTCACGAAGATGACCGCGACGAAATCGCCGCCGAGGTCGAGCATCGTTGCCCACGGATAGCTGCCGATTTCCGCGCTCCACGGCATCATGAAGCTGACGCCCTGCGGCGGTTGAAAGGTCCAGCCGGCCGGCGAGACACCGAACAGCCAGAAAGCGGCATGGGCGATGATAACGCCGCCTAAAATGATGATCGGCAGCCCAAACGGACTGCGCGAGCGGTGCCAGGTCAGGTAAAGCACCAGCGCCATGGCGCAGGCCGCTGCCAGCTCGGACAGCGTCGAGAGCTTTGCAAACTGATCGAGCGTCGCGAATTGCAGGCGGTAACCGGTGATGACGCCGATGGCGCCCAACAGGATCAGGCAGCCGGTCGCGCCGAGAAAGCCGCCGACCACGGGGTAAGGCACGTAGCGGATCGCCCGACCCATCCGCGTGATCCCGAAGCCGCAGAGCACGATGCCGGTGACGAAGCTGACGAGTGCCAGGGTAACGATGACCGGCGCGAGCAGGGGCGCAGCCGGATCCGTCGCCGCCAGGCGTTCGACCAGCGATGAAGCCAGTATTCCGGACATCGCCGCGGTCGATGTCTCCGGAGCCCCGATCGCGAAAGGCAGTGAACTCCCAACCGCAAGAACAGCGGCAAGAACCGCCGATGCGATGAACGTGGCGGCGAGCCCGTAAGACAAATAGGGCGTCAGAGGACCGGTGAAGATCAACAGCGAATACGACAGTCCGAAGGTGACGGTGAGAAAGCTGGCGGCGCTGCCGCCGATAACGTCATTGAGCGCCGTCCGTGCCTTCGGACCGAAACCTGAAGAACGATTCACCACGCGCGACCTTGTCCCTGCCTTCGGCCATCAGTCGTAGACGACGGCGGCGCGGAGGGACAACAACATTTTATGACAGCAGATAGCTTGGGAAACGATGCGCGCTATCCGTCAACAGCGATAGGGCGAACATCCGGCCGTCCACCGTCAACCTGACGTTCCCGCCGAACCATTAAATTGCAAGTTCGCTGCCGGTCACGCGGCGGTAGGCTTCGAGATAGCGCTGGCTGGTGGCTTCAACGACGCTGGCCGGCAGCGGCGGGGGCGGGGCATCGCCGTTCCAGCGGCCGGCCCGGCGCTCGACATCGAGATAATCGCGCAGCGGCTGCTTGTCGAAACTCTGCTGCGGCCGTCCGGCCTCGTAGGCATCCGCCGCCCAGAACCGCGAGCTGTCGGGTGTCATCACCTCGTCGATCAGGAGAATACGGCCGTCACTGTCCCTGCCGAATTCGAACTTGGTGTCGGCGATGATGATGCCCACTTCGCGGGCCACTTTCTCGCCGAGGGTATAGACGGCGCGGCTCATGCTCTCCAGCTCGTATGCCACTTCTTCGCCCAGAACCTCGCGCATGCGCGCGATCGTGATGTTCTCGTCGTGGCCGGTTTCGGCCTTGGTGGCCGGACTGAAGATCGCGGGCTCGAGTTTTGCGCTCTCCAGCAGGCCGGGCGGCAGCTTCTCGCCGGCCAGCGTGCCCTGCTGCGCGTATTCCTTCCAGGCTGACCCCGAGATGTAGCCGCGGACCACGCATTCGATCGGGAACACCGTGGTGCGCTTGCACAGCATCGCCCGTCCGGCGAGCGAGGCGCGGTGGCCCTGCAGCGCCGGCACCTCCGCCATGATGGCATCGGCGTCGGCGCTGATCATGTGATGATGCACCACGCCCTCGAGCAGTCCGAACCACCATGCGCTGATCTGCGTGAGCACCGCGCCCTTCATCGGGATGGTCTCGGCCATCACCACGTCGAACGCGCTGATGCGGTCGGTGGTCAGCAGCAGCACGCGGTCGTCGCCGACGGCGTAGATATCGCGGACCTTGCCGCGCCCGATCCGGGGAAGGGGCAGGTCGCTGGCGAGCATGGTGGTCATCGGGGTACTTTCAAAGGGGACTGGTCTCGCTTTATCGCGAGAAGCGACGACGAAAGGGATAGCTTACTCCGGCAGCGGAATGAACTCATGCTCGTCGGGAACATGGGCAAAACGGCCGGTTTTCCAGTCCTGCTTGGCCTGCTCGATCCGTTCCTTGCTGGAAGAGACGAAATTCCACCAGAGATGTCGTGGGCCCTCCAGCGCGTCGCCGCCGAGAAACATCATGCGCGTCGGTTTCGTCGTATTGACCGTGATGCGGTCGCCCGGCCTGAAGATCAGCAGCCGCGGCCCCTGATAGCGATCGCCCGCGATCTCGATTTCGCCGTCGACCACGTAGATCGCACGTTCCTCGTGATCTGGGTCGAGCGGCACGCGGATGCCGGCCTGCGCGGTCACCTCGGTGTAGAACCAGGGCGACACCATCGCCACGGGCGACGTCACGCCGAACGCGCTGCCCGCGATCACGCGCGCGGTGAAGCCGCTATCCTGGACGGTCGGCAGGTCGGCGGCGGCGTAATGCTGGAACGACGGCGCGATTTCCTCGGAGGCGGCCGGCAAGGCGATCCAGCTCTGCAAACCGAGCATTTTCTGGCCGTTCGCCCGCTGCACGTCCGGGGTCCGCTCGGAATGCGCGATGCCGCGGCCGGCGGTCATCAGATTCATCGCGCCGGGCTGGATCTCCCTTACATTGCCTTCGCTGTCGCGGTGCATGATGCTGCCGTCGAACAGATAGGTGACGGTGGCGAGCCCGATATGCGGATGCGGGCGGACGTCCATGCCCTTGCCGGACATGAACTGCACCGGCCCGAAATGGTCGAAGAAGATGAAGGGGCCGACCATCTGCCGCTTGCCGTGCGGCAGAGCGCGGCGCACCTCGAATCCATCGCCGAGGTCGCGGGTGCGCGGCACGATGACGAGCTCAAGCGCGTCGCAGGAGAGGGGATCGCCGAGAACGGGATCATCGGAGGGGTGCCAGCTCATGAGGGCTCCGTTGAAGGTTTTGACCATTATCTTGCGCCATCGCCGCAGAGACAAGCCGCCATCCCCGCGAGCAGCGTGCCCAGGATCAAGGAACATTCTGGCGTCGGCGCCCGGCCGGGTTCCTGCACGGCACGGTCCAGCCGATAAGGGCGTCGTCCATGGTCGAAATTGCACACATTTGGAATTTGGATGGCAGATAACCGTGCTACGACGCCGAGACAGATCGAACCTCGTGAATCTACGGATATAAGTCGGGTTCCTGCCGACCTATGCTGATCCCGGCCACCCGAGACAAAGCAGTCGAGCCGCCCTATGACCAACGCTGACGCACAAGTGCAGAAACTGCTTCGCCAGCAGGCGGCGATCGCGAGGTTTGGCAGTTTCGCGCTTCGCGAGCGGGATCTGGACAAAATCCTCGCCGAAGCGGTCCGGGTCTGCGCCGAAGGCCTCAGCGTTCCCTTCAGCAAGGTGTGCCGCTACCGCGCCGAGGAAAACGATCTGCTGATCGTCGCCGGCCATGGCTGGCAGGACGGCGTGGTGGGCAACGTGGTGTCACGGGCCGACCTGAGCTCGCCGCAGGGGCGCGCTTTCATCACCGGCCAGCCATCGATCATCGACGATCTGCAAAAGGCTGAAGGCTTCAAGCCGCCGCCTTTCTACGCCGCGCACGGCATCGTTTCGATCATCGACGTCATCATCAAGGGTGTCGACGATCAGCCGTATGGCATCCTCGAGATCGACAACGACAAGCAGCACGATTACGATCAGTACGACATCAATTTTCTGACGGGCTTCGCCAACGTGCTGGCCGAGGCGGTCTCGACGGTCGCCCGGGGCATCGCCCTGCAGGTTACCGTCGACCGGATGAAGGCCCTCGTCGCGGAAAAAGACCGGCTGCTCCAGGAAAAATTCGTCGCGGACCTGCAGCTTCATCAGGCCCAGAAGATGGAAGCGGTCGGTCAATTGACCGGCGGCGTTGCGCACGACCTCAACAATATCCTCACGGTCATTACCGGGACCATCGAAATCCTCTCCGAAGCCTTCGCCGACCGCCCCGAGCTTCTGGCGATCACCAGGATGATCGACGACGCCGCGGCGCGCGGCGCCGATCTGACCCAGCGCCTGCTTGCCTTTGCCCGCAAGCAGCCGCTGCAGCCGCGCGAAGTCGACGTCAATGCGCTGGTGATCCAGACCGCCAATCTGCTTCGGCCGACGCTCGGCGAGCAGATCGAGGTCCACATGATGCTCGCCGACGACACGTCGCACGCGCTGATCGATCCCAGCCAGCTCACCAATGCGGTCCTCAATCTGGCGCTCAACGCCCGCGACGCAATGCCGGACGGCGGCAAGCTCACCATCGAGACCCGCAACGTCGTCCTCGACGAGGAATATGTCAGCGCCAACAGCGATGTCACGGCCGGGAATTACGTGCTGGTCGCGGTGACCGATTCCGGGCACGGCATTCCCGCCGCGATCCTGAACCATGTGTTCGAACCCTTCTTCACCACCAAGGATGTAGATAAAGGCTCGGGCCTCGGCCTCAGCATGGTCTACGGTTTTGTCAAACAGTCGCAAGGACACATCAAGATCTACAGCGAGGAGGGGCACGGCACGACCGTGAGGATTTACCTGCCTCAGGCGACGGACGCCGCTTTGCCTGCCGAGCAGGCCAGCCAGCCGGGCATGACGGGCGGCGACGAGACCATCCTGGTCGTGGAGGACGACAATCTGGTGCGGACCTTCGTGATCGGCCAAATTCAGAGCCTGGGCTATGCTACGCTGGCGGCGGTCAATGCGAATGAAGCCATGGCCGTTATCGAGGGCCCAGAAAAAATCGATCTGCTGTTCACCGACATGATCATGCCGGGCCCGATGAACGGCCGCCAACTGGCGGACGCCGCACTTCAGCGAAGGGCCTCGCTGAAGGTGTTGTTCACGTCAGGCTATTCGAACGAGGCCATCATCCATCACGGCCATCTCGACGCCGGCGTGCTGCTGCTCGCCAAGCCCTATCGCAAGTCGGATCTCGCCAAGATGATCCGCGCCGCCCTTGCTGCCTGAAGTCGGGTGGCGGCTACGGCGCGTCGCGTCGGCCCGGAGCTATTGCCGGCCGAGCTGCGTGGCCTTGGCGACCCGATCGAATTTCTCCAGCGACAGGATGGCGTCGGCGAACTGGTCGGCGCGGCCGTTCAGCACGGGACGGGCCAGCGTCAGAAACTTCTGCTGCATCGCCTGCGCGTCGGGGAATGATCCGGGCTCGCCGGAGGGGTCGGCATAGAGCCGCTCATGCACGCCATCCTCGGTGGTGATCGAGACCCGCGCGCCGAACGGATGGGTGCGCCCGATTTCCAGACGGTCGTCCTGCACCACATCGAACTTGTCAGCCAGTGCATCGACCGCGGCGTCGCCGAGCCGCTCATAGTCGTCCCAGCCGAACCGTCCCTGATCGAGCGCGACGGCGCCCGTGAAAAACATCGAGAACTGGCCGCCGACGATCGAGGTCGGATGCCGCTTGGTGGCGGCGTCGCCGGTCAGCGTAATGCCGTTGCGGTGCAACCCGATCTCGACCCGCCGGATCTGGTCCGGCGTCAGATTGTGCTCCCGGCGCATCGCGATCAGCGCATCGAGGGCGGCGTGGGTGTAGCGGCAGCTCGGATAGGGTTTGACGCCGATCTTCATGGTCTCGTAGATCTCGCCGAGACCGGCGACCGCCTTGTCGGGATGGGCGTTGTCGCTGTAGCCGACCAGAAGGCCGTGCTTGCCCTCGACCGATTCGGACGAGCCGATGAAATTATTGCGCGCCAGCGTGGCCGCGATCACGCCGTTCATCGCGGCGGCGCCGACCTGGTAGCGCTTGTTCCAGGCGCCGTTGACGAGGAACTGGAGCGAGCCCGCGGCCTGGCTGCCGGAGACGCCGAAGGCGGCGATGATCTGTTGCTGTGACAGTCCGAACAGTTTTGCCGCGGCCGCCGCCGCGCCATAGGTTCCGGCCGTCGCGGTAGGATGGAAGCCGCGCGCGTAATGCGAGGTCGGATCGAGCGCGTTGCCGAGCCGGCAGCACACTTCGTAGCCGGCGACGATCGCGGTGAGCACGTCGCGGCCCGACGCGCCGACCATCTCGCCGATCGCGAACGCGGCCGGTACCACCGGCGCGCTCGGATGCAGCGAGGAATCGGCATGGGTGTCGTCGAAATCGAGCGAATGGCCGAGCGCGCCGTTGAGCAAGGCCGCCACCGCGGGCGTCCAGGTTTTCGCATCGCCGAATACGGTGGTTTCGCCCTTGCCGTCGAGCGCCAGCGCTTCCAGCATCCCAAGCAGCGATTCCGTGGATTCGGCGTCGCGCCGCGCCCGGATGGCGCTGCCGAGAAAGTCCAGCGTCAGCACCTTGGCGCGCGCCAGCACCTCCTGCGGAATGTCGTCGAATTTCAGGTTGGCGACGTAGGCGGCGAGGGTTGCGGTTTCATTGGCCATGTCATTTTGTTCCTTGGACCCGGACCGGCAAACTATTCGCATGATGCCGACTGTTCAAGCCGGGATCATCGACAGGCGGTCGCTATTGTCGGGCCTTCAGCGCCTCGAGCGCGTGAAGGCGCAGCCGCCCGGAATCGCGCTCGCCGCGCGAAGCCTCTTCGAGAATGCTGCTCGACAGCAGCTTCAGGGCGTCCGAGGGGATCCGGAACGGCAATTCGTCGAGGCAGAGATCGAGCGCCGTCGACATCGCCGCGATGGTTTCCGGCGTAAACGCATGGCCGCCCTGCGCCCCCGGCTGGTCGGTGGCCGCGAACGCCGTTTCAGGGTTCTTGCCGTCGCCGAGGCGGGTGGCTTCCGCGAGCACGCGGACGTGGATCAACGCGGCCTCGACCAGTTCGGGCTCCTCAATGTCGCCGGAACGCGCCAGCGCGACGATCCGTGCGGCGAGCCGCCGGCGATTTTCAGCGGTATCGGCCGCGACCCCCTCGATCGCGATGAACCGTTCCCAGACCGCGTCGAAGATGCGCGCCAAAGCCGCTTTGGTATCGTCACTGTCGGAGGGGATGTCGGTGGCTGCCACGAACGTTAACCGGCGGGGGCGCCCTTGGTTCCTGTTGTCGCGATCACCTCGACATCAGCCGCGGCGGGTCAGGCCCTTGCCTTCCATCCGCCAGATCAGCATGTCGATGCGGTCCTGGCCGAAGAACGGCTCGTTCTCGAACACGAAGGTCGGCACCCCCCAGTGACCGGAAGCCGCGTGGCCCTGCTCGTTGCCCGCGATCACCCGTTCGTAACGCTCCGGGTCGGCGGCAATCGCCGCGTCCATGGCCGCCAGATCGAAGCCTGCGGCGCGTGCGGCGCGGGCGAGATGGTCGCCCTCGTTCCAGCCGCTGACCGTGCCGTCCCACAGCACCCGGCTGATCGCTTCGGTAAATTCCAGCGCGCGGCCCTCCAGCTGCGCGGCGGCGCCGAGCCGCGTCAGGCGGTGGATGTAGGGCTGGTTCTCGGCGACATCCAGCGTCGCCATGTCCTGCACGATCGGATCGGGACGGGGAAAGCGGAACGGGATGTTTTCGAACTTGGCAACGCGGCTGGAGTCCAGCACCACGTAGCGGGCGAATTGCGGATTGGCGCGCTTGAAGAATCCGGGCACCCGCACCGCCAGCGGATAGACCGGGCGCAGGTTCACCGTCACGTCATAGTCGGCGACCAGCTTCCGCGTCTTCGGCAGCGCGAGATAGCTGTAGGGACTGCGGAACGAAAAGAACAGATCGACCGATAATGTCATGGAGCCTCGTCACGCCATTGATGGACGCGACCAAAGCACGGGCGCAGCCAGGCGTCCATGCAGGCATGTGGATACAGGGGATGCACGCTATGCGCCGCGTTCAGGCGGTCGCGACCTGCGCCAGCATGCTGCGGACCACGAGCCGGTGGAACGGCAGGATGACCGCGAGATAGGTTCGCCCCAGCCGGTTGTGCGTCCTGACCAGCGTGGTTGCGGTGACCTGCTGGCCGGCGCCATGGGTCGCGACATCGACCACGACGCGAAAATCCAGATGGCTGTCATTGAAGCCGGCGACGAGGCGGTCCGGCGTCTGGCTGATGACCGGAAAGATCCCGATCATGTCCCGGGCCGCGGTGGCCGCGGCACCCGATTTCTTCAGGCCGAACGGCGCCACCAGGATATTGCGCAGGGTCAGCAGCGCGTCGACCCATCGCGGCGCGCGCGCCATCATCCGCTCCGCGGCGCGCCGCGCATCGAGCGCGCGGCCGTCGACCTGGAGGCCGAAGGCATCCGAAAATTGCGCGCCGGCCAGCAGCGCACCGGCATCGACGGCGGGTTTGATCTCGCGCACCTTCATCGCCCCTCCTATCGCAGCGCCAGCCGGTTCGCCAGCAGCCGGAAGCGCAGCACCATCAGCAGTTCATAGACAGCGTTGCCGCAGGACAGCCCGTTCCAGACCCCGATCGCGCTCCATACGG
>NZ_JAUYQU010000094.1 GCF_030697065.1 Bradyrhizobium sp.
GGACGGCGGCGCCTCGAGCACCATCGTTCCGCCGGCGCTCAGGTTCATCCGCCCGGGAATTTCCCGTCGCTCGCCCGCGGGCAGCACCGCGTCGAATGCGGCGTCGGGATCGATGGCAACCGGCGATAGGCCGCGGGATCGCAGGGATTGGTTATGCGCGCTGAGGAGATCGCGGATGCTGCTGGCGCCGTCGCCCGCAACCGAGGGCGGGTGCTTGCGCGCGGTGAAGAGAATCTCGTCGTCGAGCAGAAAGACGCGGTATTCGATTCCCGATACGATCGGCTGCATCAGGATTGCATCGTAATACTGCGCGACGTCACCGAGGTATCGAACGAGCGCGGCCTCGTCATACAGAGCCTGCGCGAAGTCGCCGCGTGATCCGGTCAGGGGTTTGACGAAGGCCGCGCCGCCCAGCTTCGCAAAATGCGCCAGCGCATCCTCGCGCTCGTGCCCGGCGGGGCGATGGGCGCGGTGCCGGTCGTGCAAAAAGAAATAGTCGCCGCCGAGCGCCGCGACGCCGGCCTGCGCCATAATCCGGCCGGCGAAGTATTTGTCGGACGCCAGCGTCGAAGCAGTGGCGCTGTTCTGCGGATACCATGAACAGCGCCCGGCGCCGAAATGGAAGCTCCGGGTCGCCGAATGGACGCTGAAAACGAGCCCCGTTCCGCCGTCGATGTCGGTGAAATCAAGGCCGAATTCGGCGCACGCATAGGCCGCATAGATCGACTGGTCGGGATAGGAGATGGGCTTGCCCGATCGGAATTCCTCTAAGCTTCGCATGCGATATCCGGCGATCTGGCATTCATTTTTTCGCTGCTTTAGTCTTTAACGTGTTTCCGCCGGGCGGGGGCAATTTACTGCCGGAACGTCACTCGTTTCAGCAAGTTAATTTCGCCAATTCGATCTGCGCGAGGCAGATTTTCTGAACCGGTTTCGGCATCGAATCGACTGTCAATATGTGGGCGCCGTTGCGCGTCAGCGACGGTTGACTATCTCCCGCTTTGGCGTAGGCAAACGCCAAATCATCAATCGTTGCAGGGGTTTTCGGCCTCTCTTTTGAGGTAGAGAACCCGTTCGTTCTACACAGAGCGTCAAGGAAAAACGAAATCACATGAGCGCCTTCCATCGAGAGAAAGTTCTTTCCGTCCGGCACTGGACCGATACGCTTTTCAGCTTCACCGCCACCCGCAGTTCGGGATTTCGATTCCAGAACGGCCAGTTCGCCATGATCGGACTTGAGGTCGACGGCCGTCCGCTGCTGCGCGCCTATTCGATGGCGAGCGCCAATCACGAGGAAGCGCTGGAATTCTTCTCCATCAAGG
>NZ_JAUYQU010000106.1 GCF_030697065.1 Bradyrhizobium sp.
CTTCGCCACCGGCAACACCGCGCGGATGCGCGAACTCGACTGCGGCCTGATCGAGGTCGGCCGCTCCGCCGATTTCGTCATCATGGACAAGGCGCAGCATTCCTCCGGCAAGACCATCCTCGACAGCGTGCAGCTCGGCGACCTCCCCGGCATCGGAATGACCATCATCGACGGCATCGTCCGCACCACCCGCAGCCGCAACACGCCGCCGGCAACGAAGGTGCCGGAGGTCGTCAGGCATTGATTTGCCGGGGATGCTGGCGCGCGGCTGTTGACGGTGGCCCGGGAAAATGCCCGGCTTCGCGATGAGCAGACGTCCGCTTCGGATCGGTTGATGCCGGGCACGCCTCTTGCTTCCGGTCAGGAAACAGTCCCTGTCGAGGTCCAGATGCTGGGAATTCCGCGCTGCTACAGCCACTTCGTCTATGGATTCATCCAGTCCGGCCTGACCTGTGCGATCGCGGCGGCGATCGCCAGCTTTCCGCTGATGGCCTCGGGACATTTTGCTGCGCACTGGCTGCAATCCTGGCTGTTCTCCTGGCTTCTGATGATGCCGGTGGTGCTGTTCGCGGCCCCCGTCATCCGCCGGATGACCCATGCCGTGACGAGGGAGGAGTAGAGGGCCCCGCCTTCCGCAAGGCGAGCCTGTGCCAGAATCACGAATCGGGAAGCCGAAATCGGCTCGATCAGCCGTGTGCCGGCATCATCGGCTTCTCGGCCCTGTCTGATGGTAGTTCGAGTCGTGCGGTCAGTAGCGCTGCTATCGCAAGTGACCCGGCGACACCGGCGACGCTGGCGGTCCAGCCAAAGCGGTCGAACAATTGTCCGATCACGGCGCTGCCGACCATGCCGCCGGAGAAGTAACAGGCGAGATAGGTGCCGCTGGCGACGCCGCGGTTGTCCTGCACCGCCCGGCCGACGAAGCCCGTCGCCGACGCCTGCGCGAAGAACGTGCCGGCGCCGACCAGCACCATGCCGGTCAGGACGTGCGAAAGGCGCGAGGACAGCAGCAGGGGCAGGCCGATCGCGGCGACCGCGAGCGCACCCCAGATCGCAGGGCGGGTGCCAAATCGCATGACGGCCTTTCCGGCGAACAGCGTCGTGACCACGGAAGGCACGAACACGAGATAGACCAGGCCGAGGTCCATCCGCCCCAGCGACAACGGCGGGCGCACGAGGACGAAGTTGACGAAGGTAAAAGTGCCGATGAAAGCGAACAGGATGCAGAAACCGATCGCGAAGGCGGAGCACAGCGACGGGTTTCTCCAGTGGGCAAGGGTTTCGGCGAGCGGCGACCGCGCCACCGGCACCGCGGGTAGCGGATCGGCGCGCGGGATCGTGAAGTAAACCAGCACCGCGCCGGCCAGGTTGAGGAGCGCGAAGAAGTAGAAGTTCGACGCCAGTCCGAAAGTATCGGCCACGGCGGCCGATATCAGGCGTCCGATGAGATTGCTGGCGACATTGCCGGTGATATAGGCCGCAAACGCACCGCCGGCGTCCATCGCGCTGCATTGCTCGCCGAGATGAGCCAGAGTCAAGGCAAAGGCCGACGCCATGCAAAGACCCTGCAGCACCCGCAGAA
This sequence comes from Bradyrhizobium sp., assembly GCF_030697065.1. Classification (GTDB taxonomy): domain Bacteria; phylum Pseudomonadota; class Alphaproteobacteria; order Rhizobiales; family Xanthobacteraceae; genus Bradyrhizobium. The sequence continues at coordinate 1,583 of NZ_JAUYQU010000106.1, forward strand.
TGGTGAACGTGGTCAGATCGGGCGCTCCCGCCAGCAGCGTGGTCGGGATCGCGAGCAGAACCAGGCTGACGAGAATGCCGAGCCGGCGGTCGATATGCGGGCTCAGGAAGCCGACCAGGAGACTGGCGACCGCCATGCCAAGGGTGCTGGCATTGACGGCAGCCCCCATTGCCGCCGGCGTGACGTTGTAGTGCCGCGTCAGCGAGGGCAGGATTGCCTGGGTCGCGAACAGGTCGACGACCGTCAGGAAAGCCGTCAGGCCGATGACGAGCGAGCGCAGCGGCACGCCCGGCGGAGGATCCCGCGCATCGATCGCGCGGGTCTTCATCGGCGCGGAGAAGTCGGTCATGGCGCGCGCTCGTCAAATGAACAAGGGGGATGTGACGCCTGGGCGTGCGGGGCGGACACGGGGGATCCCAGGACGTCACATCGGGCAACGGGCGGGGGAAACGCGCCCGTTGCAGTGGGCTACATGTTGTGGTCGTGCGGATCCTTGCGGATGTCGCCGACATAGAGAATGACGGTCTCCTTGCCGAGATTCTTCCACCAGTGCGACACGCCAGACACTTCGGGCCTGATCTCGCCTGCCTTGTGTACGATCGGATCGGCACAGTTGCTGGCGTATTCGACGATCTCGCCCTGCTGCACGAAGATCAACGCCGGACGGTCGTCATGGCTGTGCCATGGCACGACGCCGCCGGGCTCGATCGTCAGCTTGCGGAAGCGCAGCTCGCGATCCCTGATATTGACCGGCTGCTTCTCGAGATCGATCGAACCCAGCGTCACATCGGTGACGCCGACCGCCTTGTGGTCGACCTTCGCGCGGACGTTGGCCTTCATCTTGTCCGCCGGGCATTCGCCGGCAAAGGCCGTCGATGCCGCCGCGAATGTGCCGGCGATGACCCCGGCAAGCGCAAGGCCGTGGCGAAGCGCGCGGGATGTGACGTTGGATCTGGACATGTGGTGATCTCCTCTGTGTTTGCTTTCCGCCCTGGCCCCGAATGATCTGGCCGGTACGTCACCACAATCGTGGAAATCTTCGCTGGAATGAAATGCCGGCTGGCTCTGGATTCCATAGCGCCGCGCTATGCGTGCCCGAGCATGTGCCTGATGTCGGATGAAAACGTCGGATAGGCGTAGACGTTTTCCCTGAGCTGGCCGGCCGTGATGCCGAAGCGCAAGGCAAGTCCAAAGAGATTGATCAGTTCCTGGCCGGCATGCCCGACGAAATGCGCACCGAGAATGCGGTCGTCGGTTCGATCGACGATGATCTTCGACCACGCGACGGTCTCGGCATAGGTCCTGGCCGAGAACCAGTCGCGCATGTCGTTGATGTGAACGTCGATCGCAAGGCCCTTCTGCCGGGCCGCAGCCTCGGTCAGCCCGACCGCGGCAAGCGGCGGCTCGGTATAGACCGACGTCGCCATACATGAATAGCCGGGACTGTGCTTCGGTCCCTCGACGATGTTGCGGCCGACGATGTCGCCCTCATGAGTCGCAATCGGCGACAGTTGCGGTGAGTTCGGCACGGCGTCGCCGCAGACATGAACGGCAGGGTTGGAGATCGAACGCAGATGGCGGTCAACCGCGATGCGGCCGTTATGATGTTCGACGTTGCCGGTGGCGAGATCGAGCGTATCGACATTGGCGATGCGGCCGGCGCCGTTGACAATTCGCTCGGCCTCGAGCGCGTGTTCATTCCCGTCATGCGTGAAGGCCACGCGGAGCCGACCGTTTGCGGGTTCGATGCGTTGGACGTCGACGCCGGTCCGCACGCGGATGCCGATACGCTCGCTCTCGGCCTTCAGGCGGGCAACGGCGTCCGCATCCATCGCCGGCAGCAATTGCGGCAGTGCTTCGAGAACAACGACCACGGCACCGGTGCGGGCATAGACGTGGCCGAATTCCAGCGATATCACGCCGCCGCCGACGAAGATCACCGACGCCGGCAAACGGCGCTCGCTCAGCATGTCGTCCGAAGTCGTCATGTGTTCGGCACCCGGTATCGGCAACTGTCGCGGCTTCGAGCCCGTCGCGATCACAATATGCCTGGCTTCGAGTTCCCGGTCGCCGACGCGGATCAGGTTGGGGCCTGCGAACACCGCGCTTCCCCCGATCACCTCGACGTTGCGCTTCGTCATCGATCGGGCGAGGCCGGCCGGGATATCCTTGATCATATGCTTCTCGCGATCGATCAGGGCAGCCCAGTCGAGCCGGGGCTTGCTGACTGCGATGTGATGAACAAAGGCACGTTCGATCTCATGCAGCGCGTGGCCGGCGGCGACCAGCACCTTCTTGGGCGTGCAGCCGCGATTCGGGCAGGTGCCGCCGAGCAGGTCCTGCTCGATCATCGCCACCGACATCCCCGCACGCCGGACCGGTCCGGTCACGCCGATGCCGGCATTGCCGCCGCCCAAGATGACCACGTCGTATTTTTCTCGATTCATCTGAGAAGTCCCTGCCAGCAATGATCCTGATTCAATCCGGCCACGCCCAACAGCGCAGCCGCCCGTTCCACGTCGACGCTGGGAGCGCGCTACTTCGTCGTGATCGTGGAGGTGATCGAACCCACGACTTTCGTCGCCATCTCGAACTGCGCGGTTCGGTCACCGATGTTGTGGCGCTTCGCAATCCACCCGAAATCGGTCCAAACCGCCCAGACGTCGCCATTGTCATCCTGGGTCAGCAGCAGGCGCACCGGCCAGTCGAGGCCGGCATCGGGATTGGCGGTGATGAACTGTGTCCCGAGCGGGGGATTGCCGAACACCAGCAGCGTCGAGGGACGTAGCTTGATACCTGCAGCGGCGGCGAGCCCGGACTGGTCGATCTCCGAGAAGAATGTGATGCCCTTCCTGGCTATATCGGCCTTGATGCGGGTGATGGCTTCGGCCATCGGCACCGCGCTCTTGACCCGCACGATGCCGTCGTCGCTATCGGCCCGCGCCGCGGAGCCAACGGAAGCCACGAGAAACAGCATCAACAGCGTCATGGCGACATTTGCAAAATGGCTGGACGAACGACGTAGCATGGAACGTCTCCTGTTTGGGGCCCATGCCGTCTGCATGGCCTCCTGGCAAGATGGCGGTCCTTTCCTACAAATTGAAATGCGAACGCGCTCTCAACTCGATAGCTGCTGACTATCGGCAAGGCTCGATGCGCCCCAGCTATCGAACCCATTGGGCGACGGCATTTCAAACGCGAGGCAAGCTGGCCACAGATACAGCCCGCGCCGCCCGATCGGCGGGCGTCGTCCACCTGATGAGGAAATCACCATGACACTCTCCAAGACACTGCTGGCTGCTGCCGCCTTTGCGGCGGTCGCGACTTCGGCTTTCTCGCAAGGTCCCATGGAATTCAAACCCGGTATGGCCTACGTCTATGCCGGCCCCGGAAAAATGTCGGCCATGACCATGGCCGCGGGCGAGAAGAACCGCCAGGCGATGATGCGACACGCGGCCAAGGTACCGAACAACACCGTCCTCTTCATGGATAATGGCCAGTTGTACTCGACCTCGGGTATGCTCGATCCGACCGGCAATTTCTATCTGCCCTGATCCAGCGCCGGTGCAATGCGTTCGGGCCGCCCCTTCGGGTGGCCCGGATCGGAAAACAGTATCGACCAGCCCGATGCCGGAGCAGGACATGTCGCTATCTTCAGCCGATGCCGAGCGTCTCAAGCAGGCTTTTCAGCAATGCCGCGACATGGAGGGTACGCTCAGCGAACAGCTGCGGGCCTACGCCGCTGCGGGCCGGGAGATCTTTCCAGCCTACGGCGAAGCGGTCGACCGGCTGGTCGCGCGAATCCATCAGAATGGCGGCGGCGAGAATGCGCCCCGGCCGGGCGAGGCGATGCCGCCCTTCATATTGCCGGACGAGACCGGCAGGCTGATCGGCCTCCCCTCGCTGCTGCGCCAGGGACCCGTCGCGGTGATGTTCTATCGCGGCCACTGGTGCCCTTATTGCCGGCTCAATGTGCGGGCGGTGATCCAGGCCCAGGACCGGATCGGCGCGTTGGGGGCGCAAACCGTGGCAATCATGCCCGAGACGCAACAGTTCACCGAAAAATTCAAGGCCGACTCCAATGCATCGTTTCCGGTGCTGACCGATCTCGACAACGGCTATGCGCTGTCGCTCAACCTGGCGATCTGGCTGGGCCCGGAAATACAGCACCTGCTGGCGAACCAGGACCTGGCAGACTTTCACGGCAATGACGGCTGGGTGCTGCCGATCCCCGCGACCTTCGTGGTCGGCCGCGACGGGCTGGTGAAGGCCCGCTTCGTCGATCCCGATTTTCGCAAGCGCATGGAGATCGATGACCTGATCGCCGCGCTGAGCAGCGCCGGCGAAGAGCGCTAGCGTTGGATCCTCATCCTACAGGCGCCACGGTCCTGTCGATCAGTTGCTGCCAATGCGCGCCGCGCAGCATGCGCATCACGGCGGATGCTACCGCCGTTCGCTCGCGTCCGGCGACGCCGTAAAGGTGCACCGTGCGGCGCGCGTCGAGCCCCTCGACGGTGGCGCGCTTGAGCGTCGGCGGGATCGATGCCGTGTCGGGAATGACGGCGACGCCGATATCGGCTTCGAGCAATTCGATCAGATCGCGCTCGGAGCAGATTTCATGGCTGCGCTCGACGTCGAGGCCGTGTTCGCGAAGCGAGGAGTTCACGCGGTCGGAATGCTCGCAGTAATTTCGTGACAGCAATTGCTCGGTCCGGAGATCGCCAACTTCCACGGTCTCGCGGCCGGCCAGCGGGTGCCGCTTGCTGACGACGAGTTGAAAGCTCTCGGTGAACAGCGGCCAGGCGTCGAGCCGATCCCAGTCCTCGCCGATTTCGGCAGCGATGCCCAGTTCGGCCTCGCCCTTCTTCAGATATTCGCCTACCTCGCGCGCATCGCCGCGCAGGAAGCGGAATTCCAGCCGGTTGAACTGCCGCCTGATCTGATCGAGATGCGGGATCAGCAGCGACAGGTCGATCGAATGGGTCAGCGCGATCCTGAGGGCGCCGACTTCGCCGCCCTTGAAGGAGGCCGCCAGCATGCGCGCACCGCTGGCGGCGTCATAGCATTGCTGCAACAGCGGGTGCATGCGCTGGCCAAGCTCGGTCAATTGCGCCGCCGGACGCTCGCGCCGGAACAGGTCGCCGCCCAGTTCGGCCTCGAGCTGCTTGATCGCCCGCGTCAGCGACGGTTGGGTGACGTTGCACTCGTCGGCGGCGCGCGTGAAATTCAGCGTCCGCGCGACGGCGAGGAAATATCTCACCTGATGCATTTCCATGATCGTGCTGCCCCGATCTGTCGTTGCCGCAGACTAGCCGATCAAGGGCCGCAAAGACACCCAAACCGCAATAGCGGCAGCCTATGGTTTCGGAAGCCAAGGGGCATTTGAAAACACGGCGCCCATCCCGCAGGTTTCAACCGGAATTCCGCTGGAGAAAGTACCGCGATGAACATTCAAGTGAAGGCACAGGATGCGAGCGCCGCACGGCCGCTCGCCGGCAAGGTCGCGCTGGTGACAGGTTCGACCAGTGGCATCGGCCTCGGGATCGCCCGCGCGCTGGCGGAGGCCGGATCGGCAATCGTGCTGAACGGTCTTGGGGCCGCCTCCGAGATCGCCAGTGTCAGGGACCAGATAGCAGCCGGATTCAACGTCAAGGCCGGCTATTCGGCGGCCGACATGACGAACCCCGAAGCGATCGCCGGGATGATTACCGCAACGCTGGCCGAGCATGGGCGGCTGGATGTGCTCGTCAACAATGCCGGCATTCAGCATGTCGCGCCGCTCGACCGGTTTCCGGTCGATAAATGGGACGCGATCCTGTCGATCAACCTGACGTCGGTGTTTCACACCACGCGGCTGGCATTGCCCTCAATGCGCGCGAACGGATTCGGCCGCATCATCAACATCGCTTCCGCCCACGGGCTGGTCGCATCGCCATTCAAGGCCGCCTATGTCGCGGCCAAGCATGGCGTGGTCGGCTTGACCAAGGCAACAGCGCTGGAGACGGCGGAAGGCGGCATCACCTGCAACGCGATCTGTCCCGGTTACGTCTACACGCCGCTGGTCGAGGCGCAGATCGACGGCCAGGCCGGGGCGCACGGCATTTCCCGCGACCAGGTAATCCGCGACGTACTGCTGGCGCAGCAACCGAACAAGCGCTTCGCCACGGTCGAGGAACTGGGCGCGCTGACCGTCTTCCTCGCCAGCGACGCCGCAGCGTCGATCACGGGGATCGCCCTGCCCGTCGATGGTGGCTGGACCGCACACTGAAGCGTGAACGTAACAAATCAGGACCGTGCGCGAACATCAGGGCGCGCGGGGATACATCAAGGGAGCGTGACATGAACGACGTTCGAAACAATCGCACTTCGCTGCAGGCGCTCGCCGGATCGGAGCTCGGCCAGATCGTGCTGGTGCTGCAGGGTGGCGGCGCGCTCGGCTCCTATCAGGCAGGCGTTTATCAGGCGCTGCACGAGGCCGGAATCGAGCCGGACTGGATTATCGGCACCTCGATCGGCGCCATCAATGCCAGCCTGATCGTGGGTAATCTGCCGCAGAACCGGCTGGCACGTCTCCGCGAATTCTGGAAGAAAATGGAGCAGAACCCGGTCTGGAGCTTTCGCGACGTCTTTCCGGGCTTCAACGAAAAGCTGTCCTATTGGTCGACCGTGACCAACGGAATTCCCGGTTTTTTCCGGCCGAACCCGCTGGCGCATGCCGGCGACAGCTATCCGCTCGGCGCCGATCAGGCCGGCTATTACTCAACCTTGCCGCTGCAACGCACGCTCACTGAACTCGTCGATTTCAATTTGGTCAATCAGTGCAAGCCGCGCCTGACGGTCGGTGCCGCCCATGTTCGCACCAGCCAGATGCGCTATTTCGACAGCCGCGACGGCAAGCTTGGCGTGGAGCACATCATGGCGTCGGGCGCGTTGCCGCCGGCATTCCCTGCCGTTCCCATCGACGGCGAATTTTATTGGGACGGCGGCATTCTGTCCAACACTCCGACGGAGGCCGTGTTCGACGACAACCCGCGCCGAAATTCCCTGATCTTCGCCGTGCATCTCTGGAACCCGGAGGGCGCCGAGCCGACCACGATGGCGGAAGTGATGAACCGGCACAAGGACGTGCTGTATTCCAGCCGGATAGCCAGCCACATCACGCGTCAGCAGCAGGCGCATCGTCTGCGCCACGTCATCAACCAGCTCGCCGCGCGCTTGCCGGAGCCCGAACGCAACAGCCAAGCGGTCAGGGAGTTGACGAGCTACGGCTGTCCGACGCGGATGCATGTCGTGCGGTTGCTCGCCCCACATCTCACCCGCGAGGATCACACCAAGGACATCGACTTCAGCCCGTCCGGCATCATGCAGCGCTGGGATGCAGGTTACCGTCACACCAGGGCGGTGCTCGACAGGAAACCCTGGATCGGCGAATTCGATCCGCTTTCGGGGGTCGTTCTGCACGAGCAGCCAGACCTGATGCCGGACGCCGCAGAGTAATGCCCAGGCTCACAGCCCACGGCAGGCGGCTTCCGCTGGCCGCCCGCTGCTGAGCGCTTCGCTTCGGCGAACTCACGCCCGTCACCGGTCGCGGGCGTCGCCGCTCATAAGGCGCCCCTGCCCCGCAATCCCCATCCGGACACGTAATATTGTCGTGACTGCCGCGGTTCGTGACATTATCAATACAATCAAATGTCAGTTCGGTTACGGCGGAGCGATTGATGAGTCTGGAATGGCGTGCGGCGCGCTCAAGTACCCTGGTCTGGTCAAATCCCGTGGCCTGGTGGTGGGGCCTGTTGAGCCTGGTGAGCGGCGTCAACATCGCGATCTGGTTCCTGCTGTACCGCCAGCTCCACCAGCAGCCCACCGGCCCTCTCGGCAGCACCTTCGGCATCCAGCTGATGCTCCTGTTGTGCGCGGCCTATGTGTTCGGCTGCGCCTTCAGGTCGATCCTGCCGCGCGCGGATGTGCAGCGAATCTGCCTGTTCGACACCTGGCTGTCGAGCGTCATGGTCGGCCGCTCGGTCGCGACCGTGGCCGAGATCGCCTTCGCGGCGCAGTGGGCCATCATCCTGCACCAGCTCGGCACCATGACCGGTGCGGAGACCACGGTGAACGCCGCGTGGGCGATCGTGCCGCTGATCGTCATCGCGGAATGCTTCTCGTGGCATGCGGTGCTGACACGGAATTATCTGGGCAACGCCATCGAGAACTCGATATGGGCGGTGGCCTTCTTCATCGTCGGCATCGGCCTTTGCCGGTTGCTGCCCGAATTCGAGGGCGTGGTTCCCGTGGTCCTCGCCATCTCGATCATCGGCATCGCGGCCTATCTGGCCTTCCTCATGACCGTCGACGTCCCGATGTATCTCAACCGGTGGCGGGCCGAGAGCGACGGCAGCGCGCTGCTGACGCATCGCGAGGGCCTGCGTGATGTCAGCACGCGCTGGATCGTCACCCACGACCTGGCAGAATGGAAGGACGAGATTCCCTGGATGTCGCTTTATTTCAGCCTGGCGGTCTGGTCGAGCCTCGCGCTGTGCATCTTCTACTCGTTCGAAAACCACCTGCCGCGCTATCGCACCGAAGCCACGGTCGCAAGCCGGTCGTCGGGCACACCGGCGATAGCCGACCAACAGGCGCCGGTGTTGGCGCGCTACGGCATCCGATAATCCAGGGAGAGCCAGCCCTCCTTGCCGGTGGTGACGTCGTGCATCGCGGCGATCACGGCACCTCGCAATACCCTGGCTTCGCCGCAGACAGTGAAAAATCCGCGGAGCGAGCCTGGGGCGCGCCCGCAACCTGCCGGGCGAAGTCAGACAAAATTCGAGAAAATTGTGGCGGTCTCCTGATCCAACAAAGAACCGGCGTCGCAGAAACGCAGCAATCGCAAGCGAGAAGGAAGATACGGCGCGGTCGCATAGAGCAAGGACGAACCCAATGTCTGACGTGATACCCTTCCCCAAACCCTCAAGACCGATCGAAGACGACTCGGCCGAGTTGTTGAGGCTGCTGGAGCGCATTCAGGACGCCGCCGCGCGATCGGGCAACAGGAACGAAAAGAATCGGAAAGCGTAGGCACGTTGGGTGGACAAGGGGGCGCCTTCGCCCCGTGCCCACCATTCATGGTTCTTTAAGATGGTGGGCACGGCGCAAGGACGCCTTTGCCCACCCTGCCGACCTTGCGGATTACCTGCTCATCAGCGCAGCTTGCCGAGCAGCGCGAGCAGCGTTTCGCGTTCCCTGGCATCGAGCGGCGCCAGCGTTTCCCGGGTGATGGCCATTGCATTCGGCGCGGCCTTCTCGGCCATCTGCTGGCCGGCGCGGGTGAGGCTGACCAGGAGGCGACGGCCGTCCTCGGGATCGGGGCTGGTTTCGGTGAGCCCCCGCGCGGTGAGCCGGTCGATCACGCCCTTGATGGTGGCGACATCCATCGCCGTCAGCCGTCCCAGCTGGTTTTGCGAGCACGGTCCGGTCTCGGTGAGTTTCGCCAGCGCCGCCCACTGCGTCGGCGTGAGATTGATTCCGATCTCCCTTGCAAAGATGGTGGCGTGACGCTGCCAGACCTGGCGAAGAATGAAGCCGACCTGCTCCTCAAGCACGTAAAGCGGCCGCGTCGGCTTCAGGCTGCGTTTCGGCGAAGCACTCCTGGTCATTGCGCGTTCCCCGCCCTTGTCACAGCGCCAGATGGGTATCTCTGATATCCGGACGCGCGTCGAGTTCGGCCATGGTGCCGGAATAGCAGATCCGCCCGCGCTCGATGATGTAGGCGCGATCGCAGATCAATCTGGCGAAATGCAGGTTCTGCTCGGAGAGCACGATGCTGACGCCTGCCTGCTTCATGGTCAGGATCGCCGCCACCATCTGCTCGACGATCTTCGGCGACAGCCCTTCCGAAGGCTCGTCGAGCAGCACCAGCGACGGGTTGCCCATCAGGGTGCGCGCGATGGTCAGCATCTGTTGCTCGCCGCCGCTCATGCGGCCGCCGGGACGGTTGCGCATCTCGGCCAGGTTCGGAAACAGCGCGAACAGTTTTTCCCGGGTCCAGTGCGGCGCGTTCGGCCGCACCGGCTGGCGGCCGACTTCGAGATTCTCATCCACCGTGAGGTCGGTGAAAATGCGCCGCTCTTCCGGCACATAGCCGAGGCCGCGGCTGACGATCGCATGGGTCGGCTGGTCCGAGACGTCCTTGCCCTCGAACAGGATGCGGCCGGTGCGCTGCGCCACCAGCCCGACGATCGAGCGAAAGGTGGTGGACTTGCCGGCGCCGTTGCGCCCGAGCAGGGCGACCACCTCGCCGTCGCCGACCTCGATCGCGACGTCGAACAGGATATGGGCGGGGCCGTAATGGCTGTTGAGGTCCTGGACGCTGAGCTTCATGAGGGTAGCCCTTCGCGGTGGCGGGCGTCGTAGACGAGCCCCTCGCCGAGATAGATGGCGCGAACCTGCGGGTTGCGGCGCACTTCCTCGGGCGAGCCTTCGGCGATCAGGCTGCCGCGGTTGAGCACCAGGATGCGGTCGGCGTGTTCGAACACCACGTCCATGTCGTGCTCGGTGAACAGCACGCCGATCGATTTTTCCCGGGCGATCCCGGCGGTCAGGCGCATCAGATCGATGCGCTCGCGCGGCGCCATGCCGGCGGTGGGTTCGTCCATCAGCAGAAGTTTCGGCTGGTTGGCGAGTGCGATGGCGAGTTCCAGCCGCTTTAGATCGCCATAGGCAAGTTCGCCGCAGGGGCGCTCGGCATAACCGCTCATGCCGACCAGTTCGAGAAGCCGGCCGGCTTCGTCGCGCGCGAACCGAGGCGTCGAAGCCCACAGGTTGAACAACTGCCGGCCGTACGACACCAGCGCGACCTGGACGTTTTCGCGCACCGTCATGGTCGGGAAGGTCGCGGTGATCTGGAAGGTGCGGCCGACGCCGAGCCGCCAGATTTCGCGCGGCTTCTTGCCGGTGGTGTCGCCGCCGAGCAGGCTGATGCGGCCCGCGCCGGGAGTGGTCTGGCCGTTGAGCATATCGAAGCACGTGCTTTTTCCGGCGCCATTGGGGCCGATCAGCGCCAGGATTTCGCCGGCCCTGAGTGCGAACGACACCTCGCGCACGGCATGCACGCCGCCATAGGATTTGCTCAGGCCTTCGACCGACAGCAAGGTGGGCGCGGTGCTCATTCGGCGCCCTCGATCCGGGATTTCAGCAGCGCGGGCTTTGCCGGTTCGGACCGGCGGCGGAGGTTGCGTAATGTCTCCAGCATGCCGACGATGCCCTTCGGAAACGCGACCACCATCAGCACGATGACACCGCCCAGCACCAGCTTCGAAAGGTCGGTCTGGCTGACCAGCCAGATCGAGAGCATCTTGTAGACGATGGCGCCGATCACCGCGCCCGACACCGTCTCGACGCCGCCGAGCAGCACCATGACCAGCGCATCGACCGACAGCGAGATGCCGAGACTGTCGGGAAACACGCTGCCCTTGAGGTAGGCGAACAACGCACCGGCCACGCCGGCGACGGTGCCGGCGATGACGAAGGCGGTCCACTGGATGCGCTTGGCGTCGATGCCGATGGCCTCGCTGCGCAACAGCGAGTCGCGCGTCGCCCGCAGCGCGTAGCCGAACGGCGAGAAGGTGATGATGCGCAGTGCGGCGACCGCGAGCGCGGCGATGCCAATCGACAGCCAGTAGAAGCTGGCCGGCCCCGCCGCCCATTTCTCCGGCCAGAGGCCCAGAATGCCGTTGTCTCCGCCGGTCACCGCGACCCACTGGAACGCGATCGACCAGACGATCTGCGCGAATGCCAGCGTCAGCATCGCGAAATAGACGCCCGACAGCTGCACCGCGAAGAAGCCGAAGATCGCGGCGCCGAGACATCCCAGCAGCGGACCGAGCAGCAGGCAGGCGATCATCGGCAAGCCAGCCATCTTGGCAAGGAAGGCGATACCATAGGCGCCGAGCCCGAAATAGGCAGCGTGGCCGAACGACGCGAGGCCGCCGACCGACATCAGGAAATGCAGGCTGGCGGCGAAGATCACGAAGATGGCGATCTCCGAGCCAACCGTCAGCGCGTAATCGCCGCTGACCAGCGGCAGCATCGCCGCCACGGCCAGCCCCGCCCACGCGGCGATACGTTCGCCCTGACTCAGCGGACGCCAGGGATTGACGGTCAGTCCGGGAGTGCGGCGTGCCGGCGCTTCCTGCTTGCCGAACAGGCCCCACGGCCGCACGATCAGCACCACCGCCATCACCAGAAACACCAGGATGATGGAAATCTTCGGAAAGATGAGAATGCCGAACGCATTCAATTCCGACACCAGCACCGCGGCGACGAAGGCGCCGATGATGCTGCCGAGGCCGCCGATCACCACCACCACGAACACGTCGACGATGATGCGCAAATCGAGCGCGTGATGCACCGCGTCGCGCGGGATCTGCAGCGCGCCACCCAGGGCAGCCAGAAACACCCCGAGCGCAAACACGCTGGTGAACAGCCATTTCTGATTGACGCCGAGGGCCGCCACCATGTCGCGGTCCTGCGTCGCGGCGCGCACCAGCACGCCCCAGCGGGTGCGCTGGAACAACAGCCACAGCAATCCCAGCACGATCGGGCTGAGTGCGATCAGGAACAGATCGTAGGTCGGAATGTTCTGGCCGAAGAACTCGACCGCCCCCCTGAACCCGGGTGCGCGGCGGCCGAGCAGGTCGTTCGGTCCCCAGATCATCACCACCAGATCCTGCACCATCAGGGTCAGCCCGAAGGTCGCCAGCAACTGGAACAGTTCGGGCGCGTGATAGATCCGCCGCAGCAGCACCATCTCGACGAGAACGCCGACCACCGCCACGACCAGCGAGGCCACGACGATGCCGGCCCAGAAACCGAGTGCGCCGGAAAACCGCTCGGTCAGCGTGAACGCCACATAGGCGCCGAGCATATAGAAGGCGCCATGGGCGAAATTGACGATCCGCGTCACGCCGAAGATGATCGACAGTCCCGACGCCACCAGAAACAGCGATGCCGCGCTGGCAAGACCGGTCAGGAACTGGACGAAATAAAAGGCCATAAGCGGTCCGGGTTGGCGGGCTAATCAGTTCGGTGGCGCTCATCCTTCGAGCGCGCGCGAGATTGCGCTCTTCGGGATGAGGTCGCTTCACCTCTCCCGCTTGCGGGGGAGGTCGCCGTGCGCAGCACGGCGGGTGGGGGAATCTATCGGCGGGTCCGAATGCGTTGAGACGCCCCCACCCCGGACCTCCCCCGCAGGAGCGGGAGAGGGGGAAGAAAGAGAGGCGTCAGTCCTTCGGACGCATCTTCGATACTTCGGCGTCGCTCGGCAGATAATCCTTGCCGTCGCGATAGACCGAATCCACCATGATGCCCTTGCCGTCCTTCACCGCGGTCTTGCCGACATAAGCGCCGAGCGTCGACTGGTGATCGATCTTGCGGAAGGTGATTTCCCCGAATGGCGACGGCATCGTCAGTCCCTCCGCCGCCGCGATCATCTTCTCCGGATCTTCGGAGTTGGCCTTTATCAGGATGGCGGCAGCCGCCTTGATGGTCTGATAGCCGACGATCGAGCCGAGCCGCGGATAGTCGTTGAACTTGGCCTGATAGGCCTTGATGAACTTGTCATGATCCGGCGTCTTGATGTCGTACCAGGGATAGCCTGTCACGATCCAGCCGACGGGTGTTTCTTCCTTGAGCGGATCGAGATATTCGGGCTCGCCGGTGAGGAAGGACACCACCGCGCGATCCTTGAACAGACCGCGGGTATTGCCTTCGCGCACGAATTTAACCAGATCGGCGCCGAAGGTGACGTTGAGGATGGCTTCCGGATTGGAGGCGGCGATCGCCTGCACGACCGGACCCGCATCCAGTTTGCCGAAAGGAGGCCACTGCTCGTCGACCCACTGGATGTCGGGCCGCTTCTCCGACATCAGCTTCTTGAACACGGCGACCGCGGACTGGCCATATTCGTAATTCGGCGCGACCGTCGCCCAGCGCTTGGCCGGCAGTTTGGCTGCCGCTTCGGCCAGCATGGCCGCCTGCATGTAGTTGGAAGGCCGCAGGCGGAAGGTGTAGCGGTTGCCCTTCGACCAGGTGATGGCGTCGGTCAGGGGCTCGGCCGCGAGAAAGAACACCTTCTTCTGATTGGCGAAATCGGAGACGGCCAGACCGATATTGGACAGGAACGTGCCCGTCAGCATCACCACCTTCTCGCTCGACACCAGTTCGTTGGCGGCGGTGGTGGCGTCGGCGGGCTTGCCGCTGTCATCCTTGGAGACGACCACGAGCTTCTTGCCGTTGATGCCGCCGGCGGCGTTGACTTCCTCGAGCGCGAGCTGCCAGCCCTTGCGGTAGGGCTCGGTGAACGCCGGCAACAGCGAATAGCTGTTGATTTCGCCGATCTTGATTTCGCCGCTCTGGGCCAGCGCGGACTGCGCCATGCCCGCGACCATGATCGCCAATCCCGCGCCTAACAAATATCTGCGTCGCATTCCTTAACCCTCCAATGTTGGATTTACCGTAGCCCGTCTTCGCCTTTGACCTCTGCAATCGTCAGGCCACCGACGCGCGGCAGCGGCCTGCCGCTGTCGGTGACCGCGACCGCGACCATGATCTCATTGGCGCGCGGCGCGTCGTTGATCATGACTTCCATGCCGTCGAAATGACTGCGCACGAACGCCGCGTCCTTGTGGCCGAGCGGAATGTCCAGCGTCGTGCCCGGCCCGCTGCGCTTCTTCGACGACGGGATCAGCGCCGCTCCCTTGCCCAGCACCTTGCGCACCGGCGCGCCCATCTTGGGATGCAGGATCGCAGCGGCGTGTTCGAGTTCGCCGTTTTCGCCGACCGCAGCCGCCTTGCCGTAGCTCTGCGCCGTGGCGCCGTCGATCCCCAGCGCGGCGACGGCCTTCTTCGACAGCAACTCGCCGAGCTCCTCGCCGATGGCGATCAGGGGCGAGAGGTCTTCGACGTAGCGGCCGGCGAACGGATTTTCGATTACGGCAATCGCCGCAGCGCGCCGGGTCGGCGGCGAAACCGACCGGCCCATTTCCAGATGGGTTTCCTCGACCACCGTGACGATCTTGCGAATGATCGCGCTCATCGTGCTCCGCCCTGTTTTCGAATTCGTTCAAACATGCATCAACCTTTCGATCGCGGCCGGCGCGCGCAATCCGGCCCGGTCGATGGCTTTCGCCGCAACGACAACCGTTTCGCCATGCAAGCGCAATATTGCGCTCTCGATCAACCCCGTCGCGAGCAGCCTGCGCGCACACGCCGCACCGGATTCGAGCGCCGTCGCAATCTCCGGTTCCGATAGCTCGCCGACCCCGCGGGTGACGAGTCGCGCGCCGAGATCGCTGTCGGGCTGCAGGTCCTGCGCCGGGCAACGCAGAACAGCGGGATGTCCGGGCAAGTCGACGGCGTTGGCGACGATGGTGGCCGCGGCGTCGGCCTGCGACGCGGTCGCCGCCAGCACGGTCACCGCATCGGCAATGCCGAGCGAAAAACTGCGGCCGTGGCGTCCCGAGGTCGCAATGCCCCGCGAGGGGTCATCGGCATCGATCGCAACCGTCCGCATCGAACCCAGGGCATCCGGCCGGTCCATCAGGCCGATGGCAAAACGTTCGCCGTCGGCCAGATAAAGCGCAATGTCGCCGCCATTGTTGACGTAGGCCCGCTCCAGCCGCGCCGCACCGGTCATCGCGGCCAAAATCTCGTCGGCGACGGAGCCTGCGACCGCCGCCATCGGCGTAACGAAGTGCGAGGCGGCAAACGGCGCTACCGCTTCATGCATGCGGCGCGCGACGGCGCCCTGCAGCGGGCAACGTTTTGGATCCGCCGCCTGCCGCAGCAGCGGCAGCTCGCCGCAGAGTTCATCAAGCAGACCGGTGAAGCGCCGCGCCGCCGCTTCAAAGGCGGCGCGCCTGTCGGCCTCGCTGCCGACGGCCTCCACGAGCAGGTCGATCGGACCGTCCTGCAGATGCAGTCGCCTGCCGTCCGGCAGCCACCGGATTTGCGGAACGCGCGTCATGGGCGAGGCTCCCCGGCGGATCGCGGCGAAGGCATGGTGCGCGCTTCCGTGCTGTCCTTCAAGGAAGCGAGCGGCCGCACGTGGTCCATATGGCCGCCGAGCGCGGCATAGTCCGACAATTTCAGGGTAAACTCGATCGGCGCCACCAGCGCCGGGGTCGGAACATACCCGAAGGCCCCTGCCGGCAATTGCGTGACATCCACCATGAAAGTGATGCCGCCGCCGGGCCAGACATAGACCGGGGCGCCACCGCTGGTGACCCGCGTCAGCGCGTCCTTGACCGAGCGCGTCAGCCGCACCGGATTGTCGGTGACCCCCGCGCGCAGCGATCCGCCTGCCCCGCCCATGAACAGCACGGTGCACAATGCGGGTTCGCAGTTTTCCTGGATTCGCTCCACCGACAGTTTCAGGTCGATCGGCATCGGCCTTTCGACCGGATTCAGTGCCGCGTCGAGTTCGTAATAGGCGGCGTGTTCGCCCGTGGTCGAAACCATCAGCATGGTCATGCCCGGGCGCGCCTTTTTGGAATCGAACGGACCGAGCACCGTCAGCGGATCCGAGATGCTGGTGCCGCCCCAGCCGGTGCCGGGCTCGGCGACCTGAAAATAACGGCCGGGCGTCGAGCGCCGCCCCTTCATCTTGATACCGCTGTCGGGGATATCCAGCACCTTGCCGGCCTGGTGTTCCGAGAGCACGCCGGTGATGTGGTCGTCGACCACCACGACTTCATCGACCTTGCCGTGCCATTGCTTGGCGAACATCCCGATGGTCGCAGAGCCGCAGCCCACTCTCATGCGCTCCTCGGGAACGCCGTTGACGATGGGCGGATAACCGGCCTGCACCACCACCGTGGCGCCGCCGTCGATCGTGAGTTCGACCGGCTTGCAGTTGCTGAGGTCCATCAGCGCGTCGCAGGTGACGCGGCCCTCCTTCTTCGAGCCGCCGGTGAGGTGATGCACGCCGCCCAGCGACAGCATCTGCGAGCCGTATTCGCTCGTGGTGACGTGGCCGATCGCCTCGCCCTGCGCGCGAACCGTCGCCGTCTCCGGGCCGAGGTAACGGTCGGTGTCGATCTTCACCTTGACGCCGCAATAGCTGAAGATGCCTTCGGTCACCACGGTGACCATGTCGACGCCGTCGATTTCCGAGGAGACGATGAACGGCGCGGGCTTGTAGTCGGGGTAGGTCGTGCCGGCGCCGATCGCGGTGACGAAGACATCGGGCTCGTGCACCAGCTTGCCGTCCCAGTCGCCGCCGGCCTGGAACGGCACCAGCCGCCCGCCATGCGACACCGTTCGTTCCAGCACGATATGGGGATCGACGCGCACCAGCTCGCCATTGTAATTGGCATAGCGATCGCAGGCGCCTGCCGCACCGGGCTTGATGTAGCACATGACCGGACAAGCATCGCAGCGGATCTTGTCGTCGGCAGCGCTGGTCGGTTCAGTCAGCATGAACAAGCTCTCGAAGCCAACGTCAGACTGTCGAAGTTCAGGTGCGACGGTTCGTCAACGGAGTTGCGGCAGGGATACTGTCGTGTCTGTCGCATCTCGCTATCTTGTTCGTATACGAACGATGTTGCGCGCGCCGCCGAAAGCTGTCAAGCGCCCCGGCCCGCGAAAACCGCCGCTGCCGACAAAAACCGCAGTCTGCCTCGCAACCTTGTCCATAAACCGGGCACGGATGCGACCATGCGACGGGCGCTTGCACGTTTGTATACAAACGGTATCTTCCTCCCGGCTTTCAAGGCGATGTTTTGCAGCGCAACCGTTGCAGCGGGACCACTGACATGACGCAGAGCACGATCCGCCTGACGGTCAACGGCCGGATCCACGACGTCGATGCTGCCCCCGATACCGCGCTGCTCCATGTCCTGCGCAACGACCTCGAATTGAACGGGCCGAAATACGGCTGCGGGCTCGGCGAATGCGGGGCCTGCGCCGTGCTGATCGATGGCGTCGCGGCACGCGCCTGCGTGATCCCGATCGAGGGTTGCGTCGGGCGCGGCATCGTGACGCTTGAAGGCCTCGGCTCGCGCGGCAATCCCGATCCGGTGCAGCAGGCCTTCATCGCCGAACAGGCCGCGCAATGCGGCTACTGTCTCAACGGCATGATCATCACCACCAAGGCGCTGCTCAATCGCACGCCTCATCCCTCGCCGGGCGAGGTGCAGGAAGCCCTGCGCTATAATCTATGCCGGTGCGGCGCGCATATCGAAATCATGCGCGCGGCGATGCGGGCGGCAGGCCACCTCGCCGAGGCGACGGACTGATGACCGATCCCGACGCTCCGATCGATGTTCTGCCGGGATCCTTGTCCGTGGTTCGTCCGGCCGGTTCGGGCGCAGGTGGCGGCTTCGAAACATTCCTAAGAATCACATCGGATGGTTTGGTCACCGCCTTCAACGGCCATGTCGATCTCGGCACCGGCATTCGCACCGCGCTCGGGCAAATCGTCGCCGAGGAACTCGACGTGTCCTTTGCACGCGTCGTCGTCGTGCTCGGCGATACGGCAGTCGTTCCCAATCAGGGCGCGACCATCGCCAGCGAGACCATCCAGATCACCGCGGTGCCGCTGCGCAAGGCGGCGGCGCAGGCGCGGCATTTCCTGGTGGCGCGCGCCGCCGGGCGGCTGGAGCTTGCCGCTGGTGATCTCGTCATCGAGGACGGCCTGATCCGCGGCCGGGATAACCGCGGCATCTCCTACGGTGAATTGATATCCGGCGAGACCATCCGCCTCGAACTTGCCGACGACGTCCCGGTCAAGGCCGTCGACGCCTACAGCATCGTCGGACAATCGGTGCCGCGCACCGACCTGCCGGCGAAGGCGACCGGCGAACTGGTCTATGTCCACGACGTGCGCGTGCCCCGGATGCTGCACGGCCGCGTGGTGCGCCCGCCCTATGCTGGCGTCGATGCCGGCGCGTTCGTCGGCACCAGCCTGATCGCGGTCGACGAAGCCTCGGTCAGCGATATTCCCGGGCTGGTGGCGGTGGTGCGGATCGGCGATTTCGTCGGCGTGGTAGCCGAGCGCGAGGAGAACGCGATCAAGGCCGCCGACCGGTTGAAGGTGAGCTGGAAGCCGACACCGACGCTGCCTGACCTGAAGGACATCGAAAAAGCGCTGCGCGCCAATCCGTCGGCGCCACGGACGCTGATCGACAAGGGCGATGTCGATGCCGCGATTGCCGCCGCCGCCAAGCCGATGTCGCGCACCTACATCTGGCCCTACCAGATGCACGGCTCGATCGGCCCGTCCTGCGCGGTCGCGGACTACCAGGACGGCCACATCCGGGTGTGGTCCGGCACGCAGAACCCGCACATCCTGCGAGCGGATCTGGCGCTCCTGCTGCGGAAGCCGGACAGCGAGATCGACGTGATCCGGCTGGAGGCCGCCGGCTGCTACGGCCGCAACTGCGCCGACGATGTCACCGCCGACGCGGTGCTGCTGTCGCGCGCGGTCGGCCGTCCGGTGCGGGTGCAACTGACCCGCGAACAGGAGCACGCCTGGGAGCCGAAGGGCACGGCGCAACTGATGGACGTCAACGGCGGGCTCACCGCCCACGGCAATGTCGCCGGTTACGATTTCGCCACGCGCTATCCGTCGAACGGCGCACCGACGCTCGCACTGCTGCTGACGGGTGCCGTCGCGCCGGTGCCCGCGGTGTTCGAGATGGGCGACCGCACCGCGATCCCGCCCTACGATTACGAGGCGATGCGGGTGGTGGCACACGACATGCCGCCGATCGTGCGGGCATCGTGGTTTCGCGGCGTCTCGGCGCTGCCCAATACCTTTGCCCATGAATCCTATATCGACGAACTCGCCACCGAAGCCGGCGTCGATCCGATCGAATACCGGCTCCGTTATCTAAAGGACAAGCGCGCGGTCGACCTCGTCAACGCCGTGGCCGAGCGCGCCGGCTGGGTCCCTCGTCCGGTCCGGCAAGAGCCTGAAGCCGAGGGCGACATCGTGCGCGGGCGCGGCTTTGCCTATGCGCTGTATGTCCACAGCAAGTTTCCGGGATACGGCGCGGCGTGGTCGGCCTGGATCGCCGACGTCGCCGTCAACAAGGCGACCGGCGATGTCAGCGTCACCCGCGTGGTGGCCGGACAGGATTCCGGCTTGATGATCAATCCGGACGGAGTGCGCCACCAGATCCATGGCAATGTGATCCAGTCCACCAGCCGCGCGCTGATGGAGGAGGTTTCGTTCAACCGCCATGCGGTGACGGCGCGCGAATGGGGCGCCTATCCCATCATCAAATTCCCCGACGTTCCCAAAATCGACGTGTTGATGCTGCCGCGGCAGGACCAGCCGCCGCTTGGCGTGGGCGAATCCGCTTCCGTACCGAGCGCCGCCGCCATCGCCAACGCCATCTTCGATGCAACCGGCGTGCGTTTTCGCGAGTTGCCGTTCACGCCGGAACGCATTCTGGCGGGCTTGCGCGGCGGGCAGGATGGCGTGCCGGCCCCGATGCCGTTGGCGGCGCCGCAGCCGCCGGCCCCGAACGACCGGTGGAAGAATCCATTCGCTGGACGCCGCGGCGCCCTGGCGACGGCGGCAGCCTTGTGTGTTGCCGTGGTCGGCGTCGCAGCGGCGGTGCTGCCGTGGCGGGCGATCCCGCCGATCGCGCGGCCGGACCCTTCGACCTGGTCGGCCGCCACCATCGCCCGCGGCCAGCAACTGGCCGCGCTCGGCGACTGCGGGGTCTGCCACACCGTGGTGAACGGCGTCGTCAATGCCGGAGGCCGGGGAATCGAGACGCCGTTCGGCACC
>NZ_JAUYQU010000116.1 GCF_030697065.1 Bradyrhizobium sp.
TTACTGCAACGACAGCATGTTCGACTCGCTCGGCGCCTTCTACAGCGTGATTTCATCGACCCAAGGCGGCTGGACCTGGTTGTCCAGCGAGGGGCGCTACATGGGCGCCGCCGCCTGGGGCGACATGAGCCGCGACAGCAATACCTATTACGCGCGGCTGCGGGAGGTACTGGATTTCGGTGCCGATGGCGAGGTGCGGCTCAACCGCGCGCTGGCCAATTGGTACTGCGACCCGTTCGATCATCCCTACAAGGCCGCGCTGATCGACATCCTCGGCGAGCCCCTTAAGCCTGACCAGCTCTGGAATCCCGACGCGGTGCTGCGGGTCGAGGACATCCAGCACCGGCCCGATACGCAAGACCGGCTCGACAAGGCCGCAGCGACGCAACTGGTATTCGAAGACGCCATGATCCATGTCGTCGACCATCTGCTGCGCGCGACCGGCGCGAGCCGGCTGGTGCTGACCGGCGGCGTGGCGCTGAACGCCGTGGGCAACATGCGGCTGCTGGAGCATTTCGACGCGGCGTGGTTTGCGAAACACCAGCAGCGCGAGGCCCGCCTGCATCTGTGGGTGCCGCCGACCCCCGGCGATCCCGGCGTCACCATCGGCGCGGCATGGCTGTTCGCGCATCTGGCGGGCGCGCCGCGCGGCGCGCCGATGACGCATGCGTTTTATTGCGGTTTGGCGCCACGGCAGGACGACATCGCTGCCGCGTTGCAAGCCGCCGATATCGCCTCACAGAAAATCGGCGACATCTCGACGCCAGGGGGATGCGACGCCGTGGCCGACCTGATGGCCCGCATGGTGGCGCGGAGCGGCATCATCGCCTTGTATCAGGGCGCCGCCGAGACCGGACCGCGCGCGCTCGGGCATCGTTCGATCCTTGCCAACCCCTGCGACGCTCACGCGCGCGAACGGCTCAACGAACGGGTAAAATACCGCGAGGCGATCCGGCCGCTGGCGCCGATGGCGACGCTGGAGGCGGCCATGCAGTATTTCGATCTGCACGAGGGCGCCTCCGATGCCGGTTACAACGCGTACAATTACATGGTGCTGACCGCGCCATCGAAGCCGCATGCGCGGGAAAAAATTCCGGCGGTCATCCATGCCGACGGCACCGGGCGGATCCAGATCGTGCGGGCGCAAGACGATCCCCTCACCTACGCGTATCTGAAAGCGCTGGGCCGCCACATCGGCGTCGAGATCTCCGTCAACACCTCGTTCAATGTCGCCGGTCCAATCGCGCAGACGCCGCACCAGGCGATCGATACGCTGCGCCGCTCCAAAGGCCTCGACGTGGTGCTGCTGGTGGCAGATGACGGCACGGTGACAGCGGCCTGGCACGGCGGCGAGCGCGACAGCGGAAGGTTTACCTTATGGCTTTCGGAGTGGCGACAACGCCCCTGACGAACCCGAACACGCGCCCGTCGATCACCAGCAGCGCGCTGCCGATCACCAGCGCGCCGGCGATCTCGGCAAGCGTCATGGTCTCGCCGAGCACGAGATAGCCGAGCAGGATGGCGGTGACGGGAATCAGCAGCGTCACCAGCATGACATTGGTGGAGCCCGACCGCCGCAGGATCTGAAAGAACACGATATAGGCCAGCGCGGTCGATAGCGCGGCAAGGCCCGCCAGCGCCAGCCATGTCATGACGCCGGGCATCGGCAATTGCCACGGCCGCTCGGCCACGCCGGCGATGACCAGCATCATCAGCGTGGACGCCATCATCTGGCATGTGGCGGTCGCCAGCGGCGGCGAGTCCGACAGCTTGCGTCGCGCATAGAGCGCCGATAGCCCGTAACTGAAGGCGCCGGCGAGGCAGAGCAGGATGCCAAGACCCTGGCCCGTGCTGAAGCCAAGATGCCGGCCGTGCAGAATGGCGACCCCGATCAGCCCGATCACGACGCCGGCGACACGACGCATCTGCAGTTTCTCGTCGCCCGCGACCGCCATTACCAGCACGGTGAACAGCGGCGTGGTCGCGTTCAGGATGGAGGCCAGCCCGCTCGAGATATAGGTCTGCCCGCTGACGATCAGCGAGAATGGCAGGACGTTGTTCAGGAGCGCGATGGCAAAGAAGGGCTTCCAGCCCGACAGCGTGAGCGGCAGTCGAATTCGATACGCCCACAGCACCGGCAGAAGAATGAGTGCCGCAAGCGCGACCCGCAGCAACACCACCGTCAGGGGCGGCAATTCCCGCAGCACGACGCCATGGAAGAAGAACGAGCCGCCCCACAACACCGAAAGCACGGCAAGCAGCGACCAGTCCCTGGCGTCAATCCGATGGTCGCTGGAGGTCATGCGCGGCTCTGTCATTCAGGATCGAGCGGACGCTTATCGCCATGGCCGGCATCCGGCCACCCGATTCCCGAAACAACGGCGCGTCGGCGCAATTTTCACCCTTGCGCCGACGCGACGCGGAGCACTATGCGGGGCTTTGGGCTTACTTGCGCAAGCAAAGGCCGACCGTCGGAGGCGTCGCGCATTTCGCGCCGTCCGGCGCACCGCCGCCCGGACAGAACACCGACACCAGGATCTCGTTCGCCTCGCAGCTTGCCACGCCATTCCCCTGCACAGCCCTCACGCTGCCGACTCCGGCGTCACCCTTTTCGCCTTTGTCGCCCTTGTCACCTTTTGCACCGGGGGGACCCACGTCGCCGGGAGCGCCCTTCTCGCCCTTTTCACCGACGGGCCCGGGAGCCCCCTGAGGTCCCTGAGGTCCTTGCGCGCCGGGCTGTCCCTGTGCGCCGGCCACCCCTTGAATGCCTTGCGCACCCTGTGGACCGGCAGGCCCCTGGGCGCCCGGCTCGCCTTTCGGCCCCGGATCCCTGCCGCATCCGGCAAGCGAAAGCGCGAGTCCAACGAGCAATATAGGAACAATTTTCATGACGAACCCCCATGACGAGTGGATTGATCGGCTGCAAAGCACAGCGCGATACTAGGACGCGAAACGTCGTGGGTTCAAATAGAACTAAAGCCGAAGCGAAGATTTGGTGCGATGCGATCAACCCGCGCTGTCACCTTTCGGTCGCGACACGATCTCGATCATCCTGCCTTCGTCATCGTCGGGAGCATGGGATTTAGCGCGATCATAGGCCGCAACGGCGGCGCGGCCCATGATAGGAGCGTCACGCAGCAGGCTCTCCGCCAGCGCCACCGCGTAAGCCGCATCCTTTTGCCGCAGCGACGCCGTGAACGTTGCGCCGGCAAAGTTCCGTTCCACCATGCGCCTCGAGTGCCGGATCACCTGCGGACTGGCGGCCACGCCGGTTTCCACCGCCTCGAGCACCAGCTTCATGTCGAGACCGGCCTGCTCGGCGATCGCAAGGCCCTCGGCGATCCCGGCGATCTGGATCGCGCCCATCAAATTGTTGATCAGCTTGTAGACCGTGCCTGACCCGACCGCGCCGAAATGCCAGATGGTGGTGGCGAGCGGGATCAGAAAAGGCCGCGCCCGCTCCAGATCGGCCGGATCGGCGCCGACCAGCAGCGTCAGTTTTCCTGTCGCTGCCGCGTCCGGCAACCCCGTCACGGGACTGTCAACATAGATCAGACCACGCCGGCGAAGCTCGCGCGCCATTTCGAGCGTATGGTGGTACGAGACGGTGGAGCATTCGATCGCGATGGTACCGGGCTTCATCGTCGTCGCTGCGCCGTCCCCGGTCAGCCACACCGCGCGCGATGCCTCGTCATCGGCGACCATGGTCACCACCGCGTCGGCACCGATCGCGGCATCTTCCGGCGACGCCGCCCACCGCGCGCCGCGCGCGATCAGGTCCACGGCCTTGCCCTTGCTCCGGTTCCACACTGCGACGGTGAAACCGGCATCGAGATAACGGCCGGCCATGCCGTGGCCCATGCGGCCCAGCCCGATAAAGGCGACTTTGACCATAGCGCTAGTCCACGTCATCAACCGAAGCGGGCGCGGTGCCGAAGGCGCGCTGCGCCAGCGTCGCCGCCATGAATTCGTCGAGGTCGCCGTCGAGCACGCCCGAGGTGTCCGAAGTCTGCACGCCGGTGCGCAGGTCCTTGACCATCTGATAGGGCTGCAGCACGTAGGAGCGGATCTGGTGGCCCCAGCCGATGTCGGTCTTGGCGGCCTGGTCGGCGGCGGCCTGCGCCTCGCGCTTCTTCAACTCGATCTCGTACAGCCGCGCCCGCAGCATGTCCCAGGCCTGCGCCTTGTTCTTGTGTTGGGAGCGGCCGGCCTGACAGACCACGGCGACACCGGTCGGAATGTGCGTCAGCCGCACCGCGGATTCGGTCTTGTTGACGTGCTGGCCGCCGGCGCCGCCCGAGCGCATGGTGTCGACGCGCACGTCGGACTCGGCGATGTCGATCTTGATCGAGTTGTCGACCACCGGAAAGATCGCTACCGACGAGAACGAGGTGTGCCGCCGCGCGTTGGAATCGAACGGCGAGATCCGCACCAGCCTGTGCACCCCGGCCTCGGTCTTCAGCCAGCCATAGGCGTTGTGGCCCGATATCTGGATGGTGGCGGATTTGATGCCGGCTTCTTCGCCCTGGGTTTCCTCGAGATATTCGATCTTGAAGCCGTGCTTCTCGGCCCAGCGGGTATACATCCTCAGCAGCATCGAGGCCCAGTCCTGGCTTTCGGTGCCGCCGGCGCCGGCGTGGACTTCGAGATAGGAATCGAATCGGTCGGCTTCGCCGCCGAGCAGCGCTTCCAGTTCGCGGCGGGCGACTTCCTTCTTCAGGGCTTTCAGCGCGGCCTCGGCTTCCGCCACCACGCCTTCGTCGTTCTCGGCTTCGCCGAGCTCGATCATGCCTACATTGTCCTCGAGTTCGCGCTCGACCTTGCCGATACCCTGAAGCGAATCCTCCAGCGAGGTGCGCTCCTGCATCAGCTTCTGGGCCTTCTGCGGGTCGTTCCAGAGATTGGGATCTTCAGCGAGCTTGTTCAGCTCCGCGAGGCGCGCCGTGGATGCATCGACGTCAAAGATGCCTCCTCAGCAGCCCGACAGACTGCTTGATCTCTTCAACGAGGCGTTCGACTTCAGCGCGCATGGCTTCTCTGGTTCTGCGGGGGACGGACCGCTACTGTCGGGTGTTGTCGAGGGGATGTAACGGCACCGGCCGCAAAGTGCAATCGGCTACCAGAGCCCGCCGGTGCCGGGACGCATGATCGAGCCGGCATCGGGCGGCGCCATCAACGGGCGATTGGCGCCGTCGGCATCGGCGACACCGATGACGCTGTAATTATCCGGGGGTGACGTCCCGGGCTTGAAGGCTTCAAGAATGCCGCCGCCGCCCGGACCGGAGCGCATGCCGGACTTGGCGTCGACGCGGATCAGCTTGATGCCGGCGGGAACCTTGAACGGAACCGCCGGCTTGTCGGCGAGCGCGAGCTTGAGGAAATCCTTGGCGATGGGGGCCGCCAGATGGCCGCCGGTGGCGCCCCTGCCGAGCGGGCGCGGCTTGTCGTAGCCGACATAGATTCCGATCACGATGTCGGGCGAGAAGCCGATAAACCAGGCGTCTTTCTCGTCATTGGTGGTGCCGGTCTTGCCGGCGATCGGCTTGCCGACTTCCTTCAGCACCGTGGCCGTACCGCCCTGCACCACGTCTTCCATCATCGAGGTGATCTGGTAGGCCGTCATCGCATCCAGCACCTGCTCGCGGCGGTCGACCAGTTGCGGCTCGGGCTGATTCTTCCAGCCGCCGGGGGCGTCGCAGCCGCGGCATTCGCGCGCGTCGTGCCGGAAGATGGTACGGCCGTAGCGGTCCTGAATTCGGTCGATCAAGGTGGCCTTCACGCGCCGGCCGCCATTGGCGAACATCGAATAGGCCGTCACCATCCGCATCACCGTGGTCTCGCCGGCACCGAGCGCATAGGACAGATAGTTCGGCAAATCGTCATAGACCCCGAAGCGCTTGGAGTATTCGCCGATCAGCGGCATGCCGACATCCTGCGCCAGCCGCACCGTCACCGTGTTGAGCGAGCGCTTCAACGCATTGCGCAACGTTTGCGGCCCGTAATACTTGCCGGTCGAATAGTTTTCAGGGCGCCAGACGCCGGCCCCCTGCCCCTGGTCGATTTCGATCGGGGCGTCGACCACGATGGTGGAAGGCGTATAGCCATTATCCATCGCCGCCGAATAGACCAGCGGCTTGAACGACGAACCGGGCTGCCGATAGGCTTGGGTGGCGCGGTTGAACTGGCTCTGGTCGAACGAGAAGCCGCCGACCATCGCCAGCACGCGGCCGGTCCAGGGATCCATCACCACCATAGCGCCGGACACTTCCGGCAGCTGGCGCAGCCGGAACTGGCCCTCGACGATGGAGCCGTCCTTGGCGAGCAGCGGATCGGCATAGATGACGTCGCCCGGCGCCAGCACCTGCGATACCTTGGTCGGCACCTTCAAGCGCGTCGGCCCCGACGCCGCCTTGGCCCATTTTACGCCTTCGATCGTCACGATTCCGGTCTCGCGCTCTTTCGAAACGGCGCCGCCCAGTTCGCGCCCGGGCTGAAAACCGATCCGTGCCGACTGGTCGCTGGTCTCCAGCACCACCGCCATCCGCCAGGGACGGATGTCCGACAGTGACTTGACGTCGGCGAGCTTGACGCCCCAGTCACCGGATATATCGAGCTGGCTGACGGCGCCGCGATAGCCGGTCGCCTCGTCATACTTCACCAGACCCGCGGTCATGGTCTTGCGGGCGATCACCTGCAGCTTCGGGTCGAGCGTGGTCCGCACCGACAGGCCGCCTTCATAGAGCTTCTTCTCGCCATAGCGCTCGAACACGTCGCGGCGGACTTCCTCGGCGAAAAACTCGCCGGCAAAGATGTGCGCGGCGTTGCTCCGGCTGGTGACAATCATCTGGTCCTTGCGGGCCTTGTCGGCGTCGGCCTGCTTGATCCAGCCGTTTTCCACCAGACGGTCGATCACGTAATTGCGGCGCTCGATGGCGCGATCGCGGTTCTTTACCGGATGCAGCGACGACGGAGCCTTGGGCAGCGCCGCGAGGTAGGACGCTTCCGCAATGGTGAGCTCATTGACCGATTTGTCGAAATAGACCAGCGACGCCGCGGCGACGCCATAGGCGCCGAGGCCGAGGTAGATTTCGTTGAGATAGAGTTCGAGAATCTTGTCCTTGGAATAGGTGCGTTCGATCCGCATCGCCAGCAAGGCTTCCTTGATCTTGCGGGTGAACGATACTTCGTTGGTCAGAAGAAAGTTCTTGGCGACCTGCTGGGTGATCGTGGAAGCGCCCTGCGGCCGCTTGTTGGAGCCAAAATTCTGCGCATAGAGCACCGCGGCGCGGGCCATGCCGGTAAAGTCGATACCGCCATGCTCGTAGAAATTCTTGTCCTCGGCGGCCAGGAACGCATTGATGACCATCTTCGGCACCGCCTGGATCGGCAGGTACAGCCGGCGCTCCTTGGAATATTCACCGAGCAGCGCGCCGTCGGACGCATGGACCCGCGTCATCACAGGCGGCTCATAATCCTGCAGTTGCGAATAGTCCGGCAAGTCCTTGGAATAATGCCAGATCAGTCCCGCGGCGGCGGCCACGCCAACCAGGAACACGACGGTCCCGGCGGCGAACAGGAAACCCAAGAACCGAACCAGCAAGCGCATTATCGAAGTTCCAACCCTGGCGCCACGATTGGCGGCGCGTCCTCAGCAAGTCCCGCATGGCGATCAACCGTCTCGCGCAGGCGAACCAAACGATCGGTCGGCCGCGGCGAAATTAGCGCGATTCCGACGTTCTCACAGCCATTTCTATAATGCCGCCGCTGTGGCCAAACTAGGGCTTCCGCCAGCGCAAGGCACCTTTTCGGGGAGAGCCTCCCTTTTCAGTTGGCTGTTCCTGCCGTCGCCAGCCGTCTGGCGAGGAATGCGTCGATCGCTTGCGCCATCGCGCCTGCGGTGCGGTTGCGCCAGTTCTCCGAGACCAGCAGTTCGAGGTCGCCCTTGTTGGAGACGTAGCCGAGTTCGACCAGAACCGACGGCACATCGGGGGCCTTGAGCACCTTGAAGCCGGCTGACTTCAGGGGGTGCTTGTGCATCCGCACGGTGGTCTTCATCTCGCCCATCAGAAGGCGGGCGAACCGGTTCGAGAAAGTGCGGGTCTCGCGTTGCGCCAGTTCGATCAGAATGTCGGCGACCTCGGTCGGCTCCTCGGTGAGGTTGACCCCGCCAATGGCATCGGCCTTGTTTTCGGCCTCCGCCAGCCGCTCCGCCTCGGCGTCGGAACCCTTGTCGGACAAGGTATAGATCGTGGCCCCCTGGGCGTCGCCCTCGCGCCGCGGCAAGGCGTCGGCATGGATCGAGACGAACAGCGCCGCCGACTGGTTGCGGGCGACTTTGACGCGGTCGGTGAGCGGAATGAAGGTATCGTCGGTGCGGGTCATGACGATGCGATATTTGCCCGATTTCTCCAGCCGGTCGCGCAGCACCAGGCCAAACCCCAGCACCAGTTCCTTTTCGCTGGTGCCACCGGCCTGGGTGCCGTTGTCGATGCCGCCATGCCCCGGATCGATCACCACCACGGGCCGCGTATCGGCCGGCGTGTCCGGTTTGGCTGCGGCGGCCGGCTCGACGGGGACCGCTGCGACCGCCGTGTCCGAGATCGCGGGTTTCAGCTCGGGCCGGCTTTCGGCCGCAAGCGACTGGACGAAGCTGGTACGGTCGACCTGCTCCAGTTCAAGCACCAGCCGCGGCGGCTGGCCGTTGGCCGCCGCCAGGACATAGGAATTTGCTATTTTGGCAGGACCGGCCAGATCGAACACGATTCGCGAGCCCCCGGGCATCACGAGGCCATAGCGGAAGGCCTTGATCAGCCCGCGCCCGGCGCTGCCCGCCCCGGCCTTCAGCTTAAAATCGACCTGGGGAATGTCCACCACTACCCGATAGGGATCGGCCAGCGCGAAGGCGCGAAACTGAATGGGTCTGTCGAGGTCGAGCACGAATCGGGTTTGCTTGGCATCGCCGGCGAGGCGAACCTCGGATGCGACCGGAAAATTCGGAACCGCGGCCGAATTCGGCGCCCCGTCGGCTGCCGCGCCAATACCGGCGGATGAACACAATAATGCTGCGGCGCACAATAGCACCGAGCACTTGAAAACCTGATGATTTGCGCGGCTCGCCAACGAATCCGTGCCTCCGAGCAGCCCTCATACCGCAATAAAGCCACAGGGTTAACGAGAGCTTAAGAGGCGGGCGACGAATATGCCGTGGTGTTGCCGCGCTGCGACGGCCTCCTCAGGTCGCTTGCACGGAGCCCCCAATCCACGTATGTACGAGGGGCTGACGGCTAAAACTCCCGGTTGTGTCGCGTTCAGCCTCCCGGTGCAGCGCCGGAACTCTCTGACCCCAGAGGATTCCAGCGTCTTTCCGATCCCTCCGCAGGCCAGCGCAGCGCGCGGCTGAACGGAGGGCGGTTTCGAGCCCGAGCGGCGTCGGTCCCAGGTTACCAGCTTGTTCCAGGGACGGCTTCAGACAGGACATAACTGATTATCCGGGTCCGACTGGGCTCGATATGCGATGGCCGGCGGGCGCTTTGGCGCCGCGCCGGGTCTTCAGCACAAGACAGGCGGCGATTTTTGCCGCCAACGTGTTCAGACGGGCCGACGCTAGATGCGCCAGACTGAGTTGCCGACCATGATCCCCGGTAGAATCGCGCCGCCGCGAAGCGAAAGCTCCGCGCGTCGTGTTGCGCCGACAGGATCCCGTTCGGCGCGGCGCCCCGGGTTGCGTTTTGGCCTTCCCCTCACCCCCGAATCAGGTGGACCGTCGCGTCACCCGGCAGCGCGACATGCGCCCCCGGCCACACGCGCCCGCCGCCGTCATGAGTTGCAAAATGCCCAACAAAATGTTGATCGATGCTACCCACCCGGAAGAGACCCGGGTCGTTGTGATCCGCGGCAACCGCGTCGAGGAATTTGATTTCGAAACTGCCCAGCGCAAGCAACTGCGCGGCAACATCTACCTCGCCAAGGTCACGCGCGTTGAGCCGTCCCTGCAGGCGGCCTTCATCGAATATGGCGGCAACCGCCACGGCTTCCTCGCCTTCAGCGAAATCCATCCCGACTATTATCAAATTCCGGTCGCCGACCGTCAGGCGCTGATCGAGGCCGACGAACGCGCCCATCGCGAGGCCGAGGAAGAGAGCGAAAGCCGCTCCAGCAACCGCGGCCGCCGTCCACGCCACCGCAATCAGCGCCGTCGCGGCAATGGCGAGCGGGTGCAGAGCGAGGTCGTCGATATTCCCGCGCCCGATCTGATGCAGGTCGCGTCGACGCAAGAGGGCCAAGATCATCCTGAACATCCTGAACATCGGGAACTTCCGGAAATCTCGAGCGCCGAAGGCGATCATGGCCGCGGGTCCGAGACCGAACATCACCATGATGATGCCGGGCACCCTGGAGACTCCGGCCTGGATCATGCCGGTCACGATCACGCCGGCGATCATTCACATGATCATGCGCAGGCCCAGCATGAGCACAGCCATGCCGCGAGCGAAGCGCCCGTGGCGGAATCGCCTCCCGAACTGCCGGTCTCGGCGGTCGTCGAGGCCTCCCCGGCAGTCGCCGCGCCGGTGGTTCACGAAGAACCCGCCCATGACGAGCTAATTCACGCCGAGCACGTGGAAGAAAACGCGGCCCATGCCGAGGACGCGGCGCGCGCCGAACGGGCCGGCGAAGATCACGCTGCGCAGCCTCACGACGTGCAGCCGCACGCCGACGAGCATCACGACGAAGACGACGAAGAAGATGAGGAAGACGACGACGCCGAAGAGGAAGTCGTCGAATCCGTCGGCGGCGACGACGTCATGGAAGAGGTGCCGGAGCGCGCCTTCCGTCCGCGCCGCCAGTACAAGATCCAGGAAGTCATCAAGCGCCGCCAGGTGATGCTGGTGCAGGTCGTGAAGGAAGAGCGCGGCAACAAGGGCGCGGCCCTCACCACCTACCTCTCGCTGGCCGGCCGCTACGCCGTATTGATGCCCAACACCGCACGCGGCGGCGGCATCAGCCGCAAGATCACCTCGGCGCAGGACCGTTCGCGGCTCAAGGACGTGGTGCAGGATCTCGACGTGCCCGAGGGCATGGGCATCATCCTGCGCACCGCGGGCGCCTCGCGCACCAAGCCGGAGATCAAGCGCGACTTCGAATACCTGATCCGGATGTGGGAAACCGTCCGGGACATGACCCTGAAATCGCAGGCACCTACCCTGGTCTACGAGGAGGGTTCGCTGATCAAGCGGTCGCTGCGCGATCTCTACAACAAGGAAATCGACGAAATCCAGGTCGCCGGAGAAGCCGGTTACCAGGAAGCCCGCGACTTCATGAAGATGCTGATGCCCAGCAACGTGCGGGCGGTGAAGCAGTATCGCGACGGCCAGCCGCTGTTCTCGCGGATGGGCGTCGAGAGCCAGCTCGACGCGATGTTCTCGCCGACCGTGCAGTTGCGGTCCGGCGGCTACATCGTGATCAACCAGACCGAGGCGCTGGTTTCGATTGACGTCAATTCCGGCCGCTCCACCAAGGAGCACCACATCGAGGACACCGCGCTCAAGACCAACCTCGAGGCATCGGAGGAAGTCGCGCGGCAGCTCCGGCTGCGCGATCTCGCCGGCCTGATCGTCATCGACTTCATCGACATGGACGAGAAGCGCAACAACCGTTCGGTCGAGCGCAAGCTGTCGGATTGCCTGCGGCAGGACCGCGCGCGGATCCAGGTCGGGCGGATCTCGCATTTCGGCCTGCTGGAGATGTCGCGCCAGCGCATTCGCGCCAGCGTGCTGGAGAGTTCGACTGAGCCCTGTTCGCAATGCGGCGGCAGCGGACATGTCCGTTCGGTATCTTCGGTGGCGCTGCAGTTGCTGCGCGGCATCGAGGAAATCCTGATGAAGGGCGCGACCCACAATCTGACGGTTCGCACCCGAACCGACGTCGCGCTGTATGTCCTCAATCACAAGCGCGGTCATCTCCGCGATCTCGAGAACAGCTTCAAGGTCATGCTGGCCGTGGTTGCAGACCCGGCTGTTAGCGGGCAGCAGTCGTTCATCATCGACCGCGGCGAACAGGTGCATACGCTGGAGGCGGCCAAGGCCGTGCTGGCGGCGCAGGTTGCCGCCTTCCCGGCGCAGGTCGAGGAAGCCTGGGACGAGGAAGAGCCGTTCGACATCGAAGTCGAATCGGAAGTGGAAACCGAGGAGACCGAAGGGCTGACCGAGGAAGCCGCGGCCGGCGAGGAAGGCAGCGGCGAAACCGACGCCGAGGGCCACAAGCGCAAGCGGCGGCGGCGGCGGCGTGGCCGTCCCGGCGAGTCGCGTGATGGGGCCCCCGCGCGCGACAGCTCCGACGCTCCGCGCATGGCGCCGGACCAGGTTGCGGTCGCAGGCCCTGCCGATGGCGCCGAAGGTGACGAAGACGAATCCGAGGAGCCGCACGGCGCGGCTCAGGCCGAACTGACGCCGGACGGCGAGCGGCGGCCCCGCCGTCGCGGACGTCGCGGCGGACGCCGCCGGCGCGGCGGCCCGGAAGAAGGTGGTCTGATCGGATCGATCGCGGACGAACTCGGACCCACTTCGGCGCCGGAAGCCGCGGAAGCGGTGGCCGATTTCGACGGTTATTCCCCCCCACGGGCCCCGGAAGTTCGGCACGAACCGGCGGAGCCGCAAGCTTTCGCTCACGTTCAGCACGTTCCTGCTGAGCCCATTGCTGCCCAGATGGCTCAGGCACCCGTCGAAGCGGAGACCGCCCAGGAGGCCGACAGAGCCGCGGCGCGACGCCGTTCGACCGTGCGCGAGAAGGTGAGCTTCGTTTCAACCGCCCAGCCGGAGGCACCCGCCCCCGTTCTGCACAGCCCGCCCGAGCCGCCGACAGCGGCCCCGGCTTCCGAGGCGACGACGGACATGGCGACCGATACCCAGCCGCGCAAGGCCGGCTGGTGGTCGCGGCGTTTCGGTAACGGCGAGTAGGCGAAGAGGATTTGCGAGACAGAAAACCGCCCGGCAAAACCGGGCGGTTTTTTTCCAGACGATCCTCTGCCCCGTCGAGATCGACGGGGCTATCCTAGCCATTTCGCGATGCGCGCGACGGCTTCGCGCATCTCGTCGGCGGAACCGGCGTAGGAAAAGCGTACGAACTGTCGGCCATGAACCGGATCGAAGTCGACCCCGGGGGTGGCCGCCACGCGCGCCTGTTCCAGCATCGCGCCGGCAAATGCAAGACTGTCGGAGGTAAATTTGGAGACATCGGCGTAGAGATAGAACGCGCCATCGGCAGGCAGAAACCTTTCGAGCCCGGCCTTCGGCAACCCTTCGATCAGGATGCGGCGGTTCTCCTGATAGCCGCGCTTGATCGCTTCCATCTCGGCGCGGCCATCGAAGGCGGCTTCGGCCGCCATCTGAGACAGCGTCGGCACCGAGATCGAAAGGTTCTGCTGCAACCGCTCGATCGGCCGCACCAGCGATTCCGGCACCACCATCCAGCCGACCCGCCAGCCGGTCATGCAGAAATACTTCGAAAACGAATTGATCACCAGCGCGTGCGGCGACAGTTCCGCCGCCGTGACCGCGGGAAAAGCATAGTCGAGACCGTGGTAGATTTCGTCGGAAATGAAACGGATGCCCGCCTCTTCCGCTGCCGCCATCAGGCTGGTGAGCGCCTCGCGGGACATCATCGTCCCCGTGGGATTGGCCGGGCTGGCGACCAGCACGCCCTTCAGCGGCGTCTTGCGATGGGCCGCCAGCAGGGCTTCGGCGGTCAGCGCGTGACGGGTCTCGCTCGAGGTTTCGATCAGCACCGGCTCGCAGCCGAGCGCAGTCAGGATGTGGCGATACGGCGGATAGCCGGGAACCGTCACCGCGACGCGATCGCCGGGTTCGAACAAGGCGAGAAAGCCCAGGATGAACGCGCCCGACGATCCCGTGGTGATCACGACCCGTTCGGCATCCACCGCGCAGCCGTAGGTCTCGCGGTAATGCCGGGCGATCCGGGCGCGCAACGAGGGAATGCCCAGCGCCGAGGTATAATCGATCCGGCCGAGTTCGAGGGCGGCGTGCGCGGCGGCGATCGCGGGCTTCGGCGCCGACGCCGAGGGTTGCCCGACTTCCATGTGAATGACATGGCCGCCGGCCGCTTCGATGCGGGCCGCCGCCGCCATCACGTCCATCACCATGAAGGGCGGAACATCGCTTCGCGCCGACGCCGTCAGCAGGCCCCTCGCCCGGTCACTCAATGTCGCATCCAGCATCGATATCTGCTATTCGAACCCGGGAAAACGAGGCACCGGCGCCCCAGACAAGCCGCATTCGGCGGCTTGTTAGGGCATATAACGTATCCGGTCCGCCGCCAATCCCCAGAAAAAGCCATGTTGCCCGGTATCGCGCTGCGCCAGAATATCTCGAGATTGACGGCCGTCATCACGGCGGTTGCGCTCGTCCTTGCGCCGATGCCGGCGCTCGCGCAGGGCGGGGGTCTGCGCGTTCTCCGCGACACCGAATCCGAGCAATTGCTGCGCGACTACACCCGCCCGATCCTGCGCGCGGCGGGCATGGAGAAGCAGAACATCCAGATGGTCATCATCAACGACGGGGCCTTCAACGCCTTCGTCGCGGATGGTCGGCGCATTTTCGTGAACTATGGCGCCATCATGCAGTCCGAGACCCCGAACCAGATCATCGGGGTGATGGCGCACGAAACCGCGCATCTCGCCGGCGGCCATCTCTCCAAACTGCGCCAGCAACTGGCTACCGCGCAAACCCAGATGATCATCGCCATGCTGCTCGGCGCCGGCGCGCTGGTCGCGGGCTCGCGCGGCGGCAACGCCAATAGCGGCCTTGCCAATGTCGGCGCCGCGGCGATGTCCGCGCCGCAGGAGGTGATCCGCCGCACCCTGCTCTCCTATGTACGCCAACAGGAAGAGAACGCCGACCGCGCCGGGGTCAAGTTCCTGACCGCCACCGGCCAGTCCGCCAAGGGCATGTACGAAACCTTCAAGCGGTTCACCAATGAGAGCCTGTTTGCCGCGCGCGGTTCCGATCCCTACGTGATGTCGCATCCGATGCCGGCCCAGCGTGTCGAAGCGCTCGAAGGGCTGGCGCGTTCGAGCCCCTATTGGGACAAGAAGGATGACCCGGCCCTGCAACTGCGTCACGACATGGTGCGCGCCAAGATCTCGGCCTTCATGGAACGGCAGGACACCGTCTACCGGCGCTATCCGCTGTCGAACGCGAGCCTGCCGGCGCGCTATGCCCGCGCCATTGCCACCTACCGGCATGGCGACCTGCGCAGCGCGATCGCCCAGATCGACGGGCTGATCCAGTTACAACCGACCAACCCCTATTTTCATGAATTGCGCGGCCAGGCGCTGCTGGAAGGCGGCAAGCCGGCGGAGGCCGTCGCGCCGCTGCGCAAGGCGGTGCAGCTGTCGAATCATGCGCCGCTCATCGAGATGTTACTTGGGCAGGCGCTGGTAGGGACTAATAATAACGCCCATACGGAAGAAGCGATTTCGATTCTGCGCGCGGCGGTCGCGCGCGAAACCGAGGCACCGATCGGCTATATGCAGCTCGCGATGGCCTACGGCCGAAAAGGAGACCTTGCGCAGGCCGACCTCGCTTCCGCACAGGCGGCCTATCTGCGCGGCGACAACAAGACCGCGCGCGACCTGGCCTCGCGGGCAAAGACCCGGTTCGCGATCGGCACGCCCGGCTGGGTCAAGGCCGACGACATCGTCTCTGCCAGGCCGCTGCCCGGCCAGAAGGGCAACTAGAAATACACCAAAGCCGAACCCGGGTTTCGTGAAACCGGCTCCCGCTAACGACCCGTCCAGTCCATTCGTCCAAGAGGATTTGCCAATGCCCTCATTCCGCCTGCTCGCCGCCGCCCTGTTCGCGCTCGTCCTCTGCGGGGCGGCGATGCCGGCTTCCGCGCAGGGCTTTTCCGACGCCCAGCGCGGCGATATCGAAGTCATCGTCCGGAATTACCTGCTCAAGCATCCCGAGGTGCTGGAAGAGGCGATGGCCGAACTGAGCAAGCGCCAGTCCGCTGCCGAGGCCGAGAAGCATGCCGAGGGCGTCACCAGGAATGCCGAGGCGATCTTCAAGTCGCCGCGCGGCGTCACCGTCGGCGCCAGGGACGGCGACGTCACCATGGTCGAATTCTTCGACTACAATTGCGGCTACTGCAAACGCGCCATGATGGACATGATGGAGCTGATGAAATCCGATCCGAAACTGAAGGTGGTGCTGAAGGAATTCCCGGTGCTGGGCCCGACTTCCGTCGAAGCCGCCCAGGTCGGGGTCGCCGTGCGCATGCAGGACCCCAGCGGCAAGAAGTATCTCGACTTTCACCAGAGACTGCTGAACGGCAGGGGCCAGGCTGACAAGGCGCGGTCGATGGCGGCCGCCAAGGAAGCCGGCGTCGACATGGCCAGGCTGGAAAAGGATATCGCCAGTCCGGAAGTGCGCGCCACGCTGGAGGAGAACTTCAAGCTCGCCGAAGCGATGGGCATGAACGGCACGCCGAGCTACGTGATCGGCAAGCAGGTGGTGATTGGCGCGGTCGGCGTCGAAACCCTGCGGGAAAAAATCGGCATCGCGCGTTGCGGCAAGGTGACGTGCTGATCGACAACCTGCCGCCGCGCTGCTGAACTGAGAGGCCGGTTCGCGAGCCGGCCTTTCGTTTGCGCCTTTTTCAGGCGGCGCGGTTCATCACGCATTCATCAAACAAAATCGATGGAACCCGCCAACACGCGGAACATCGTCTCACTGGCACCGTTGTCGCCGCGGGCAATGTAATCAGGTGAGGAGATATTCCATGGGTAATCGTTTCATGATTTCGGTAGCGACCGCGGCGCTGATCGCGGGCAGCGGGTTCGCCTACGCGCAGGGTGCAGGCGGTGCAGGTGGAGCAGGCGGCGGCGCTGCCGGCGGTGGGAGTGCGCCCGCGGCCCAGCAAGCTCCGGCGCCGTCCGGCGGTGCGATGAACCGCGACTCCGGCGGAGCTGCGGGAATGAGCAAGGATAGTGCGCAGTCCAAGGACGGAATGAGCAAGGACGGAGCAAAATCCGTGCAATCCAAGGACGGTATGTCCAAGGACGGTATGTCCAAGGACCGCGCCCAGTCCAAGGACGGCATGAGCAAGGATGGCGCGAAGGACAGCGCACAGTCCAGGGACGGGTCCAAGGACGGGATGAGCAAGGACGGTGCGAAGAACGCCCAGTCCAAGGATGGCGCGAAGGACAGCGCACAGTCCACGGATGGCAAGTCCTCGGCGACCACCGGCAACGCCGCCACCTCGGCGACCGCTGCCCCG
Source organism: Bradyrhizobium sp. (assembly GCF_030697065.1). Lineage (GTDB taxonomy): Bacteria > Pseudomonadota > Alphaproteobacteria > Rhizobiales > Xanthobacteraceae > Bradyrhizobium. The sequence continues at coordinate 17,296 of NZ_JAUYQU010000116.1, forward strand.
CCGCCCGAAAAGCGCACCCAGATCGTGTCTGCCATCAAGTCGGAGACGAGCATTAAGCCGACCACCAACGTCAACTTCAATGTCTCGATCGGAACACGGGTCCCGAGTTCGGTCACCTTCTATCCGCTTCCGCCGCGGATCGTTGAGATCTACCCGGAATGGCGCGGCTATCAGGTCATCCTGGTCGGCGGTCGCTACGTCATCGTTCGGCCCCAGACCTACGAGATCGTCTACATCATCGAGGGCTGACGGCTGGATACGGTTATCTATCCCGGTGCTTGGGGCGGGCAGCAATGCCCGCCCTTTTGCGTGAGCCGCCGACCGCCGCTGGACGGGCCTGCCGACCGTCCATGTCAAAACCTTGGTTAACCAGCTATTTACGCAGGTTCCAGCTGGCTTTTTACAAGCCGCGTGAAGGATTTGGGCCGGAGCCCGGGCCGCCTAAAGGCTTCCCCTTGGGCCTGTTGTTACCTATAACCCCGCCACCGCAGCATCATTTACCGGGATCTGGATGGCCGAGAGACCTGCCGAGACGATTTACGTGCTCAACGGCCCCAACCTCAATCTGTTGGGGATCCGCGAGCCGCAGACCTACGGCCACGCCAGGCTCGCGGACGTCGAACAGCTCTGCGAACAGACCGCTGCATTGTTCGGCCTCAAGGCCGATTGCCGGCAGTCCAACCGCGAAGGCGAACTGATCGATTTCATTCACGAGGCGCACGCCAAACAGGCCGCCGGGATCATCATCAATGCCGGCGGCTATTCGCATACCTCGATCGCGCTGCATGATGCGCTGGTGGCGGTGAAAATTCCGACCGTCGAAGTGCACATCAGCAATATCCACGCCCGCGAGGATTTCCGTCATCATTCCTTCACCGCCCGGGCCGCGTTCGCATCGCTTTGCGGCTTCGGCATCGACGGTTACCGGTTGGCGATCAACGGCCTTGCCGCCAAAATCGGCGTCAAGGCGACCGCTTGACGCCTTCGCCCGTCACACACAGAAAGCTCCGGATCAAGATCATGGCGCGCCAGCCTGACGATACAAAAGACGCGAAGTTCAAGAGCGACGACAGCGCGCTTATTCGCGAACTCGCATTGCTGCTCGACGAGACCAGCCTCACCGAGATCGAGATCGAGCGCTCCGGCCTGCGGGTGCGGGTCGCCCGCAACATCAGCATCGCCGCATCAATGCCGGCGAATTTCCACCAGATGGCTTCCGGCCCCGCGGCATCCGCCGCGAGCGTGACACCGGCGGCCATCGCCGATCTGGCAAAACACCCGGGCGTGGTGCCCTCGCCGATGGTCGGCACCGCCTATTGGGCGTCCGAGCCCGGCGCCAAGCCGTTCATCGAGGTCGGCACCAAGGTGGTGGTCGGACAGACCCTGCTGATCATCGAAGCTATGAAGACGATGAACCAGATCCCGTCGACGCGCGCGGGCACCGTGACGCAGATTCTCGTCGAGGACGGCCAGCCGGTCGAATTCGGCGAACCGCTCGTCATCATTGAATAGATTCCGTCAACGTCAGGCGCCGCGATGTTCGACAAGATCCTGATAGCCAATCGCGGCGAGATCGCACTGCGCATCCTGCGGGCGTGCAAGGAACTCGGCATCGCCACTGTCGCGGTGCATTCCACCGCCGACGCCGACGCCATGCATGTCCGGCTGGCCGACGAGAGCGTCTGCATCGGCCCGCCGCCGTCGAAGGACAGCTATCTCAACGTCCCGGCGCTGCTGGCGGCCTGCGAGATCACCGGCGCCGACGCGGTGCATCCCGGCTACGGCTTCCTGTCGGAAAACGCCCGCTTCGCCGAGATTCTCGCCGAGCACAATCTGCATTTCATCGGGCCCAAGGCCGAGCATATCCGCCTGATGGGCGACAAGATCGAGGCCAAGAAGACCGCGAAGAAGCTCGGCATTCCCGTGGTGCCGGGCTCCGACGGCGCGGTTGGCGCCGAGGACGACGCGATGGCGATCGCCGAGGCAATCGGCTTTCCGGTGCTGGTGTAAGCCGCCTCCGGCGGCGGCGGCCGCGGCATGAAGGTGGCGCAGACCCCCGAAGACCTGCTGCTGGCGCTGTCGACCGCGTCCAACGAGGCCAAATCGGCCTTCGGCGACGCCTCGGTCTATCTGGAAAAATACCTGCAGAAGCCGCGTCACATCGAGATCCAGATCCTCGGCGACGGACGCGGCGGCGCCATCCATCTCGGCGAGCGCGATTGCTCGCTGCAGCGGCGCCACCAGAAGATCTGGGAGGAAGGCCCCTCGCCGGTGCTGGCGGCGGCGGCCCGCGCCAGCATCGGCGCCACCTGCGCCAAGGCGATGCAGGACATGAAATATCTCGGTGTCGGCACCATCGAATTCCTGTTCGAGGACGGCGAGTTCTATTTCATCGAAATGAACACCCGGATCCAGGTCGAGCATCCCGTCACCGAGTCGATCACCGACATCGACCTCGTGCTGGAACAGATCCGCATCGCCGCCGGCGGCGACCTGCCGGCGACGCAGGACGAGATCCAGATCATCGGCCATGCCATCGAATGCCGGGTCAACGCCGAAAACCCCCAGACCTTTCGCCCCTCACCCGGCAAGATCACGCAATACCATCCGCCGGGCGGCCTCGGCGTGCGGATCGATTCCGCTGTCTATCAGGGCTACGTCATTCCGCCCTATTACGACTCGCTGGTCGGCAAGCTGATCGTCCACGGCAAGACCCGCGGCGAGTGCCTGATGCGGCTGCGCCGCGCGCTCGACGAAATGGTGGTCGAGGGCATCGAGACCACGCTGCCGCTGTTCCGGGCGCTGGTGCGGGAGCCTGCCATTATCGACGGCGACTACCATATCCACTGGCTCGAACAATATCTGGCCGGCCAGGCGCCGCGCTGAGCGGCCATTTGATCGAAAGTTTTTGCGGGACCGCTGGAACCAATTGTCCGCAAGGACGTTTTATGGGGCCGGGAAGCCTTCCCGCCCCCGGGGACTGCTGGAATTCCAATACTTCATGATTCGAGTCTGCTGTGACGCCTGACGCCACGCGCCGGCGCGCGATTGGCCAGATCCTGCTGCTTGCGGCGGGATTTTTCGTGCTGGTCTCGATCACCACCGCCTCCATCCTGCTCGTCAACCGGGCCCGCGACGACAACGCCAGGGTTGTGCACACCGTCGAGGTCGAAAACCTGATCAACACCCTGCTGCTGGACATCCGCCGCGCCGAAAGCGCCGCGCGCGGCTATCTGCTGACCGGCGGGGCGGAGTTCCTGAGCGATCACGAAGCCGCAGTTTCGACCATCCTCCCCAGCGTCGGCAATCTGGCGAAGGCGACATCGGACAATCCGCGGCAGGTCGACAACATCGGGAAATTGCGGGCGGCGGTCGAAACCCGGCTCGACCAGTTCAAGCGGGAGATGGAGTTCGTCAGGCAGAACCAGCCGGAGGCCGCCAAGGCGCTGGTGCGCGAGGCTGCCGCCGGCAATACCGCCGGCACGGTCCGGCAATTGGCGGCTGCCATGAGCGCCGAGGAAGCGAATCTGTTCCGCCTGCGAACGGCCAGCGCCGACCGCAGCCAGTGGTTGGCAGGGATCGTGACCGCCGCCGGCTCAGGCCTCGTGATCGCGCTGGCCGGCATTTCCATTTTTCTGGTGCGGCGCTCGTCGCGAGCGCGCGACGCCGCCGAGGGCCTGTTGCGCGACAGCAACCTCAACCTGGAGTCCACCGTCGACGAGCGCACCGCCGACCTGCGTGAGGCCAACGAGGAGATCCAGCGCTTCGCCTATATTGTCAGCCACGATTTGCGTTCGCCGCTGGTCAACATCATGGGCTTTACCAGCGAACTTGAGGAGCTGCGCGGCGACATTTTCCGGCGGATCGCCACCCTCGCCCGTGCGGAGACCGAGGCACCGACGACGCCCGACAATGCCACCAATACGGCCGAGCCCACCCTCGAAGGTGCCGACAAGCAGTTGTCGCAGGATTTCTCCGAGGCGCTCGGCTTCATCAAATCCTCGATCGCCAAGATGGACCGCCTGATCACCGCGATCCTCAACCTGACCCGCGAGGGACGGCGCGAATTCCAGCCGGTACGGATCGATACCCGCGAGCTGATCGAGGCGATCGTGAGCACCGTGGCGCATCAGGCCGCGGAGGCCGAGGCCAGCATCCACATCGAACCGCTGCCGGACATCGTCAGCGACCGCCTCGCCATGGAACAGATTTTTTCCAACCTGATCGACAACGCGCTAAAGTATCTCAAGCCGGGAGTTCCCGGCGATATCCGTGTCCGGGCCCGGACCAAGCTCGGCTTTGCCATTTTCGAGGTCGCGGACAACGGACGCGGCATCGATCCCAAGGACCACCAGCGGATTTTCGACCTGTTTCGCCGCGCCGGCACCCAGGACAAACCCGGCCAGGGGATCGGACTTGCCCATGTCAGGGCCTTGGTGAGACGGCTCGGGGGAACCATGTCGGTTTCGTCGGAACTCGACCGCGGCAGTACCTTTACCATCACGCTGCCCATCCGCTGGGCAGCGACCAACCGGAACAGGGAATCATGAGCAATCCAGTCACCATCATCATGATCGAGGACGACGAGGGACATGCCCGTCTGATCGAGCGCAATATCCGCCGCTCCGGCGTCAACAACGAGATCGTGCCGTTCACCAACGGTACAGATGCGGTCAAATACCTGTTCGGCAGCGACGGCAGCGGCCTCGTCCACAAGGGCAACGCGCTCCTGATCCTGCTCGACCTGAATTTGCCCGACATGACCGGCATCGACATCTTGCGCCGGGTCAAGGAAAATACTCATCTCAAATGCGCCCCGGTCGTCGTGCTCACCACGACGGACGACTCCCAGGAAATCAAGCGCTGCTATGAGCTCGGCGCCAACGTCTACATTACCAAGCCGGTGAACTACGAAAGCTTCGCCAACGCCATTCGCCAGCTCGGACTGTTCTTCTCCGTTATTCAGGTACCGCCTGCCGCCATATGACCGCGATCAAGCCCACATTGCTCTACATCGACGACGACGCGGCGCTGGCCCGGCTGGTGGATCGCGGCTTGACGCGTCTGGGCTTCACGGTGGTCCATGCGATCGGCGGCGCCGAGGGGCTGGAGCGGCTGAAACAGGGCGGCATCGACGTCATCGCGCTCGACCAGTACATGCCCGGCCTCGATGGCCTCGAGACGCTGGAGCGTATCCTGGCGGTCCCGCAGGCGCCGCCGGTGGTGTTCGTCACCGCGTCGCAGGATTCCGCGATCGCCGTTACCGCGCTGAAGACCGGTGCCGTCGACTACCTGGTCAAGGACGTCCAAGGCGATTTCATCCCGCTGCTCCATGTCGCCGTCGACGGCGCCATCCGGCAGGCGATGGTTCGCAAGGCCCGAGACGAGGCCGAGGCCGAGGTGCACGCGTCGCGCGACCGCTATGCCGCGCTCGCCGCGGAGCGCGAGGTGCTGCTGCGCGAGGTCAACCATCGCGTCGGCAACTCGCTGCAGATCATCGCCTCGCTGTTGCACCTGCAGGCCAATTCCAGCAACCAGGATGACGTCAAGGCTGCGCTGACCAATGCGATGGGGCGGGTCGCCGCGGTGGCGCAGGTGCACCGCCGGCTCTACACCTCGCATGATCTCAAAAGCGTGCTCCTGAACCAGTATCTCGAGGCCCTGCTCGAGGATCTCAGGCGGTCGGCCGAGGGCAACAAAATGTCGCGGCTGACCCTGAAATCCGAATCGGTCGAAATCGATCCCGACCGCGCGGTGGCGATCGGCATCATCGTCAACGAACTGGTCATGAACGCGGTGAAATATGCCTACCCCGACGGCGCCGGACCGATCCACGTCACTCTCGACGCCGACGGTGACGATGTGGAACTGGCGATTCGCGACGATGGCGTCGGGCTGAACGTCAAGACCGACCCGCGCTCCACCGGCATGGGCCAGCGTATCGTCTCGGCGATGGCCACGAAACTGGAAGCCGAGGTCGAGCGCGATCCCAACCATTCCGGTACGAGGATCGTACTGCGGTTTCGCCGTATCAATAAAGCAGCGGTTAAGCCTGACCGCGCGGTGGCGGGCTGAGGCGCAATTCCGGCGTCACGAACCACCGAGCACGATGCTCAGGTGCCGGAATAGGCAATCACAAGGGCGGCAACTGCCAGAACGCAACTGACGAGCAGCACTAGAAGAACCGGCCTGCCCAAACGACCGCCCCTTGCCTCGACCGCCGTCTCAACGACTTGCTTTCCATCTTTGTGCACTTGAAATCTCCTGTGAGAGGCCAACGGCCCGCCTCTCGCAAGGTTCCCGAGACCATGAAGGTTCAATGTTCGATCGCACTGGCCTGGTGGCCGGCCACGGCGTCAGAAGGTTCTTCCAGAAGAGCACTATCGAGAGCACCTGCGCTTTGAACCGGCGCGACCGCTGGCGTTGCTTTTTGAAACTCCTTGCTCAGTGCCGCGATTGAGTTACCCACTTTTCCGATAGCGAGATGCAAATCGCCAGTCGATATGCCGAGACGCTTTTTCAGGCTTCGGACCTGACCGGGATCGGACAGGTCAATCTTGTTTCGCATGGCTTGCGGTTTGGAACGGTGCATCTCGGACTTCTCCCTCGGGATAGACCAACTGCACCTGAAGATGATCGTTCCGCATTTTTCCAGGAGAGATGGTGTCGGCATGCTTCACCTACAGCGATCGGCAGCTCCGGCCTTCGCGTACGCAACGCTTAGCCGCTCATCAGTTGAGGCGAGCTGTCCGTCCGCAACTACCGACAATCATTCAACGAAGTCCGAGAAAGCCGGCGACAAAGAGAATTACGACGATAACGCCGATGATGTAGAAAATATTCATGGTTCACACTCCAGTTGAGGCATTTCGTCATGAAGCGCCACGCCTTTGATGAACGCTTCCGACTATGAGTAAGTTCCCCGGAGCCGGCGGATTGAAGACTGCTCCCCGACAAGGCTGCAGGCGGCGACTTTCATGACATGGTCAAAATTGCACAGACTTTATTTCACATGCCGGGCAACCTTTGCGCGGGCGTTGTGTTTGGAAACGGCGAGTCCATGGCCGACCCCACGGCTTTTGAATTGTCAGCGGGCAACGCGGCGACCTTGTCGCCAGGCCGGGAGGAACGGGCGTGCTCAGGGTATTGATCGCCGAGGACGATCTGATGATCGCCGATCTGGCGGAAGAGGTTCTCGTTGACGCCGGATACGAAGTCTGCGGCATCGCTCGCACGGTGGCAGAGGCCGTAGCCCTGGCTCACAAGCACAAGCCCGATCTTGCCGTGCTCGATTTTCGCCTTGCCGATGGCGGTCTGGGGACCGAAATTGCCGCACAGTTGCTGCCGCTCGGCAAGCTCGGCGTACTTTATGCCACAGGAAATACGTCGCAGGTCGTGCTCACGACCGCCGACGGCGACGCCGTCCTTTCCAAACCTTATAGTTCTACCGATCTGGTGCGTGCCCTGAAAATCGTCAGCGAGATTGCCAGCGGTAACACGTTGCCGCCGTTCCCGAACGGCTTCCAGATGCTTCGTCCGGCAGCCACCGCTCCGCCAATGGCCACAGCATGAGCGACGACGGCGCAAAAGTACGAAAACTTCTGCGCCAGCAAGCGGCGATTGCCCGCTTCGGCAGCTTTGCTCTCCGCGAGACGGACCTGGAGAAGGTTCTGACCGAGGCGGCGCGAGTCTGCGCCGAAAGCCTTGATGTCCCCTACGCCAAAGTATGCCGGTACCGCGCTGCGGAGAACGACCTTCACATCGAGGCCGGACACGGCTGGAAGGCCGGAGTCATCGGTTCGGCCGTCAGCGCCGATCCGACCTCGCCTCAAGGCCGGGCGTTCGTCACCGGCGAGCCGTCGATCTGCAATGACGTCCGCAAGGAACACGATTTCGAACTGCCCCGGTTCTATGCCGCTCACGGGATCGTTTCGACCGTCGACGTCGTCATCCACGTCAAGAATGACACCAGGCCCTATGGCGTGCTGGAGATCGACAATGACCGACAGCACCACTACGATCAGCACGATGTCGACTTCCTCACCGGCTTCGCCAATGTTCTGGCCGAAGCCGTCGCGACCTCGACGCGGACGGCAACCCTGCAGAACACCATCGAGCAGATGAAAGTTCTGGTCCGGGACAAGGACCGGCTGCTGGACCAGAAGAACGTCCTGGCGGAAGAACTGCAACATCGGGTTCGCAACAATCTGCAGCTGGTCTACGGAATGCTGAACAGACAGCTGGGCGACACTGCCGACAGGGGCGGGCAACGGGGCATCAAGGCGATCGCTCGCCGGGTTTCCACCCTTGCCCAGGTGTATGACCATCTGCTCGGCGCCGAGATGAGCCGCACCATCGATTTCGGCAGCTACATCAAATCGCTTTGCCTCCACCTCGCCGAGATACAGGGTGCGCCGGAGGACGCCGTCACGCTGAAGTGTGACAGCGAGCCGTTCATCGTCGATCTCGACACGGCGACGGCACTCGGGATTGTCGTGACGGAGGTAGTGACCAACAGCTACGACCACGCCTTCCCCGACGGAAACGGATCGATCGTGGTCTCCGTCCGGAGCGTTGGTCCACACGGCAGCACGATGACCATCACCCTCCGCGATGACGGCGCGGGCTTCAAGGCCCAGGCCGAAAGCAAGCGGCACGGGCTTGGCCTGGTGCGCCGTCTGGTTGAACAGGTCGGAGGGACGGCGCGACTTGACTCGGACGACGGCACGGTATGGACCATCGAGATCCCCGTTTCCCCGTTGGCCTTGCCGGATGCGGCCGTGACCGTCGCACGCGCAGGCTGAACAGCGGCCCGAGACGCGGCGAGCTAGCCGCCCCTGCCCCGAAACTGCTATCCTTCCGCCCATGACGTCGCGCGATTCCGCTTCCTCCGACATCACGCCTGAAGTGCTGCTGCGCGCCTATGCCTGCGGCATCTTTCCGATGGCCGAAAGCGCCGACGATCCCACCCTGTTCTGGGTCGAGCCGGAAATGCGCGGCGTGATACCGCTCGACGGCTTCCGCATCGCCACGCGACTGGCGCGCACCGTGCGCTCGGACGCGTTCAGCGTCACGGTCAACACCGCCTTCAAGGCGGTGATTGCCGGCTGCGCCGCGCCGCAGCCCGGCCGCGACGACACCTGGATCAACAAGCGGATCCGCGACCTCTATCTCGGGCTGCACGGGCTCGGGCACTGCCACAGCGTCGAGGTCTGGCAGAACGACGATCTGGTCGGCGGCCTCTACGGCGTCAGCCTCGGCCGCGCGTTTTTTGGCGAGAGCATGTTTCACCGTGCCCGCGACGCCTCCAAGGTGGCGCTGGTGCATCTGGTGGCGCGGCTGATCGCGGGCGGCTTCGAACTGCTCGACACCCAATATGTCACCGGGCATCTGCGCAGCTTCGGCGCGGTCGAGATTCCGCGCCGGCGCTACACCGCGCTGCTCGACAAGGCGATCAAGGGCGCCGCCGCCGATTTCGCCAGGTTGCCGGCCGATGCTCCCGTCAGCGGCGCGCGGGCGCTGGAGATCATTGCGGCGCGCGGCTGACCGGCGTCGCTACCTGAAGATCCCGAACAGGCCGCCGGGCTGCTGTTGTTGCGGCGGAGGCGGCGGCGGTTGCTGGAATTGCGGCTGCGGCGGCGGTGCCGAACGCTGGACCTGCTGCTTCGGCGGCGCGCGTTTCTGGGCCGGCGGTGGCGGCGGGGCGGGTTTCGGCGGCTCGGGCGCCGCGGTGACGATGGTGGTTTCCGGGCCTTTGCAGTCGGTCAGCCAGATGTCGTAGATCGGATGTTCGACGCCGTGCAGGCCCGGGCTCGCCGCATACATCCAGCCGGAAAAGATTCGCTTCACCTCGCCCTGCAGCGTGATCTCGTCGACCTCGACGAAGGCGTCGGTGTTGGCGGCCTCGGTCGCCGGTCGGGTATAGCAGGCGCTGGTCTTGACCCGGAGCGCGCCGAACTGGACGGTTTCGCCGATATCCTCGTCAAAATTGATGATCCGTCCGGTGATCTTGTCCAACCCGGAAAAGCTCGCCTTCCTGTTGACTATCTTCTGCGCCGGCGGCTCCGTGACCACCTCGTCGCCCGGCTGCAGGCTGGCCGGCGTCTGGGGCACGGCGCCCCCCTTGGGCTGGCGTTGTCCCGGCGGCAGGCCCGGCAGGGTGCCCGGCTGCGGGGGTGCTACCGCGATGCCCGGCGGGGTATTTTGCGGAATCACGGTGGTGCCGGGCGGCGGCGCCAGCGGCTGGATCTGCACCGCTCCCGGCGGCGGCACACCCTGCCCCGGCGGCGGACGGTTGGGCGTCGGCAGCAGCCGGCCCCGCGGCAGTTCCGGCACTTCCTCGTCGTCGTCCTCGAACTGCGGTTGCTCCCTGCCGCCGCGCGGAACGGCGCCGGGCGGGCGCGGCGGCGGATCGGAAAAGATATTGCCGATCTGCGCCTGCGCCGGTGGCGCGAGCGAGATGGTCGAGGCGGCCACGAAAGCCGCAAATCCGGTCAGGGCAATGGTTCGAAACATCTCGCGGCTTTGAAAGGCGAATCGGGCTCGCGACATTGTACTGACTTATCCGCCGCTCGCAGGATCACCGGTTAACACGGCGAATACGGCGGGGAAAGGGCGGCTTTCCCCCTGCCCCGCCTACTGGTCAGCCCCCGCCACAAATGAAATAATCCCGCCCGATCAAGCTTCGCGCGGGGCCACCCGCGCCTGATCGCAGGACATCCGGGCCAACCGGAGCAACAGGGGAAACACTGCCATGACCGATCGAATTCGCCTCGATGGCCGGGTCGCCGTCGTCACCGGGGCTGCCGGCGTCATCGGCACCGCGACCATGCAGTTGCTGGCCGCACGCGGCGCCCGCCTCGTCGCGGTCGACCGCCGGGAACAGGACCTCAAGGCGGCGATCAAGGATCTGCCGGCCTCGGCGCAGGCGCTGGCGGTCGCCGCCGACGTCACCGATGAGGACGAGGTCGCCGGCTATGTCCGCGCCGCCATCGACCGATTCGGCACCATCGACGCCTTCTACAACAACGCCGGCATCGAGGGCGACATCAAGCCGATCACCGATTATCCGCTCGAGATGTTTCGCCGCGTGCTCGACGTCAACGTGGTCGGGGTGTTTCTTGGAATGAAGCACGTTCTCCCGGTGATGCTGAAGCAGAACAAGGGCAGCATCATCAATACCGCATCGATCGCCGGCCTGATGGGATCGCCGCACATCGCGGTCTACAGCGCCAGCAAACATGCCGTGATCGGGCTCACCAAGTCAGCGGCATGGGAATGCACCGGCACCGGCGTGCGGGTCAATTGCGTCTGCCCCGGCCTGATCGACAGCCGCATGCTGAGCACCATTCTGCAGGGGCGCAACGGAGGCAATTCGCCGCCTCCGATCGACAAGATCGTCGACCGCATTCCGGCGCGGCGGATGGGACAGGCCTTCGAAGTCGCCTCCATCGTCGCATTTCTGGCCTCCGACGAAGCGAGCTATGTCTCGGGCTCGTCCTACACCGTCGATGGCGGACGAACCGCCGCCTGAGATTTCGTCATTCCGGGGCGATGCGTCAGCATCGAACCCGGAATCTCGAGGTTCCGGGTTCGCCCGCTTCGCGCGCGCCCCGGCATGACAACATCAAACATCAAAGGTCCTGCCATGCCCGCTGTTCTCGATCCCGATGCCGCCGCCGTCTTCAAAGCATTCCAGGAGGCGGGACGGCCGCCTTACGAGACGGTCGGACCTGTCGAGGCACGCCGGCTCTATCTGGCCGGCCGCATCGTTTCCAACCCGGAACCGCCCGAACTCGAATCGACCGAGCCGCTTTCGATCCCCGCCCCGCACGGATCGGTTCCGGCACGGGTCTACACCCCGAAAAATCCGCGGCAGTCGGATGGTCTCGCGCCCGCGCTGGTGTTCTTTCACGGCGGCGGCTGGGTGATCGGCGATCTCGATTCCCATGACGTGGTGTGCCGCAAGCTGGCCGACGAAGGCCGGCTGATCGTGATATCGGTGGATTATCGCCTGGCGCCGGAGCATAAATTCCCCGCCGCCGTCGATGACGCCATCGCCGCGACGGAGTGGATCGCCGAAAACGCCAAACAGCTCGGCATCGACGCTACAAGGCTGAGCGTCGGCGGCGACAGCGCCGGCGGCAATCTCGCCGCGGTGGTCGCGATAGCGGCCCGCGACGGCAACGGGCCAGCGATCGCGAGCCAGGTGCTGATCTATCCCGCCACCGATTTCGCGATGACGCATCCCTCGCACCGCGAGCCGGAGACCAGCCTGCTGCTGACCCATTCGGTCATCAAGTGGTTTCGCGATCACTATCTGAACGGCGCCGCCGACGTGCATGACTGGCGCGCCTCGCCGGCGCGCGCGGCAACGCTGGTGGGATTGCCGCCGGCCTATGTGCTGACCGCCGGCGCCGATCCGCTGCGCGACGAAGGCGACGAATACGCGGCGCGACTGAAGGAGGCCGGCGTGACGGTGACCTACCGGCACTTCCCCGGCCAATTCCACGGCTTCTTCACCATGGGCAAATTGCTGCAACAGGCCAACGTCGCCGCCAGCGAGATCGGCGCGTGGCTGAGGGCGCAGGGCTAGCATTGCGTGAGAGGTCGAGGGCTGCCGCAAAACGCAAGAAGCGCGTGAGGAGATCCATCTCCGTCACGCGCCCCGCGGTCTGCATAATGTGCGCCTTGTTAGAAGACGCCAAACAAAGCGGCCACGATGATCAGGCTGATCGGCACGCCAAGAAACCAGAGAATGATCGGCATCATGAATCTCCTTCGCAAGGTTGAGTTGCTGGAATAACGAGCTTTGAAACCCGTTGTTCCAAAAAACTCTGCGCTTGCGATGCGCCAAATCAGCATCGCGACGAGGAACTTTCGGAGAAGTTGGAAATGCAGCGGAGGCGCAATCATGGCCCCGACGATTATGTGCCGGCTGCTCTGCCAGCGAGCTACCCGCAAACATCGCGCGGCAGCTTTTCAATCGTAGCCCCTCGCCTCATCCTGCCCGCGCCGCGCGGCGCAGCGATTGCGGCGGCTGGCCGAAGGCGCGGATGAAGGCGCGGCGCATCCGCTCGGGGTCGCGAAAGCCGGTAGCCTCGGCGACGCGCTCGATCGCCTCCGACGAGGATTGCACGCGCTGGCGCGCCACCTCGATGCGCAGGCGCTCCACGGCCTTCGATGGCGTGGTGCCGGTCTCCGCAATGAAAGCGCGGGCGAAATGCCGCGAACTCATGCCGGCCTGCTCGGCCATGTCCTCTACCGTCAGCGGCGCGTCGAGATTCTCGCGCGCCCACGCCAGCAAGGGCGCGAAGCGACCCGTCGGCGCCTTCAATTCCAGCAGTGAGGAGAATTGGGACTGGCCGCCGCTGCGGCGATGGTAGAGCACGAGCTGGCGCGCCGCCTGCCGCGCGATCTCGTCGCCAAAATCCTCCGCCGCCATCGCCAGCGCCAGATCGATGCCGGCGCTGATCCCGGCTGAACTCCAGATATTGCCGTCGCGGACGAAGATCCGGTCGGGCTCCAGTTTTATGCCGGGATAGGCTTTGACGAAATGCGGGGTGCGCTGCCAGTGCGTGGTGGCGCGGCGGCCGTCGAGCACGCCGGCCTCGGCCAGGATGTAGGCGCCCGAGCAGACGCTGGCGACACGGATGCCGCGCTTCGCGGCCGATCGCACGAAGCCCAGCGTCTTCGGACAGGTCGCCGCCTGCCGCACCCCCTCGCCGCCGGCCACGATCAGGGTGCTGATACCGGCCGACGGTTTGAGGCCCCGCGCCAGCATCTCCACGCCGGAACTGCTGCGAACGGGACCCGGCGACGCCGCCAGCACCTTGATCGACGGCGTCCGGCCGGCGAAGCGGGCCGCGATCTCGAACGCCGAAATCGGTCCGGCCGCGTCCAGCAACTGGAAGTCCGGAAATATCAGCA
>NZ_JAUYQU010000210.1 GCF_030697065.1 Bradyrhizobium sp.
CGCCATGGTCGGCGCAGGGCACCGCCGAACGCCAGGCCTGGGTCGCCGATCTCGCCGACGAAGGCCTGTTCGGCGCGAAAGGCAGCAGGGAATTCGCCCGTAGTCCGGACTGGCGCACCGAGGCCGACCGGATCCTCGGCAAAGTGAAGCCCGGGAAAGAATGAGACAGACGGCGATGGAATCTCAGAAGACACAATTTCCCAAGACGCCCGGCTGGCTAGACTGGTACGCCGGCCCGTCAAAACCCCGCTTCAAGGTGCCGGCGGGCGCCGTGGACGCGCATTGCCATGTATTCGGTCCGGGTGCCGAATTTCCGTTCGCTCCGGAGCGCAAATACACCCCCTGCGATGCCTCGAAGCAGCAGCTTTACGCCCTGCGCGACCATCTCGGCTTCGCCCGCAACGTCGTGGTCCAGGCCACCTGCCACGGCGCCGACAACCGCGCCATGGTCGACGCATTGGTAAACTCCGGCGGCCGGGCGCGCGGTGTGGCGACCGTCAAGCGCAACGTCAGCGACGCCGAACTGCAGGCGATGCATGATGCCGGCGTTCGCGGCGTGCGCTTCAATTTTGTCAAACGCCTGGTCGATTTCACGCCCAAGGACGAGTTGATCGAGATCGCCGGCCGCATCGGCAAACTGGGCTGGCATGTCGTGATCTATTTCGAGGCGGTGGATCTGCCCGAATTGTGGGATTTCTTCACCTCGCTGCCGACCACAATCGTGGTCGACCATATGGGCCGGCCCGACGTCGCCAAGCCGGTCGACGGCCCCGAATTCGAACTGTTCGTGAAGTTCATGGCGGAACATCCGAACGTCTGGTCAAAAGTCAGCTGCCCGGAGCGGCTGTCAGTGGCGGGACCGCCGGCGCTGAACGGCGAACAGCACGCCTATCGCGACGTCATCCCGTTCGCACGGCGTATCGTCGAAACCTTCCCCGATCGCGTGCTGTGGGGAACCGACTGGCCGCATCCGAACTTGAAAGACCACATGCCCGACGACGGACTGCTGGTCGACTTCATTCCGCACATTGCGGTCACACCGGAACTGCAGCACAAGCTGCTGGTCGACAACCCGATGCGGCTGTACTGGCCCGAACAAGCCTGAGGAGCAAAGCCCATGTCACTCGACAAACCCTACAAGGACGTTCCCGGCACCACGATCTTCGATGCCGACATGTCGCGCCAGGGCTATCATCTGAACCAGTTCTGCATGTCGCTGATGAAGGCGGAGAACCGCGCGCGCTTCAAGGCCGACGAGCGCGCCTATCTCGACGAGTGGCCGATGACCGAGGATCAGAAGCTGGCGGTGCTGGCGCGCGACCTCAATCGCTGCATCGCGCTCGGCGGCAACATCTACTTTCTCGCCAAGATCGGTGCCACCGACGGCAAGAGCTTTCAGCAGATGGCCGGCAGCATGACCGGCATGAGCGAGGATGAATACCGCAACATGATGGTCAGCGGCGGTCGCACCATTGAAGGCAACCGCTACACCGGGGAGAAGAAGTAATGGCCCGTATCTCAGCCAGCGTCTACACATCGCACGTGCCGGCGGTCGGTGCGGCGATCGACCTCGGCAAGACCGCGGAGCCGTATTGGCAGCCGGTGTTTGGGGGGTACGACTTCTCCAAGCAGTGGCTGAAGGAGCAGAAGCCGGACGTGATCTTCCTCGTCTACAACGATCACGCCAATGCGTTCAGTCTCGATTTGATTCCGACCTTCGCGATCGGCACCGCGGCCGAGTTCGCGGTGGCTGACGAGGGCTGGGGGCCGCGCCCGGTGCCCAAGGTGATCGGGCATCCGAAACTCGCCGGCCATATCGCGCAGTCGGTGATCCAGGACGATTTCGATCTGACCATCGTCAACAAGATGGATATCGACCACGGTCTCACCGTGCCGCTCAGCCTGATGTGCGGCCAGCCGCAGGCGTGGCCCTGTCCGGTGATCCCGTTCGCGGTCAACGTCGTGCAGTATCCGGCGCCCTCGGGCCGACGCTGCTACATGCTGGGCAAGGCGATCCGCAAGGCCATCTTGTCCTACGACGAACCGCTTAATGTGCAGATCTGGGGCACCGGCGGCATGAGCCATCAGCTGCAGGGGCCGCGCGCCGGGTTGATCAACAAGGAGTTCGACACCAGTTTCCTCGATCGCCTGATCGCCGATCCCGAGGGGTTGTCGAAGATGCCGCATATCGATTACGTCCGCGAGGCCGGCAGCGAGGGTATCGAGCTCGTGATGTGGCTGATCGCGCGCGGCGCCATGGATGACGTCAATGGCGCCGGCAAGCCGCCGACCGTGCGGCATCGCTTCTACCATGTGCCCGCCAGCAACACGGCTGTGGGCCATCTCATTCTGGAGAACAACTGACGTGGCGAAGACGATCAAGGTAGCACTGGCCGGCGCCGGCGCATTCGGCATCAAGCATCTCGACGGCATCAGGAACATCGACGGCGTCGAGGTGGTGTCGCTGGTCGGCCGCCGGCTGGAGCCGACGAAGGAAGTCGCCGCCAAATACGGCATCGCGCATGTCGCCACCGACCTCGCCGACAGCCTTGCGCTTGCGGAGGTGGACGCCGTCATCCTGTGCACGCCGACGCAGATGCATGCGGCGCAATCGATCGCCTGCCTCGAAGCCGGCAAGCATGTCCAGGTCGAGATCCCGCTGGCCGATTCCTGGAAGGATGCGCAGGCGGTGGTCGATCTGCAGAAGCGGACCAGTCTGGTGGCGATGTGCGGCCACACCCGCCGCTTCAATCCCAGCCATCAATGGGTGCACAAGAAGATCGTCGCCAAGGAATTCAACATCCAGCAGATGGATGTGCAGACCTTCTTCTTCCGCCGTTCCAACATGAACGCGCTGGGCCAGCCGCGCAGCTGGACCGACCATTTGCTGTGGCACCACGCCGCGCACACGGTCGACCTGTTCGCCTACCAGGCAGGCTCGCCGATCGTGAAGGCCAATGCCGTGCAGGGGCCGATACACCCGACGCTCGGCATCGCGATGGACATGTCGATCCAGCTCAAGGCCGCCAATGGCGCGATCTGCACGCTCAGCCTGTCCTTCAACAACGACGGTCCGCTCGGCACCTTCTTCCGCTATATCGGCGACACCGGCACCTACATCGCGCGCTACGACGATTTGTTCAACGGCAAGGAAGAGAAGATCGACGTCTCGAAAGTCGATGTCTCCATGAACGGCATCGAGCTGCAGGACCGCGAGTTCTTCGCCGCCATCCGCGAGGGCCGCGAGCCGAACTCGAGCGTCGCTCAGGTCCTGCCGTGTTACCACGTGCTGCACGATCTGGAGCAGCAGCTCGACGCCTGATGAAGCGGATACATCTCCGTCCTCATCCCGAGCGCCTGACTCAAATGCAGCCAATCGAACCGGGCATTATCTCAATGCTCGTCATGCCCGGGCTTGTCCCGGGCATTCACGTCGTCACTTTACTTGAGTAACAAAGACGTGGATGGCCGGGTCAAGCCCGGCCATGACGAAAGAGGCCGATGGCTGTCGCGAAGCTCTCTCACCCCTTCAGTTTCAGCCGTCCCATGAAGTCGCGTTTGCCGAGCGGCGCGCCCTTGTGGCGGAGGATGTCGTAGGCCGTGGTGGCGTGGAAGAAGAAATTCGGCAGCGAGAACGACATCAGGAAGCCTTCCGCCGTAAAGGGCAGCGCGCGATCGCCGAACTTGAAGGTGACGTCGCGGCCGATCAGCGCGTCGACGGCCTCCGGCGTCAGGGCCGAGAGTTCGTCGCGTGCCTCCGTCACCAGCGCCTGCAAAGCGGCATAGTCGAGGTCGGGTTTGCCCGATTTCGGCATGAACTCCCCGTTTTTCGCCGCCTCCATCGCCCCGCGCGAATGATGGGCGACCGAGACGATCTGGAAGCGCAGCGGCGCCATGTCAGATGTCAGCCGCGACTCGACGATCTCGGCCGGATCGACGCCGTTTTCGCGGAAATGCGTCAGTCCCTTGTCGAGGAAGCCGCCGACGGCGCCGAGGATCTGCAGGTAATTTGCGACGGTGGCGTCGTAGAGCGAAAAGGCCATGGCAGGAGTCTCCCCATTACGTTGTCCATTTCTTGCCGACGATACAATTCCCGGAATCTGCGCCGATTGCAATTGGCGGCTAGTTCAGCCATGTCGAAAACGGCGGCGTCGGCGCTCCGCAGGGCTCAGACGTAGCCCAGCCATCGCCAGTAAGTGGCGCCAAGCAGCATGACCAATGCCAGCGCGATCACGGTCAGCACCAGGCCGGTGCGCACGAAGTCCTTGGCATCGAAGGTCTCGGTGCCGTAGGCCACCATGTTCTGGGGTGCATTCACCACCAGGATGAAGCCGAAGCTGACCACGAATTGCAGCAGCATCGTCATGCCCACGATGTTGATGCCGGGCGTTGCGACGCTTTGCAGCACCGCGATCACGATCGGGATCATGGCGGAGGCCAGCGCCGTGGCACTGGCGAAGCCGAGATGGATCAAGGTGAGAAACAGGCTGAGCGTGCCGAGGATGAACAGCGCCGTCGCGTATTTGAGGCCGAGCTGCGCGACCGCGAGGTCGGCGAGCCATGCTGCGCCCCTGGTCTGCAACAGCGCCGTTCCGACGCTGATGCCGATGCCGAACAGCACCACGGTGCCCCACGGGATCCGCGGCTGGGCGTCCTTCCAGGTCATGATTCCGATGCCCGGCAGGAACATCAGCGCCACCGCTGCCAGCGTCGTCGACGAGGTATCGAACCTGTGGAGCACGCCCTCGGTGGACCACAACAGCAGCAGCGTCAGCGAGATCGCCAGCAGCTTCTTCTCCGCGGTCTTCATCGGCCCAAGCTCGGCCAGCGACTTTCGGATCTGTTCGCGGCCGCCGGGAATTTCCTTTACTTCAGCAGGCATCATCCACGTCATCACGAAGTAGAGTGCGATCGACATCAGGACCGCGAAGGGCGCCGCGGCGATGAACCATTCCAGCCAGGTGATGGAGTGCTGCAGGGTCTTTTCGATGAAGCCGACCGCGACCATGTTCTGCGCGGCGGCGGTCTTGATGCCGACGTTCCAGATGCTGGCGGTCTGCACCGTGGTGATCATCAGCATGCCGGCGAGGGCGCCCTTCTTGTCGACGCCGAATGCAGCGATGATGCCGAGCATGATCGGGACCAGGCAGGCGACGCGCGCGGTGGTGGAGGGCACCAGGAACGCCATCACGAAGCCGACCAGGATGGCGCCGACCACGACGTGATGGACCTCGCCGCCGACGCGGGAGAGAATCGTCAGCGCGATGCGCTTGTCGAGGCCGGTCGCGGTCATCGCGGCGGCGATGAACAGCGCCGATGCCACCAGGGCCAGCGCGGTGTTGGCGAAGCCGCTGAAGGCGAGGCCGAGGCCGGCGCTGGTGCCGAGCAGCACCTTGGGATTGGCCGGATTGGGCGCCAGCCCGAGCAGAAACGCCATCAGTGCGGCGATCACCACGGCCGAGACGGCGTAGTCGAGCGCCTCGGTCATCCAGACGATGACGGCAAAGGCAAGCACGCCGAGCATGCGCTGGCCGGCGATCGAAAGCCCCTCCGGGGTCGGCAGCCATATCACGGTGACGAGGGCTGCGACCGCGAGCAGAATGCCCCAGTGGGATCGCAGCCAGGAGGGCTTTGCAGGGACCGGAACGTTGGCCCCTGGGAGACCGGATCCTGCGTCGATAGTGGCCATGAGAATTCCCCCGCTGCGGCTGAATTGCAGTCGATCAGCTTTTGCCGGATGGCCATTTGAGCGAGGTCAAGGCGGGCACCGTGGCCCTGCCGGGTCTTCCGAGGGTTCGGGGCGCGGGTCATGCTTGACTTGCATCAATCGAGCGACCGCGTTCCCGCAATAACCTGCCCCTGAAATCGGAGGCTGAAATGCGCGCACATCAAATCATGACCCGCAAGGTCATCACCGTGAAAGCCGATACGTCCATCCGGGAAGCTGCGGACCTGATGCTGCAGCAGCACATCAGCGGCCTTCCGGTGGTCGACGATACCGGAAAATTGATTGGCGTGGTCTCCGAAGGCGACTTCATGCGCCGCGGCGAGATCGGGACACAAGGGCCGCGTATCCGATGGCTGGACTACCTCATGGGGCCTGGAAAATCCGCCGTGGACTTCGTGCGAGAGTATGGTCGCAGGGTCGGCGAGATCATGTCGCGGGACGAGCTCGTCACCGCGACGGAGGACATGCCGCTCGAGCAGCTCGTGCGCGTGATGGAGCGTGAAAACGTCAAACGCATACCCATCCTCCGCGGCGACGCGCTGGTCGGGATCGTGACCCGTTCCGATCTTCTCCGTGCCGTTGCAAGTCTCGCCCGGGAGGTTCCAGATCCGACTGCCGATGACGACCATATTCGCAGCCGCGTGATCTCATCCATCGAACAGAATGAATGGCACCCAACGCGGCTTGCGGTCACGGTGCGCGACGGAATCGTGCATCTCAGCGGCATGATTACCGATGAGCGATATCGGCAGGCCACGATCGTGGCAGCCGAAAACGTTCCCGGCGTCAAGCTGGTTCACGATCATCTCTGCCTGTTTGACGCCATGTCGGGGCTTTCATTCCCCTCGCCGGAAGACGAGGGATCGGCAAAGGCAGGGTAAAGGGCGATGGCCGGCCGGCAACGCTGTCCAAGCTGCGGCTGGATGCGCCGCGCCGCTTCCTGTTGCGGTGGATTGGATGAGCGGCTGCAAATGCAGATGCGGTGCTCAGTCAAAATTGCCGCCGCGACTTCCATACGACGACGAAGGCAGCGGCGCCGATAATCAGCGTCATCATCAGCAAGGTCTGCATGATGCCAAAGTTCAGGGCGTCACGTGCCACGAACAGCGAGGTGATCGCCGCAGCCACGGCCGAAAGAACACCTAGCAGCCAGGGCATTTGCAGATCCTTCCAGGTTACGACGGCTTCAGCCCGCGGCCTTGGTGTCTTCGGGTGATTCAAGGTAGAAGCCCGACCAGGTGTCGACGAGGCACAGATGGTCGTGCACCTCCTTCACCCCGGCGATGTTCTCTGCCGCGACGACCGAAGCCCGGCGCGCGCTGTCGTCGTTGATGATGAGGCCGTAGAGGTCGACGACGCCATTGCGGACGGTGACCCGAAGCCCGGTCGGCCGCCAGTCAGTGGCTTCCAGGGCCCGGATGATCCGTTCGCGGATATGTTCATCATCCGCTGTCGGATCCGGAATCTCCTTGGCCATGCTGGCCACGGCCTGGAGCAGGTTTGCACGGGTGACAATGCCGACCAGCCTGCCCTCCCGCAGCACCGGCAGGCGCTTGATGCCGTTCTTTTCCATCAGGTGCACCAGCCTGTCCAGTGGTGTGTTTTCGTCGGCGACGATGGGATCGCGGGTCATGACGTCGTCGACCTTGCGGCCGCGCTCACGGACGAAGTTGTCGGCCGAATGGGTGGGGCTCATAAAGTACTGAAGCCAGCCAGGCAGCTTCTGTTGGGTGCCGATTTCGGAGCGTCGCAGGAAGTCGCCTTCCGAGACGATTCCGACGAGTTTTCCCGCGGAATCAATCACAGGCAGTCCGCTCACGTGATTTTCGAGCATCTTGCGGGCGGCCTCGAGCAGCGGCGTCTCGGGCAGCACGGTGATGACGTTCCGGGTCATGATCTGGTGCGCGCGCATGGGGGCCTTCCTGGTTCGCTTCAAAGCTCGATTTCCGGATACCGCAAGGAGGCAGATGCGGCTTGATTCACATCAAAAGCTATACCGGGGACCGTCGCAAGGCGACTCGGGATGTAGCTGGGCCGTGCCGGTCGGGCTGATCCAGATCAATGCGCGCTCCGGACAGGATCATACCGTCAACCGATGCAGAACCCTGGAGCGAACATGACAGAGCTTTCCGAACGGGATGTTGCGACCGGCCAACAAGCGGAGACGGCAACCCGAATGGCCGACGCCGGCAAGGATACGCTTCATTTCATGATGGGCGTACAAACGGCAATGTTCCAGGAGATGATGTTTGCGGGGTATGAAATGCTCGACCGCGCGCGAACCGAGACGCATCTGTTTGCGGAATTCGCCTCGAAGCTCGCCGAGGCGCACTCGGTCGGGGATTACAGGGCAATGTGGAAGGATTGCAGTCGCCATCAGCTCGAGTTCATGCGGCGAGACTGCGAACGGCATCTAAGGCATGGCGAGAAGGTGATCGAAACCGCATCCAGACTGTTCGGCGGCCGGCCGCTGGCCTGAAGGCCCTTCCTGCGGGCTCCGCCGCGTCCATGATGACAGCGGCGCGGCTGAGACCGGTTCAGTCATCCAGCGAACGCCGCAGCCTTCGAATGATGACACCGCGCGCGCGGTCGTCTGCGGCAGCCTCGATGCGGTCGTTGATGTCCAGGATGAGTTTCGACATGTCGTTGTGCCAGTCGAGCCTGACCACGGCCTCGGGCGCCAACCGGCGGCGACGGGAGCCAGCCACGATCGCGGGGGCTGCGGCCGTCAATTCGTAGACATCATCCAGAAGCGGCTGGAAAACCCGCGCCGCCGGGATAATTCGCTCGGAGATGCGCTCCGCCAGGCCGGCGATGGCCGGCTCCTCGCCATGGACTAGGAACACGCCGCGCTGGACCGGACGGCGCGCGGCGATCCAGCGCGCCAGTTCCGATCCGTCGGCATGTCCGGAGTAATCATCGATACTGCGGATTCGGGCGGCGACCTTGATCTCGTTGCCCTGGATGCGAACGGCCTTGACGCCGTCGATGAGAAACCGGCCGAGCGTACCCTGGGGTTGAAATCCGACCAGCAAGACGGTGGCCCTCGCGTTCCATAGCCAGTTCTTCAGATGATGCCGGATACGCCCGGCGTCGCACATGCCGCTGCCGGCGATGACGATGTGAAAGCCCGTCAGCTTGGCGATCGCCTTGCTCTCATCGACCGTTTCGGTGAACCGGAGCTGCGGCGAGTTGAGCAGTCGGCGCACATCGACCGCGGCATCAAGGCTCGCGGCGTGCCTGCGAAAGACCTCCGTGGCGCGAATTGCAAGCGGGGAGTCCAGAAAAAGCGGTGCGGCGGGAATTTCGCCGCGCTCCATGAGGTCGATCAGATCGACGATCAGCTCCTGGGTGCGTTCGACCGCGAAGGCCGGGATCAGCAGCGCGCCCTTGCGGCCTGCCGCCTCGCGGACCTCCGCCGACAAGCGCGCGCGGCGCGCATCGGACGTAATCGGCGGCCGCTCGCGGTCGCCATAGGTCGACTCCGAGATGACATAATCGAAGCCCGCCGGGGCCTCGGGATCGGGCTGCAGCAGCTTGGCGTCGGGACCCACATCGCCGGAACAGAGGACGCGCAGCGGCTTGCGCGAAGCGTCCTGATCGGCGAATTCGATCTCGATCGAGGCGGACCCGAGCAGGTGTCCGGCATTCCAGTAGCGCGCGCGAACGCCGGGAATCACGTCGACCCATTTTTCGTAGTCGACCGGCGTAAACGACGGCAGCATGGCGATCGCATCCGCTTGCGTATAGATCGGGCTGACCTCGGCCCGCCCGCGGGCCGCGTTGCGCCGGTTAAGGGTGGTTACCTCGGATTCCTGGATGCCCCCGGCGTCGGGCAGCATGTAGGAACAGAGATCGATGGTGCCGCGCGTCGCGAGGATGCGGCCGGGAAAGCCGTCGCGCACCAGCTTCGGCAACAGGCCGCTGTGGTCGATATGGGCATGGGTGAGAAGCACGGCGTCGATGTCGGCGGCGCGAAAGGGAAATGGACTGTAGTTCAGTTCCTTCAGCGTCTTGGGTCCCTGAAACAGGCCGCAGTCGACCAGGAATCGCCCGGATCGGGTTTCGAAGAGATAGCTCGAACCTGTTACCGTCCGGGCCGCGCCGCAAAACTGGACCGTCACGCTCATCGGGATGCCTCCGGAATAGCTGCAGGCTTCAGCTCGCCCTGCAACGCGCTGACGAACAGATCATCGAGCAGGATAGCGTTGGTGGAATGTGGAACGCTGTGTGTGGAACGAATCGAGCGAATGCCCGACAAGGCCATCTCGCGACAGAGTTCTTCCGGGAACAATGCGTGCGTCACGATGGCGTCGATCGTGGTCGCGCCGGCGGAAGCGAGCGCCTTGGCGCAGGCGGTCATGGTGCCGCCTGAGGAGACGATATCGTCCACGATCAGGGCGGGATGACCGGCAAGGCGCGCTGCGTCCTTGAATTCGACCTCGACGGAGCGGTCCCCGCGCCGGGTTTTCAGGGCAACCGTATGAGGGAGCCCGAGCCGTCCGGCGAGGTCGCTGACCCATGGCTGTGATTCCGCATCCGGCCCCACTACGACAGTCGCGGGATCGAGGCCGGCCTTGCGCAGCGCGACCGCAATGGCCGGCATCGCCGACAGATTGTCGGAGGCGATCCCGGGAAACACGGTTCCAATTTCGGGCGTGCGATGCAGGTGCGCATCGACGGTGACGACGCGATCCACGCATCCGGCGATCAATGCGCCGATCACCTTCTGGCTGATCGCTTCGCCTTCGTGGAACGCAGTGTCCTGGCGCATGTAGCAGAGATAGGGCGCGAGCAGGACGAGGCGTTTGGCGCCTCCGCGCCGCAGCGCCTCGGCGGCGAACGTCAGTGCGATCAGTTTCTCGTTCGGCCGGTCGAGCGACGCATAGATGATGGTCGTCGGCCCCGCCGCCCCGGTCGTTACCCGGACTTCGCCGTCGGGAAACCGGTGAACGGCGATCTCGTGAAAGGCAACGCCGAGCCGCGATGCGAGCCGGACGGCGTCATGCGAGGATGACGGCAGGCTTTGGACGATGGTCGCGTTCACGTCGCGGTCTCGCCGATTGCCGGATGCCGGGGACCGATGGTGTACCCGCAGTTTGCCTTTGCGGAGGCCGCGGCAAGATCGAGTTCGGACTGGTCGTAGGCGTGGATCCGATAGAGCGGCTGACCTTTCTCGACGTGGTCGCCGATCTTGCTGAACAGCTTGATGCCTGCGCCCTTGTCGATCGGCGCGCCTGCGGTACGCCCCAGGCGGTTCAGCTGCAGGCAGTTGATTTCGGAAATTGTGCCGTCATCGTCGGCGACGACGTCGACGGTCAGCTTGCCGACGTCGGTGCGGCAGGTCGCGGGACCCTGGGAATCGATGATGGCCTGCATCTTCTTCAGCGCCGCGCCGCTGTCGAGCAGTTCGCGGGCACGCGCATAGCCGCTGCCGCCCCGCAACTGCGGGTCATATTCCAGAAGATGCGCGGCAAGCCGCAACGACTTTTCGCGCAAGTCGGCGGGAGCGGCGTCGTCGTTGGCCAGAACCGCCATGACGTCCTCCGCTTCGAGAACCGGACCGATGCCGCTGCCGATCGGCTGGCGACCGTCGGTGGTGATCACCTCGACGGCTATGCCAAAATGATCGCCGACGAACTCGAACAGTTTCCGCAGCCGCATCGCTTCGGTGGCGTTGGTCAGTTTCGCCGTCGGGCCGACCGGCAGGTCCACAAGCAGACGGGTGGAGCCCGCCGCGAGCTTCTTCGACATGATCGAGGCAACCATCTGCTCGCGCGTGTCGAGGCTGAGCGGACGCTCGACCGAGATCAGGATGTCGTCGGCCGGGGAAAGATTGACGTGTCCGCCCCAGACCAGACAGCCGCGGCAGGCGGCGACGACTTCCTTCATTTCCTCGACGCTGACATCGACGCGGGTCAGCACTTCCATGGTGTCGGCGGTACCGGCGGGCGAGGTAATCGCGCGCGAGGACGTCTTGGGAATGGTGAGCCCGTGCGCCGCCACGATCGGGACGACGATCATGGAGGTGCGGTTGCCGGGAATGCCGCCGATGCAATGCTTGTCGACGACGATGGTGTCCGGCCATTTCAACTGCGTTCCGGCCCGCGCCATCGCCTGGACCAAAGCGAGCAGTTCGTCGGTCGTCATGAAGCTGGCCGAGCCGATCAGGAACGCGGCGATCTCCATGTCGGAGTAACGATAATGCGTGAGATCGTCGATGATGGCGTCGATCTCCGCCGGCTTGAAGGTGCGGCCCTGGATCTTGGCGCGGACGGCGTCGAGGCTCTCAGGGGAGACCGCCGGACTTACCGCGACCAGGCTGCCGGCAGGTTCTGCGAAGCGCCGGAACGCCGGCTCGGATAGGCCGATTTCATCGGGGCCGACCAACCCGTTGTCGTCCGTGATCAACAGCGTCGCCAGCAGGACTCTCGAGTTGCGCCGCAACTCGACCCGGCTGAATCCGCGGAACACATCGGGCCGCAAGGCGCTGGAATGGCGCGAGATCACGACGACATTTTCACGGCCGGTATCCAGACTGATCCGGCGGACTTTCAGTCGCGGACGGGTTTTGTCCGTATGGGTGCTCTTGGTCATTTTATCTCCACGGCCTGCAGCCGGCACCGGTGGTCAGTGTCAGCAGAGTATTCTTGAAGGCCATGGGCTCTTCTTGCCCAGACGGAAACTTGACGACCGAGAGAGGGTGGCTGTTGACTTACCGCAATCAGCCGCCGCATCCGACCATGCCCCGGCAGAGCCGAAAACGGCTCCTGCTCAAATGCTCGACACCGAGATCACGCGATAGGTGTGCATCTTGCCGCGCTCGTCGATCGAAATGTACTCACCGACCACGAAACGCTCATGCGAGAGATGATAGCCGACCTCGTCCGTCAGTTCGGTCTCTCCTTCGTAATGGAAACGCCAGCCGCCCGGCCGATGAACGAGATGACCGTACTTGTCCTCCTCATTGGGGCGCTGGCGCACCACCCGGCAGGCATCCTTATGTTCGCGATACAGTTTCGCGTCGATGCGGTCCTCGGTATCGAGCGGCGCCACGAGGAGGTAAGCCACATCGGCATCACCCTCGGGATGCCCGGGCTCGCGGGCCAAAGCGAGGCGGATTTTCCGGAACTGCACCGGCAGGGAAGCGTTCAGAATGGGCTTTAGCCTGCTGTTCGGCATCTGGTCATCTCCTTCTTGGTGGCATGAGGCGGATGCCTCTGCCGTGATCAGTTCGGGTCAGCCGCGGCGCTTGTCGCAGGCGCGGCCTTGGTCCTGGACTTTCTCAGGCTCCTGACGATGATCGTGATCAGCGGCACCAGCAGCGACGGCAGGACGCTGTTCAGGGGGTGATGGACCATGCCGGCAAACTGCGACTGCAGCGCCCGGGCCTCGATTTGCAATGCCTCCAGCGCCGAGCCGTGAATTTCGTTGGCCAGTTCGAGCTCGCGCCCCGAAGGCGACCTTCCAGCAATCAGCAACAAGGTGCCGGCGATCGCAAAATTGACGATGCCGAGGATGGCGGCTGCGAGAATCGCGCTCCATATCTGCACCAGTGCGAAATAGGCCGCGAGTTCCAGCATGAGAAGGCCGAAGGCCGCGATCAGCGCGGCAAAGGCCCGCAGGCCAAGCCCGAGCAGCAGATGCCGCAGCCTTATTTCGGCGATGATCCGGTCGGTTCGCCAGAGCGCACGCAGGTTCTTGACGATCTTGTCGCTGTCCAAGTCAGTGTCTCCTCAGCATGAAACCGATGGCGACGCCGAGCGCGAAGGCGGATGCCATGGCTGCGATCGGGCGTTTTGCGATCAGCGCCTCGACGTGGTCTTCGTTCTCGCTCAAGGTCTCGCCGATTTCGTTCAAGGAGGCCTTGATCTGGTCGACGAGGGCGTCGGCGCGGCCCCTGGCGTCGTCGAGCAGCCCGTCGCCTGCCGTGTTCAAGAGATGCGATACCTCGCTCTTCAGCGCCTGCAACTCATCCACCAGTTCGCTCGCTTTGAACATCGCATGCACTCTCGATGGCTCCTGACAAAGCGAAATCTAGGCGGGCCGGCGGCGCAGCCCTTGATTTGGGTCAACAGCGGCGTACCTTCGCGGGCTCAGTGCCGCCTTGAGGCAGGTCAACATGGCAACGGTGCCCACGCACTAGGGAACAGCCGTATATGATTGAGGAATAATCATCTTGACGACAGCACCTCTGTTGACGGCGACGGCGACCGACGGGCTGCTCGAACTGCGTCCGGGCGGATCCTGGATTGCGGCCAATGTGGCCGAGCTCGAGCAACTTTCCGACGCCGTCGCGCCGCAGCTCGACCGCTCCGGCAACGTCAGGCTCGACATGGCCGACGTGCGCGAACTCGATACGCTCGGCGCCTGGCTGATCGAGAAAATGTCGCGGCGCGTGATGTCGGCGGGTCATCGCGCCGAAGTCGTCGGCGTCGCCGACTATTATGCCGGGCTGATCGAGAAAGTGCGCCAGGTCAATCGGGCAAGTTCCCCGCCGGCCCCGGCGCGCAATCGGATTCTGGGCAAGGTCGGCGATATCGGCCGCGCCACCCTCGGCGCCCGCGAAGACGTGACCGTGTTCCTGCAGTTGCTGGGTTCTCTTTGCGTCGCCATGCTGGGCGTGCTGCGGCGGCCGCGGTCGCTGCGGCTGACGTCCCTGGTCTATCAGGTCTACAGGGTCGGCTGGCGGGCGATCCCGATCGTGGTGCTGATCACCTTTCTGATCGGCGCCATCATCGCGCAGCAGGGTATCTTCCATTTCCGGAAATTCGGGGCCGATTCCTATGTCGTCGACATGGTCGGCATCCTGGTGCTGCGCGAGCTCGGGGTGCTGATCGTCGCCATCATGGTCGCCGGCCGCTCGGGGAGCGCCTACACAGCCGAACTGGGCTCGATGAAAATGCGCGAGGAAATCGACGCGCTGTCCACCATGGGGCTCGATCCGGTCGAAGTCCTGATCCTGCCCCGGGTCATCGCGTTGATTTGCGCGCTGCCGATCCTGAGTTTCATCGGGTCGATGGCCGCGCTCTATGGCGGCCTTCTGGTGGCCTGGTTCTATGGCGGCATGGAGCCTGCGATCTTCATCGCGCGGCTGCATGACGCCGTGTCCGTTACCCATTTCGAGGTCGGCATCATCAAGGCGCCCTTCATGGCGCTGGTGATCGGCATCGTCGCCTGCAGCGAGGGGCTGCGGGTGAAGGGAAGTGCGGAATCGCTCGGCAGGCAGACCACGACCTCGGTGGTGAAGTCGATCTTTCTGGTGATCGTGCTCGATGGCCTGTTCGCGATCTTCTTCGCTTCGATCGGAATGTAGCGATGCAGGAAGAGGAGGTGCCATTTGCGATTCGCGTCCGCGACCTGGTGGTCGGCTTCGGCAAGCGCGCGGTGATCGATCAGCTGTCGCTGGACGTCCGAAGGGGCGAGATACTCGGGCTGGTAGGCGCTTCAGGCGGCGGCAAGTCGGTATTGATGCGAACCATCATCGGCCTCATCCCCCGGCAAAGCGGCGAGATCGAGGTGATGGGCGCGGCGATCGGCGGCACCGGGGGCCGGAGCACCCGGAATGCCGCCGGCAGGTGGGGCATTCTGTTCCAGCAGGGCGCGCTGTTCTCGTCGCTTACCGCCCGGCAGAATGTCCAGTTTCCGCTGCGCGAGAGTCTCGTGCTGTCGGATGCGCTGATGGATGAAATCGCCAATGCCAAGCTCGAAATGGTCGGACTGGCGCCGGAGGATGGCGACAAATTTCCTTCCGAGTTGTCCGGTGGCATGACCAAGCGCGTGGCGCTGGCTCGCGCGCTCGCGCTCGATCCGGCGATCGTTTTTCTCGACGAGCCGACTTCGGGCCTGGATCCGATTGCCGCGGGCGATTTCGACGCCCTGATCAAGACGTTGCAGAAGACCCTCGGGTTGACGGTGTTCATGGTCACCCATGACCTCGCCAGCCTGAATACCGTCTGCGACCGCGTCGCCGCACTGGCTGATGGCAAGATCGTAGCCATCGGACAGATGCGCGAACTGCTTCAATCCGAGCATCCCTGGGTGCGGGCCTATTTCCACGGCAAGCGCTCCTTGATGCTTCAACCAAAAGCGAGCCAGTGAAATGGAAACCCGCGCTCCCTTCGTCGTTGTCGGCGCCTTCGTGCTGGCAGCCATCCTGGCCGTGTTCGGCTTCGTGTACTGGCTTCATAACACCGGCAGCCTCGGTCCGCGCGCGACCTACCATGTCCAGTTCGACGGTTCGGTGCCCGGGCTGCTGGTGGGCGCCGCGGTGCTGTTCAATGGCATTCGGGTCGGCGAAGTGACGGATCTGCGCCTCGCGCCGGACAACCCGCGTCGCGTCGATGCCACGGTTTCGATAGCCTCGACGACGCCGGTGCGGGCCGACACCAAAGTCGGTCTGGAATTCCAGGGGCTGACGGGCGTTCCCGTGATTGCACTGGAAGGCGGCCAGATGCTCGAAAGTTCCGGCAAGGTGCCGACACTGATCGCCGAACCCGGGGCGGGCCAGAGCATGACGCAGGCTGCGCGCGACGCCCTGCGCAAGGTCGACTCCGTGCTGAGCGAAAATTCGGAGCCTCTGAAGAAAGCCATCGCCAACCTGCAGGTTTTCACCGAAGGGCTGGC
The DNA here is from genome assembly GCF_030697065.1 of Bradyrhizobium sp. Lineage (GTDB taxonomy): Bacteria > Pseudomonadota > Alphaproteobacteria > Rhizobiales > Xanthobacteraceae > Bradyrhizobium. The sequence continues at coordinate 16,355 of NZ_JAUYQU010000210.1, forward strand.
GCGCAACACCGGTAAACTGGACGGCATTGTTTCCGGTCTTGAAAAGCTGACGGGAGGCGGAACGCCGGCGCAGAAAATTACATACGACCTGCAGGCCCCGCAGGATCTGGGACCCGCCAGCGAGAAACTCGACGCGGCACTGGCGCTTCCCGAGCCGACGGCGGTTGCGATGCTGCAGACCCAGCGCATGCTGTTCTCGCCGATGAAGGACCATCCGGGATTTGCCGAGTTCCTCTGGGCCGACAGCATTCCAAAACTGCTGCAGGCCAAGCTGATCGAGACGTTCGAGAATTACGATATCGAGCACGCGCCGCTCCGCGCGCCCGAGATCGGCCAGGCCGGGTTTCAGCTTCTGATCGATATCAGGCGATTCCAGATTGCGACCCAAAATGAGCCGACGGTCGAAATCGGCCTGTCGGCGCGCATTGTCGACAAGGACGGAAAAGTCGTGGCCTCGCGCTTGTTCGAGGAAACCCAGAAAGTAGACAGTCTCGAGCGCTCCAATGCCATCGCTGCGTTCAATGAGGCGTTCGGCCGAATTGCCAGGAACATGATCGGTTGGACCGTGCAGGCCCTGTAGCTGCTGCGAGCAGGGCGCGGACCTACCCAGCCGGTGCGCTGAACTCCGCCTGAGATCGGTTGCCGCTTTTGGCGGCTACGGCCGCCAAGGCGGCCCGTCGCAGCCAACGAAACCCCGCCGGAGATTCCCAGGCGGGGCTGCCAAAGCGACTGTCTGGTTGCCGCCGCATTTCAGTTATTCCGCTCCATCATTAGCCAAAATAGTTAAATTAATCAGCCGGTTCCCTGCCGCCTGACCAGCCGCGCCAAGCAACGAAGTTTGTTGCTTTTTTGACCCATTACGCCTAAAAGCCCGTTCTCACCGGAAAAATCAGGCGATGGCCCACAATTACGCGATTAACGACGATGTCCACCACCAGTTGCAGGGGCCGCAGGGCCGCGCCGTGGTGAAGCAGCGCAGCATCTACACCATCGTCACCTGTCTGCCGATAGAGGCCGACGGCCGTCCGCGTTACCGCATCAAGAGCAAGACCGAGAACGTCGAGCGCGTGGTGACCGAGGAGCAGATCAGCCGGCTCGACTGATCAGGCTTCCAGCCATACCGACCTGACGACGGCGGAATACGACCGCGGCGGATCGCGGCGCTGACTCGTGTCGCTTCGGCGTCGCAGGATGGGTCAGGGCGGAAACGGCGCTGCGATTATGATCATTTGGCCATGTCGTCCGGATACGCTTGCTATTTCATGCGAAGCAGCGTAAACGCCCTCCATTCGAACGATCGATCTGCCTTGTTGAACGCGCCGAACCGGCTCCACTCCCCAAGACATCGCTGAAATCGGATTTACGCTCGCGCGAAGGTCGCGCGGGCACTTTGCGCATTCGCGCATCTTGGAGAAAACTCAAATGTCTACCGGAACAGTTAAGTGGTTCAACGCGACCAAGGGCTTCGGCTTCATTCAGCCTGACGACGGCGGCAACGACGTATTCGTGCACATCAGCGCCGTCGAGCGCGCCGGCATGGGTTCGCTCAACGAAGGCCAGAAGCTTTCGTACGAAGCGAAAGTCGACAGCATGCGCGGCAAGACCAGCGCGGAAAACCTCCGCGCCATGTAACGCAATCCGATCCCGCCGATTTCCGCGGATGTACCGGAATCACAGGGATCGATTGGCGCTGCCAGCAACATGAAATCAAGGCCCGCCGGTCGAACCGGCGGGCTTTTTTTCGATCGCACGATCGCAATCCGGCGTCGGGTTCTTCAGCCCGCGCCGACCAGCTTCCTGCAAAACGCAGCTCCGCCGACGAGGGCATCGCGCCCCTTCCACGCCAGATAGGTCAGGCGGCCGGAGAGAGACAGGTGGCTGCGCAGCCGGGTTGACCCCAGCACGTGGCCGACCTTGTCGGGAAACCGGCGCACTTCCGCCTCGACGAGGGTTGCCGTCGCGTCGAGCAGGCACTCCAGCCGCCGTCCCCACTCGGACCCGTCGAGTTGATCGATGCGGACCCGCAGGGCGTATTCGGTGTCGTAGATTTCGGTCAGGATTTCCTTCGCGACCAGCACCCGGTTGTTTTTCAGGGCAACGCGCAGCGTCGTCCGGCTGTTGTCCAGCCGATCCAGGACCATCGAGACCGTGATCGCATAGGGTGCGGCGGCGATGTCGACGGCATTCTTGCTCGCCGCCGCCTTGCTGGCGAGGCGGATCAACTGCCACGGAGCCTTCAGCCGCCTGGCCACCAATGCCAGAGCAAAGGGCAGCGCGTCGGCCTGGATCTTCCCGAACGCTGTCAGCAGGGATGCGACCTGGGCGACTTGCGGATCGCCGAATTCCGCGATCTTGGCCGGAAGATCATCGTTGAATTTGGCCAGGGCCACGCGTGCGCGCATCGCGCAAAGGATCTTCGCCAGGTCGTGGCCGGCCGAACGCGCAGTCGTGTAAGTCGCCAGCTTGGCCTGGGCCTGACCAATGGCGTCCGGCGAGGCCAGCGTGTTCTCCAGGGATTTGATCACCTTGGCCTGGAACGTATCGACGACGCGCTGGGCTTCCCGTCGATTGTCGGCCGCGATCAGCTTGTTCACCGCGCCGGCATAGTCGCGCGCCATCGTCGGCAGCAGATCCCGGCTGATCCATTCCCAGATGGGAGACAGCGAGCCGCGCGATATTCTCCCCGAATTGGCATGGTCCGGATCCGCATCGATCAGCAGCGGCTCCAGCGGCGCGAAGAAAAGCCGCGAAGGATTGTTCGCGCGAGTTTGAGTAGACCCGTCGCTGCGAAACTCGGCGCGCAGTCTTTCCAGCACCGGCGCCGCCCCGGGAATCTCGGCTCCGCATACTTCCAGCCGCTCGAGCTCGGTCAGCAGGCTGCCGCGCGTCGGCGGCGTCAGCCGCTGCAGGAACTCCTGGATCTGGTCCGCCAGTGCCATGTGCGATCCGGGTTTTCGCGCGCGATCAAATAGGGTCAAGGCGATCGGCCTGTCGCGTGCAGGCGCAAACGAGGCGGCATGGAACCACGAAAACAGTTGGCGTCAGATTAAGAAGCAACCGCCGGCACCCGTGAAAATACGGGCTTTGCGTCCCTGCCGGCGCCGTCTCTTCTCTCAGTAGTACTACTGAGATCCTGGAGAGACTCGCGCGTTTACGGCGCTTTACGCACGGTTTCTCGTTGAATCGTTTCAGGTGGGGACTGCGGACTTCGATAAAGTCACCGTAGTCTTACTGAGTACAAAATTAACCCTCAAACAGCTGAGGGTTGTTAAACAAAATCCATGTCGCAGCAGGAAAATCGGATTACTGATTCGCCCTTTTCGAAGTGGCCCGAAGGCATCGAGCCGGCCGGCAGCGACGATCCTGAAATTTGCCGGCAGTCCGTGGCGCGGGCAAGAGCGATGGATGAAGCGGGATCAGTGATCGCGCGTCAGCTCAACGGGCCATTGACCGCGCTGCTGCTCTACATGGGCGAGATCAAGCAACACAGCCATCAACTCACGCAGACCGATGGCAATCGGGCTTATCTGCAGCAAGTGGTGGAGAACGCGCTTCAGCAAACCGAGCGCGTCTGCGCCATGATGAAGCAGTTTGCCGGCACGCACGAGGAAGCCGTCACTGTGCCGGGCCGCGCGACTGGCTGGGAAATGCGTACGAGCAGGGCCAGGGATCGCGCGCCGGGCGTCATGTTCGCATCGGAGCCTGGTCAGAAACCGCTGACGAAGCGGGAGCGCGAGGTTCTGAACTATATCAGCGAAGGGTGCTCCAACAAGGAGGGCGCCTTGCAGATGCGCATCAGCCCGAGGACGTTCGAAAGCCATCGCGCCGAGGCGATGCGAAAGCTCGGTGCGCGAAACACCGCGGACCTCGTCCGCACCGCGCTGCTGAATCCGAGCGGTGTGTAGCGAACGGACCGCGCGGCGCGCCGGCGGTTCTTCATTGCCCGGCCGCGACCATGCACCTGACGGCTTCAGTTCCGGATTGTTCGAAGTGAGGGCGAGGCCGGCGATGTCTTGATCGGCATGGTCCTGGCCGGCGATACCGCGGGCGGCCCGCCGCTCAGTAAAAGTCTTCCACGAAGGCGTGGACGCGAGGCGTCGGTCGCAGCGTCTCGGCGCTGATCTTGGGCTCGCGCGGGACGATCGTGATCGTCCAAAGCGTCGGGATGCTCGTCTTGCTTTCCAGCACCGAGCGCACGTGGCCGGTGACGGTGGTCCCGCCCGATCGGATCGTCGCGGTTCTGCCGTTGAACTGCGCGATACGAAAACGCCGGACTTCTTTCTGGTCGGCCGTTTCAAACGTGAACATGAAGCTCTCCTCTGTTCACGCAATATCGCCGCTTAATATTATCCGTGTGTAAAAATCCCACGCCGTAGTAGTACTGCCGCGCAGCCCCGGTGCGGCGCCGGGAATTGGGTCGGGCGTGCAGTTCAGCCGGCCGAACCCGGAAACACCGCTTCCATCTTGGTCTTCAGCGTGGCGGCATTGAACGGCTTGACGATGTAGTTGCTGACGCCGGCCTTCTTCGCGGCGATGACGTTCTCGGTCTTCGACTCCGCGGTGATCATGATGAATGGCGTTTGCGAAAGCTCCGGGCTGGCGCGAACTTCCCTGAGCAGATCGTAACCGGTCATCGGCTCCATGTTCCAGTCCGAAATCACCAGGCCGTATTTCTTGCCCTGCATCTTGGCGAGCGCGGCCGATCCGTCGCTGGCGTCATCCACGTTCTCGAAGCCAAGCTGCTTCAGAAGGTTGCGGATGATCCGGATCATGGTGTTGTAGTCATCGACCACCAGGATCGGCATCGACAAATCAAAGGCCATGTAATTACTCCGCGCGGTTGGCAAATTGCCGACACGGGTGAGATATTCGCTGCATACGAAGAAGACACTCGATGCTTGTCTCGAATTCACGCCCGCCAACACCGTGACAACTACCAGCGGTCATTGAACAGCCCGTTAATTCCGGCCGAATTAAATATCCAAGTCGCTGCGGGGGGTTCCGTAATTGTACGGGTTCATCGTGCTTGTGGCGCCTGATTTTCCGGGATCGTCCTGCACAATGAAGACGACCACGCCTGCAGCATCAGGACGGACATCCGTTTCCGCCAGGCGCTCTGGATGCGCTCGCTACGGACGGATCAGCCTCTCGTAATGCGCCTTCACCGTTGCGTAGCATTCGCAGGATGTCTTGCTGAGGCCGTCGAAGTCGGTGATCTCGATATGCCCCCGGCTGTAGTGGATGAAGTTGGCCTGCTGCAGCGTGTTGGCCACCAGCGATACGCTGTTGCGGCGCGCGCCGATCATCTGCGCCATCAATTCCTGCGTCAGAACGAAGTTGTTGCTGCCCGACAGGTCGCGGGTGTGCAGCAGACATCGCGCCAGCCGGGATTCCACCGTGTGCGCGGCATTGCATCCGGCAGTCTGCTGGATCTGCGCGTACACCGCCAGTCCATGCCGCACCAGCGTCGCCCGGAACGTGGTGCTCTGCTCGGCGGCGTTGCTAAGCCGCTCGATGTCGAGCGTCGAGGCGATGCCGGGCACCAGCACGACGGCGCTGTTCAACGTTGTCGGATCGCCAAGCGCGGAGAACGTGCCGAAGATGCTGTCGCGGCCGATCATGGCGATCTGGACGCTTTCTCCCTTTGCGAGCTTCACGACGAGGGAGATCACGCCCTTATGTGGAAGGTAGGCGCGCTTGAGCGTCTCGCCGACGTCGACCAGCATGGACTCCTGAGCCAGATTGACGGTGCGCAGATACGGGCGGACCAGTTCGAAATCGTCCGCAGCCAGTGCCGCCAGGAAGCCGTTGGGTGAACGAGAAACTGAGTCCAAAGGGGAGCCTCCTGCCCTGAGCGGGAGCGCAACCGGTCTCAGGGTCGCCGACGCTATGCACGGTAGCAGACCAAAGCATAGGCCGCAGGCGCAGGCTTGGCGAGGACAATCGATATCGGGCTGGAACTCGCGGCAGCGGATACCAAACAGGAACCGGTCGCAAAGTTGGTCGATCCAGTGGCCACCGCGCTTCAACAAGGACAGCTTGCCTTACCGGCCCTCGACGTGGAAGCCGCGAAGGCGGCAACCCGAAGTCATGACGTCCGTCGGACCAGTGCGGGCGCAGGCGGCAGGCGGCTGCCGATTCGATCATGCGTCCGCGCGGCTGCGGGCTTCATGCAAGACGAGCCAGGCGTTCGACTGTGCAGCAATCTGCATCTGAGTTCCAATACACGGCACGAGGCAGACAACGGGCGGCATCGTGGCGGAAATGAGAACTGCGCTGATTCGCGGTTACGGGAATTTGCAGCGCTATCATACTGGAGTTGGTTGAACGCGTAGAGGGGCAGGAGAAGGCCCGGCATGCGACGCATTCTTGTTGTGGATGACAACCTGCATATTTGTCTCGCCCTTCGGGCGTGGCTGAAGCGCTATGATTTCGAGGTTGCGATCGCCGATGGTGGCGCCAGCGGTCTTCGCGCTCTCGATAATTCGACATTCGACCTGATGATCGTCGATGTCCTCATGCCCAATATGCGCGGGTTCGAATCGATCCGGGTGTTTCACGATCATGCGCCGACGGTGCCGCTGATCGCAATCTCCGGCTATGCCTTCTCCGGCCCGGACCAGGCCAGTCCCGGCTTCCAGAGGATGGCGCTCAGGTTCGGCGCGACGCGCTGTCTGCGCAAGCCCTTCAGGCCGGCGACATTGCTGAGCGTGATCGACCAACTGCTGTTGGAAGCCGAACCTCAACACGTTGGGGCCCTCGCCGCCGCTACCAACGGGCCCTCGGGAAAGTCTTCACTTGAGTCGAGGGAGAACGTTCTTGCAGATTGAGGCTGTCAGGTTCGGTGCGACGGCAAGACCGGGTGTGTGGTGAATCCGAAAGAAAATTCAAGATCGAATCGGCGTTGGTCTTCGCGGCAACGTCCTGCTTTCGGTCCGATCATAATGGGGAGAGACCAGCTTGCGTCACGACTTCAAGATTCCCGAAGCATCGACGATACAAACTCAGCCTCAGGGGGCTCCCATGCCACGTGTTCTCGTTGTCGACGATGATCCAATGGTCTGCATGGCCATTGAGATCTATCTCGAGCGGCACGGCTTCCAGGTGACCGTCGCCGACGGAGGTGAAGCCGGGCTGCGTTCGCTGGAACGCACCACATTCGACCTGATGATCGTCGACATCTTCATGCCGCATATGCGGGGGTTCGAGTCGATCAGGATATTTCACGAGCGCGCGCCCGCGGTTCCGCTGATTGCGATGTCCGGTTACGCCTTTGCCAATCTGGACACGCCGGCTCCCGATTTCCTCAGGATGGCGCTCGAACTCGGTGCGACCCGCTGCCTGCGCAAGCCGTTTACACCCGTGGCGCTGCTGACCGTGATCAACGAGAGTATGAAGGAAGCGCAGTCCCGCTTCGCGCGCGTCGTTCAGTTGAGATAGCAGTTCCTGCCTGTTGCCGGAGAAAGCCGACGCCGATCCGCGCGGCGCTTGCGGCCTGACAGGCTTAATTTCCGGGCGACGCTCCGGATCATCTCCCAAATTGCCGAAGGTCGTTGTGCCGCAGCGGTTACTGCCGCGTCGTCGTGACCAAAACCCCTCTGCGGGTGGCTTCGCGCGTCAACGACTATTCGCATTCCGGGTATTTGTACGGAGAAGGCATTTAACGAACAGGTAGCATACGGAGGAACAGTGTCACCTGTCGCCGACGAAAGAGTGGCGTCGTGTAAAAGTGTAACATCCAGAAGGATCAAACAGTATGTCCGGCATTGTTCTCTCTTCCTCCGTTCGTCAGAATTTGCTTTCACTGCAGTCGACCGCCGATCTGCTCGCCACCACGCAGAGCCGCCTTTCGACCGGCAAGAAGGTGAATACCGCGCTCGACAATCCCACCAACTTCTTCACCGCCCAGTCGCTCGATGGCCGCGCCAGC
>NZ_JAUYQU010000248.1 GCF_030697065.1 Bradyrhizobium sp.
ATCCATACTCACGATCGTGGTTATGGATTCCGGGCTCGCCGCTTCGCGTCGCCCCGGAATGACGAAGGAGATGGTTCGGCGGCCGTCAGCTGGAAATACCCGGATATAAATCGGTCCACCCCGGATTTTCTTCTTCGATCAAACGGATCTTCCAGTCACGCCGCCATTTCTTAATCTCTTTTTCGCGTGCGATCGCAGTGATGGCATCGTCGTAGATTTCGAACCAGACCAGCTTGTCGACGCCGTAGCGCGTCGTGAAGCCGGGCACTGCCCTGGTGCGATGCTCATATATCCGCCGCGCGAGATCGTTGGTCACGCCGAGATAGAGCGTGCCGTGCTTCTTGCTCGCAAGGAGATAAACGTAATAAGCCATCGCGTGACGGATTCCGGACGCGCTAAGTGGTGCGTTCCGAAATGACAACCTTAATTTGAGGCGTCGCAGCAATCAACCATGCAACAACGCCCGCCTCAGTCCACCTTCGCCACCACCGCGATCCGCCTGATCCCGCGATTGCGGTAGGCGTCGAGGAATGCGTAATAGTCCTTGAACGAGATGCAGCCGTTGGAATCGCCGCCGGGCCCGAGCATGTAGGTGTGCGCGAGCAGGCCGTCGCGGTTGAAGATCTTGTCCTTGCCGCCGATCGGCGTCAGCCGCAGTGCCGGCACACCGTGAAACAACGCCTCGCGCGGCTTCAGATCGTAGATGTGCGGCGGGGTCACGCCGTGCATCCGGACATGCGCAAACCGGACATCGTCCTTCTTGCTACCGAGTCCTGAATGCGCCTCCAGCACGGTGCCGTCGGGCAGGAAGACCTTGCGCGCTGCAATGTCGTAAACGGCGGTCGAGCGATCATAGGGCGCCGATCCCCCGAGCATCGGGTTCTGCTCCCTCGGCAGGCTGCCGGTCGCGCTGACATCGGCGGAAGCGTAGGACAGCAACGAGCGCGACGCCGGTTCCTTGCCCCACAGTTTCTCCACCATGCTGGGCTTGTCGGAACCGATCGACATCACCGCCGCCTTGGCGCGCTGCGCCATGTCCCTGACGGAAGCACCCGTGGCCCTGCCCGGCTTTGCCTCGGCAGCCGGCGTCAGGGCGGCAAGTTGCGTCGGTGCCTGGGACGCCTGTTTCGGTTTGGCCGCGTCGAGCCGTGCCGGCGCGTCGCCCGGCCTCACCACTTCGACGGACGGCGACGCCGAAGCCAGTTGCATCGTTGCGGCCTGCGGCGTCGGCGCGACGCCCTGCGGCGCCGCCGCGGCGAAACGTTCATCGAACTTCAGCAACACCTCGGATGCGACGGTCGCGGGCGCGGCGATGACGGGCGCCGGTTCAGGCAGACGGGCGAAAACATGGTTGACGATGACTTGCGGAGTCCGCGCCGCCACCGACTGCTTCTGCGGGATCACCGGCGCATCGAAGTTCCCGCCGGCCATGGTGGGATAGATATTGGCGCCGAAAACGTTGGCATGCAGCGTCCACGCGCAACCCAGCACAAGGCACGCAATCGCGGCACCGCCGAAAATATGGTTAGCATTGGCTTTACGCGGTGAACGCCGATGGTTCCTTGCCGCAACTTGCCTGGACGCACTCGTACTGTAACTCATTCGCCTCGTATCCAGACAACTTCCACTGAGTTCCTCTTCGCAGCATCGCATCGCGTTTTTCGATGCAGCTTCTCGCAGAGGGGCGGAGCGTCATTAGGGCGACTTTTAGTTAAATGCAGATTAAGTGCGGGCGGATGTTGGGCATGCAGGAATACGGGGCCGATGCAACGCAACGGCCCCGTAATTGCGCGGGATGTTCACGGGTTCCGCATCAGTAATTCAGCTTCGGATACCAGTCGGTTCCACGTCCTTCCGGCGTCACGTCGAGGATCGTCCACAACGGCATCAGATCGGGCGCGCCGCGCGGATCCTGTCCGGGATCGGACGATGCGCCGTCCATCTCTCCGCCCCAGAAATGCCTGATTGTGCCATCGCGCCGCGTGAACACGCTGAAGCCTGCGTCGTCGCCGCCGTCTTCCGTTACGCCGTGATAGTCGCGGCTGAACTCGCCCGATGTATCGGAATAAAGCGGCAGGTGACGCCAGCCGCGTTCGCGCTTGAAGGCGACCAGCCGCGCGATCGGCGACCGCGCCACGATCGCGAGTGCGACGCGCTGCTGGATGTCCGGCACCTCGCCGTCCCATGCCGACAACAGCGAGGTACACATCGGACACGGAAGCTCGCGCTGCGGACCGTACATGTAGGTGTAGACGACGAGCGAATCCTTCGTCCCGAACAGATCGGCAAACGACACCTTGCCGTTCTCGCCCTCGAAGGCGTAATTCTTTTTGACTTCGCCGCCCGGCGGCAGCGCGCGGCGCATTTCCGCGACGCGCTCGATGTGGCGGCGGAGTTCGATCTCTTCAGCCAGCAACGCCTCGCGGGCGCGGCGGTATTCGGCGCTCTCGTTCGGAAAGCGCATGCCGCTGGCGCGCGCCAGCTCAATGGCGGATTTCAGGGTAGAACTGCTCATGGCATGACCTCGCATCGGTGGACATGATCATGGGACGTTCGGGCGGGGGCCGATCCGACATGGTGACGGATTATTTTTCGCGCATTACACCGGGTGTTATCGCCCGGCTCGACCGGGCGACCCAGTACGCCGTGACGTTCCGTTCGATGCCAGGCGCCTCTGGTATACCGGGTCCCCTCGCTTTTCGCGGAGGACGACGGGGTATGTGGAAGGCTATCCCGTTCCAATTCCCCTCATTTTCCCTATTGCAGTTCCGGCGGCGGCGAGCGATCGAGTACGCTGCCCTTCGCACCTTCGAGCAGATCGATCCCGTAGGTTTCGACAACCAGCGGTCCGCGCATGCGGGTGAATTCGGCGACCCGCTCGACTTCCGAAAAATTCTCCGTCTGCCAGGATCGCGCGCCGGGCCGCGCATCGTCGACGAACAGCAGCTTGCCGGACAATTGCGCCGCGGACGGTTCGGGCATGTTGACCCAGCGGATGCGCTGGGTCGGCTGCACCACGCAGCTGCCCTTCGGCAGATAGAAGGCGAGCCAGCCGGTAGTGCCGTAATCCGGCGTCAGAATGCACGTCGCCCCGGTGCGCAGGCGGACCGCTTCGATCGCGCCGGCCAGTTCTCGCCAGCCGACGCCGACGCTGCGCACGGTGGCGTCGCGGCGGTAGAAGGTGAACACGCCGGTATTGGCCTGCACGATCAGGAACGCAAACAGCGCAACGCCCACCGGCGCGGCCCAGCGCAGACAGAAATCGGCGAGGCGCCGGCGTCTCGTGTCCCACGGCGTGAGGTGGGCTGCGACCGCGGCCGCTATGGCCAGCGCCGGATAGACCGGCGCGAACCAGTTGGCCTCGACGCGCGCGTGCAGCGAATGCCAGACGAAATACGCCACGATGGTCCAGAACATCGTGTTGACGAGCATCCGGGCGGCAAACGCGCCGGTGTTGCGCCAGAACAGGGCGTGAAGCCCCATCGCGCCGAGAATGAAAACAAGCGGCGTTGCGAACGCGACCTGGGTCGGGACCAGTTCGGCGATAAAAGCCGGCCGGAAATTCTCGACCCGGGCGCGGCCGAACTGCTTGAGGAAGGAGACCCAGTGGTGCTCGGCGTTCCAGAGCAGCACCGGCGCGAACACCGCCAGCGCCACCAGGCCGCCGAGATAGGGCCAGGGCGAGATCAGCCAGCGCCGCAGCTTCGGCACCGTTGCCAGCCAGATCAGGATCGCCAGACCGAAAAACAGCGCGGTATATTTCGAGAGCAATGCGACACCGACCGCGGCGCCGACCGCGAGCCACCATGCGCCGCGCCCTGTCTCCAGCACCTTGGCGAGAAAAAACAGCACGAAGCTGGAGGCCACCAGCAGCGGCGCATCCGGCGTCACGATCATGGTGCCGACCGCGGCCATCATGGTGACGTTGAGCAGGATGGTGGCGGTGGCGGCCACCCGGATGCCGCCGAACAGGATGGCCGCGGCACGGTACACCGCAAAGCTCATCGGCAGCGCCAGCAGAATCGACGCCAGCCGGACGCCGAGTTCGGTGTCGCCGGCGATCAGGGTGCCGGCGCGGATTACGTAGGCGACCGCCGGCGGATGATCGTAGTAGCCGCCGGCGAGATGCTTCGACCACATCCAGTAATAGGCTTCGTCGAAGGTCAGCGGCGTCCAGGCGGCGGCGACCAGCCGCAACGCCACCAGCGCCAGCACCGTGAGAACCGTGTTGCGGGCGAGGCGCGCGTCGTTCGCACTCATTTTTCGTTCATCGCTTGCGCCAGACCAGCAGCCCGGACATCGCGTAATTCCACACGACGCCCATCAGCGCGCCCGCCGCCCCGGCTACCCACCAGTTCCACTCCTGATCGTAGACCGAAAATGCGACGCCGACATTGGCGACGAGGCCGACACTGCAGACGAGATAAAACAGCAACAGGCCCCGCAGAATGGCAAAGCCCTTCAGCCGCTGGTCGCGATAGGTGAGAAAATTGTTCAAGATGAAATTGGAGGTCATGGCGAGCAGCGCGCCGGCGGCCTGCGCCTCGGCGAACGGAACGTCGAGCACCTTATGCGCCACGAACAACGTCGTCAGATGCACGACCAGCCCGATCGTGCCGACCATCGCGAACATCAGGAAGCGCAGCGACACCACGTCGCGGGTCAGCTTCGCCAGCACCAGCCCGAGAAAATCCAGCGCCACCATGGAATCGAGCTTGCTCTCACCATGCACCCTGGTGCCGAAGGTGAAGGGAATTTCCTTCACCCGCAATTCGCCGCGCGCGGTGGCGACGATATCGAGCAGGATTTTGAAACCTTGCGTCGAGAGCTGCGGCGCCAGTTGCTCGAAGCGATCCCGCCGGATCATGAAGAAGCCGCTCATGGGATCGGCAATCTTCACCCGCAACACCCGTTTCGCCACCTCGGTGGCGAGATGGCTGGCGCCGGCCCGCTGCCTGTCGAAACTGTCGGCGCTGCCGCCCTCGATGTAGCGGCTGCCGACCACGAGATCGAACTGGCCGCCTTGCAGCAAAGCCAGCATCTTCGGCAGCTGGGTCTCGTCATGCTGCAGATCGGCGTCGATCACCGCGGCGTAGGGCGCGCTGGCGGCCAGGATGCCCTCGATGCAGGCGCCGGACAGGCCGCGCCGCCCGATCCGCCGGATACAGCGGACACGCGTATCGGCCTGCGCCAAGCTCCGCACGACATCCCAGGTTCCGTCAGGGGAATTGTCGTCGACGAACACGACTTCCCAGGCGATGCCGGCGAACGTCGCCTCCAGCCGCCGGTACAGCGTGGTGACGTTGTCGCGCTCGTTGAAGGTAGGGACGATGACCGAAAGCTGAGGCGCAAAAGCTGATTGCGACAGGTTTTCGGGGCCCGGTCTGACGGCTTCATTCATGCCGCCAGCGTATATCCGCAGCGTCGGGGGAATCCAAGGGACCCCGGGGAAACCGGGCCGAACGCCGAAAATGAGCCGTCGGAGCGGATAAACCGGCCAAAACAGGCCCTGAAATGCCAACGACCACCAACAGAGGGCGCGCGTACATCCGGCGCTGCCTGACTATTGAGTGGTCGTTCCAGCGCCGGAGCTGTAAAGCATCGACGTCGCCGTTGAAGACTAGATAGGAACGATCGGGACGTTGCGCAAGGGGGCCATTCGAACCCCGGAATCAGGCCTATTGCGGCACTTCCCGCACCACCGGCCCTCGGACGGCGGGCGCGGCCGGAACCTCGGCCTTCGGCGCATCTATCCGTTGGACCACCGGGGCGGGCTTGCTCCCTTGCCCGATCGGCCCAAACACCACCGCCGCCACGAGAACCACGGCTGCAATGATGCCGCCCAGTATTTTTGCGATCGCTTCCGTGTCCATCCCGTATCTTCCCTGGTCGCCCGCGGCGGCCGGCCGATCCGATCCAGCCGTTCGTCCCCGCCGCCACCTTAAGCCAGTTTCTTTCGTTCCAGAAAGCGCCTCAGCCGCTGGTTGATTTCACCAGTGGTGGCCTCCCCCGCGACCGCCTGATCGTCGCGAAGCCTTTGCACCGCCTTGGCGATCTCGGCGAGTGTAGTTTCGATACGCTCAAGCTGCTGTTCGAACCCGTCAGCCATCGTCCATCCTAACTTGGCGGCGGGGGCGCACAAGACGGCCGGGTTCCGGATTCTTGAAGCCAACACACCGGCGCCCCGCTCGGAACAAGCCGGAAGCGCCAATTCCACGTAACCATGGCCGATTCGCGTCGACCGTCCGAAATTGCAGCAACGGAGATTTCCCGCATGTCCAAACCCAAGCACAAAAAGCCCGGCCAGCCGGCCCCGAAGCTTGAACCGGCGCGAAGCCAAAAGCCGGATCACGCGCCGTCCCAGAGCCTGAAGTCCGCCCCGCCTGCTTTCGTCAAGCCGGTCGAGGCAGCCGCTGCCATCCCGCCGGCCGCACCCGACGCCTTCCCCACCGCAGCCGCGACTTCGGCCAACACCGCCTCGATCGACATGCAGACCATCGCGCTGGCCTATGGCGAGTACACCAGAAAATCGTTCGAACAGACTCGGTCGTTTGTGGAAAAACTCGCCGGCGTCCGCTCGCTCGACAAGGCGGTCGAGATCCAGACCGAATTCGCCAAGCAGGCCTACGAGACCTTCGTGATGGATGCGCAGAAGATCCGCGAGCTCTACAGCGGCCTGGCCAAACAGACGTTCGAGGGCGCCGCGGCCAGGGTGATCCCGGCCGCGCGCTGAGACTTATGGTGCTTTGTTGAAAGCGACAGGCCTGTGTCAAAAGAAGAGGCTCCGGTTTTCCGGGGCCTTTTTTGCGGGTGAGCAAACGCCGTCGTCGGCGAACTGGCCAATCTTCACTGGTTTGATTAGTCTCGACGCGAAGGATTTATCGTCCCCTTGCTCAGCGAGTTCATCCCCGTGACCAGGCCTCCCAAAACCGTTTCGAAGAAATCCGGCCACATCTACATCGGCATCGGCGGCTGGACCTTCGCGCCGTGGCGCGGGGTGTTTTATCCCGAGAAACTGACGCAGGCGAAGGAGCTGGAATATGCGGCGTCGAAGCTGACCTCGATCGAGATCAACGGTACCTATTACGGATCGCAGAAGCCGGAGAGCTTTCGCAAATGGGCGCGCGAGGTGCCGGACGGGTTCGTGTTTTCGCTGAAGGGGCCGCGCTTCGCCACCAACCGCCGGGTGCTGGCGGAGGCCGGCGATTCCGTCAAGCGGTTCTATGATTCCGGGGTGCTGGAGCTGGGCGACCGGCTCGGTCCGGTGCTGTGGCAGTTCGCGCCGACCAAGAAATTCGACGAGGCGGACTTCGGCAAGTTTCTGGAATTGCTGCCGCGCAAGCTGGAAGGCCGCGCGCTGCGCCATGTGGTCGAGGTGCGGCACGACAGTTTTGCCGTGCCCGGTTTCATCGCGCTGCTGCGAACATTCGAAACGCCCGTGGTCTACGCCGAGCACGGCAAGTACCCGGCGATCGCCGACGTCACCGGCGATTTCGTCTATGCGCGGCTGCAGAAGGGCAATGACGAGCTCAAGACCTGCTATCCGCCGAAGCAGCTCGACGCCTGGGCCAAACGATTCCAGGTCTGGGCTGACGGCGGCGAGCCGGACGATCTGCCGCGCGCCGATGCGACCAGCGCGAAAAAAGTCCCGCGCGACGTGTTCGCCTATGTGATCCACGAGGGCAAGGTGCGGGCGCCGGCCGGCGCGATGGAGCTGATCGAACGGGTGAAGTGAGCGGGGCGCAGCGAATGGGCAGGACAAAAAAGCTCTTCACCATCGGCTACGAGCAGACGCCGTCCAAAGCCGTGCTCGACGAACTCGCGCAGGCCGGCGTCAAGCTGCTGGTGGATGTCCGCGCCGTGGCGGCGTCGCGCCGCCCCGGCTTCTCCAAGAACCAGCTCGCCGCCGGGCTGGACGCGCGCGGCATTTCCTATCTGCATCTGCGCGGGCTCGGTACGCCGAAGGACGGCCGCGAGGCCGCGCGCAGCGGCCAGTTCGGCGTTCTGCACAAGATTTATGCCAGACACCTGAAGACGCCGCAGGCGCGCGAAGAACTCGACGAACTCTCCGCGCTGGTCAGGCAGGCCGGCCCGGTCTGCATTCTCTGCTACGAGCGCGATCACCGCGAATGCCACCGGCAATGGATCGCCGAGATCATTGCCGAGCGCGACGGCGTCAGGATCGAGAATCTGGCGGCCAGGCAGGCGTGAAGGGCCGTCCTCGCGCCGCCGCATCCGCCGTCTCACTCATCCCAATTGCCACACCGTCATCGGCCGGTCGTAGCCGCGGATCGCGACTTCGCCGAGCGATATGGCATCGCCGCCGTCCTGCCCCAGCGCCTCAAGCACGGCCGCCGAGATCAGGAACTGCGAATTGAATTCCTTGTTGAGCGCTTCGAGCCTCGCGGCGAAATTCACGGTATCGCCGATCACGGTGTATTCCTTGCGCCGCGCCGAGCCGATATTGCCGGCGACGACGTCGCCGACGTGAATGCCGATGCCGATGCGCAACGGCCAGCTCGACTCGCGGTTGACGCGCTCGTTGGCTTCAAGCATTTCGCGGGCTGCCGCAACGGCGTGGCGCGCGGGGTGCGGCGCATCCAGCGGCGCGCCGAACAGCGCCAGAAAGCCGTCGCCGAGAAACTTGTTCACGATGCCGCCATGACGATCGAGGATGTCGACCAGCGTCGCGAACGCGCCGTCGAGCCGGTCCACCACTTCCCGCGGCGTGCGGGTGCTGGCGCCGGCGGTGAAACTGCGAAAATCGACGAACATCACCGCGACCCGACGGATTTCGCTGTCGGTGCTCCTGCCCTCGGCCATCAGCCGCTCGACCACCTGCGGCGAGACGTGCTGGCCGAAAAGGTTGGTGATGCGGTCGCGCGCGGTCGCAGCCATGATGCTGGCCTCGAACTGCCGGCGCAGTTGCAGGCCGACCGCGCCCGCCAGCACGCCGCAAACCAGGATGACGACGCAACGAACGAGGTGGAAGGCGAAGTCGGGCGCCGGTTCGGCGGCGAACTGTTCCGGCCGGTACAGCATCGCCATCGCAAACAACTCCGCCGCCGCGACGAGGCCGGTGAAGGCGGACAGCCAGAAATCAAGCCGCAGCGTCGAAAGAATGATGAAGATGAAGTAGGCCAGCGGCACGACGAAGGCCAGCGCCTGTGACGGTCCCATCGCCTTCATCTGCAGATACAGCGCCACGGTCGGCAGGCTGGTTTCGATCAGGACGCCGAGGTAGCGGCGTACGCGGGGCACGTCGCCGCCCTGCTCCAGCCGCGTTCTGAGTATCCGCAGCACCGACAATTCGAACAGGACGAACGGGGCGAAGATCGCGGCCAGCGGCAGGATCGGGAGATGACCGTGCCAGATCCGGTCGATGGCTTGCGGCCAGATGGCATAGGCCGCCAGCAAGGCCGTCAGCAGCACGGCCAGGGTGACGAGGATCGTCTTGACCCGCAGCAACTCGGTCCGCAGGATTTCGCGTGTCAGTTCGCGCGTGAAATCAGCCGACACCGTCGACTGCCCCTCGCCGCCCCTGCTCCGCCGCCATGGCCCCATCGTTCTTCCCAGTCAGTCCGGGGCGGCTCGGAGAGCCGGACCCGGAATCTCGAGATTCCGGGTCCACGCCTACGCGTGTCCCGGAATGACAATAATCTCAATCCAGCGTGCGGCGGAAGCGCATCACCGCGATCGTCATCGCCAGCAGCATCAGGACCAGCAGGGCGATCGCGTCATATTGCATATTCGGCAGCGTCGCGCCTTTCAACATGATGGCGCGGACGATCCGCAAATAATGCGTCAGCGGCAGGCCCTCGCCGATATATTGCGCCCATACCGGCATGCCGGCGAACGGAAACATGAAGCCGGACAACAGGATGCTCGGCAGAAAGAACATGATCGACATCTGCATCGCCTGCAGCTGGTTCTGCGCGATGGTGGAGAAGGTGTAGCCGATCGCCAGGTTGGTGGTGATGAACAGGGTCGAGAGCAGCGCCAACAGGGTCAGGCTGCCATAGACGGGCACCCCGAACAGCAGCACGCCGATGCCGATGATCAGGATGGCCTGGATGAAGCCGACCAGCACATAGGGCAGGATCTTGCCGAGCATCACCTCGACCGGCGTGATCGGCATCGACAGCAGGCTCTCCATGGTGCCGCGCTCGATCTCGCGCGTCACCGACAGCGCCGTGAAGATCAGCATGGTCATGGTCAGGATGGTGCCGACCAGGCCGGGCACGATGTTCAGCCGCGACGACGCCGCCGGATTGTAGCGGGCATGGGCGCGGATTTCGAACGGCGGCAAAGCGGGCTCGCCGATATGGAGGTCGTGCTGCAGCGCCGTCTGCACCACCATGCCGAGCGCCGACAGCGCCGAGCCGGCCGCCACCGGGTCGGTGGCGTCGGCGGCGACCAGCAGCGCCGGACGGTCGCCGCGCCGCACCGCGCGCTCGAAACCGCGCGGAATTTCCACCCCGAACAGCACCTTGCCCGCAAGCAGGAGATCGTCGAATTCCTGGACGCTGTGCACTTCGCGGGTGAAGCGGAAATAGGCGGTGTTCTCCATCGCCTTCAGGATCGAGCGCGCCAGGTCGCTGTCCTCCTGCAGCAGCACCGCGGTGGGCAGATGGCGCGGCGTTGTGTTGATGGCAAAGCCGAACAGCAGGAGCTGCATCACCGGGATCATCACGATCATCGCGAACGAGACGCGGTCGCGCCGGAGCTGGATGAATTCCTTGACCAGCATGGCGTAGCTGCGCCGCCAGAAGCCGAACGGCGGATCTTTTCGATCGCGGCTATGGTCCGAGGTGACGCTCACCGGAAATTGTCCGTCGCGCGCGTCATCAGTTCGATGAACACGTCTTCCAGCGACGGCTCGCCATGCTGCCAGCGCAGCCCGTCGCGGTCGCGGTACGGCGCGATACTGGCTTCCATCGCCGCCTTGTCGCGGCCGGAGACGTGCAGCGAGGTGCCGAACGGGGCCACCATGTCGATGCCGGGCTTGCCGGTGAGTTCGGCCGCCAGCGCGTTGAGGCCGTCGCCCGCTACGGTCCAGGTCGACAGCGCGGAGGTGGCGATCACCTGATCGACGGTGCCATGCGCCAGCAGATGGCCGTAGGCGATATAGGCGATCTCGTGACAGCGCTCCGCCTCGTCCATGTAATGGGTGGAGACCAGCACGGTCAGCCCGTCGGCCGCCAGCGCATGGATCTCGTTCCAGAAATCGCGCCGGGCCTTCGGGTCGACGCCGGCCGTCGGCTCGTCCAGCAACAGCAGTTGTGGACTGGGCAGCGTGCAGGCGCCGAGCGCCAGGCGCTGCTTCCAGCCGCCGGAGAGCGCGCCGGCAAGCTGCTCCTCGCGGCCGTTGAGGCCGAGGCGCTGGATCATGTCGGCCGCGGCGCGCCGGGCGTCGGCTACCCCGTACAGCCGGGCGACGAATTCCAGGTTCTCGCGCACCGACAGATCCTGGTACAGCGAAAAACGCTGCGTCATGTAGCCGACCTGGCGCTTGATCCTGTCGGCGTCGCGGCGGATGTCGTAGCCGAGGCAGGTGCCCTCGCCGCTGTCGGGGGTCAGCAGGCCGCACAGCATGCGTATCGTGGTGGTCTTGCCGCTGCCGTTGGGGCCGAGGAAGCCGTAGATGGTGCCGCGCTTCACCTGCATGCTGAGGTCATGCACCACCTCGCGGCCGCCGAAGGATTTCGACAGGCCGCGAACGTCGATCGCGATATCGGACGCGGGTGTCGGTGCGACGCTCATCGCTTGTCCGCGACCGGGGTCTTGACGTCCGGAAACACCGAGATCGGCTGGCCGACGCGCAGGGACGCCGGCCGGTTCGGCCGCGCCTGGATCAGGTAGACCAGCTTGCTGCGCTCCTCGAGGCTGTAGATCACCGGCGGGGTATATTCGGCCGCCGTGGCGATGAAGTAGATCCTGGCGGTGAGATCGGCGGCGCAATTGTCGCAGGTGACGCGGACCTCGTCGCCGACCGCGATCTTCGGCAGATCGGTTTCCGGCACGAAGAACCGCAGCTTCATGTTGCCGGGCGGCATGATCGAGAGCACCGGCCGCTGCGCCGGCACCATCTCGCCCTCGCGGAAATAGATCTGCTGAATGATGCCGCCGACCGGGGCAAAGCCGCTGCGCCGCGCCAGCCGCGTTTGCGAGGTATTGACCCGCGCTTCCGCGATCCGCAGCGCCGACACCGCGGCGTCGAAACTGGCCTGCGTGCCGGAGCCGGTCCGGCTCAGGGACGCCGCGCGGTCGTAGGTCTGCTGCGCGTTGGCAAGCGTGGCGTTCTGCTGGTTGAGGTCGGCCTTCTGCAGTTCGTCGTCGACCTCGTACAGCGGCGCGCCCTTCTTGACCTCGTCGCCCTCGCGCACATTCAATTTGGTCACGCGGCCGGATTCGTCGGGACTGACGAAGATCATGTCGGCCTCGACCCAGCCCTGATAACCGGGATTCTTGACTTCGTTGCAGCCGGCCAGCGCCATGGCGAGTGCGAGCGCGCCCCAGATCCGGAGCTTCATTCGCGACGAGGTCATGCTGCCCTCCGTTCGCCGAAGATCAGATCGAGATGGACGCGGAACATTTCGATCGCATCCAGCGGCGCGTGCCTGGCAAAAAGGCTCTGCCAGATCACCGCGATCAGCGCGGGCGCCACCATGATCTGCGGAAAGCGCGCGAGGTTCTGGTGCCGGATCTCGCCACGCGCGATGCCGGCTTCGATCAGCGCGCGCATGCCGGCGAGGCCGCGCGACACCACTTCGCGATAATAGAAGTCGGCGATGGCCGGGAAGCGCGGGCCTTCCGCCACGATCAGCCGCACGATGTCGCCGCGGCGGGTCGAGGCAATTTCCTGCATGAAGGCGAGCGCGAAGCCCTCGATCGCATCGCGCACCGTCGCGCCTGGCGGCGGCGGCGCGTGCATGCGGCCGACCAGCGGCACGATGGCGGTGCGGATCAAGTCCTCGAACATCGATTCCTTGTCCTTGAAGTGCAGGTAGATGGTGCCCTTGGCGACGCCCGCGCGTTTGGCGATGTCGTCGAGCCGGGTCGCGGCAAAGCCGCGCGCGATGAATTCGTCCAGCGCCGCCTCGACAATGGCCGCGCGACGCTCCGCCGCGCGTTCGGCGCGATTGGCCGGAGGCTTCGGCGTGGCCTTCGGCGCGCCGGCCGCCCTGGTCGTGACACGACGGCTTTGGGCGGGCTTCGCCAGCACTTCGGATTTTGGCGTCTTGCTCATCCTCAATATATGACTGACCGGTCAGTCACCGTCAACTTCAGCCGTCGAAAGTCGATTTCACATCGGCGTGACCGGCAAAGGAACCGGTGCGATATCGCGCTAGATGCACGTGCGGATATAGGGACGGTTGATTTCCCACAGTTCGTCGAGCAGTTGCCGCGCGGCTTCCGCGGAATTGACGACGGGATCGATCAGCAGCGCCTGCAGCGCCAGTTCCTTCGAAGCCAGTACCGCCGCCTCGACCGCGAGTTGCTGCACATTGACCTGAACCGCCATGAGCTTGGCGACCGCGTCGGGCAACGGACCCAGCGAAACCGGATGAATGCCGGCCATATCGGCCATCACGGGCACTTCCACGGCGGCGCTGGCCGGCAGGTTCGGAATCGCGTTCTGATTGTAGACCACGCCGGATTCGATCAGTTGCTTGCGGTCATGCAGCACCGCCGCGATGACGGCGACGGCGCGTTCGCCCGACGGCGTCAGCCACCACCACGGAATCTCCGCCCTTCCCGCCAGCACGTCGTCGATGGTTTTCTCGGTTTTCGCCCGTTCGCCTTCGTCCCATTCGAAATTGTAGCCGCCCTCGCCGGCTTCCCAGCCATACGCCATGTATTCGCCGACATGGCCGTCGCCGCAGCCGAGCCAATAGCCGAAGGCACGAAACAGATTCCGCGTCAGCGGCGAGATTTTCGGATCGAAATCCCTCTCCTTTTCGCGCAGCATCGGATAGAGGTCGGCGCCGCTCTCGCGGTCGCGGATCTGGGTCAGGCACTGGAAGTGATTGAGGCCCGCGCCCCATACTTCCACGCGTTCGCCACGCAACCCGAGAATGG
The DNA here is from genome assembly GCF_030697065.1 of Bradyrhizobium sp. Lineage (GTDB taxonomy): Bacteria > Pseudomonadota > Alphaproteobacteria > Rhizobiales > Xanthobacteraceae > Bradyrhizobium. The sequence continues at coordinate 14,083 of NZ_JAUYQU010000248.1, forward strand.
AGGCGACCGCATCGCGCGCCATGAAAATTCCGTGGCACAGGCCGATGGTGCGGATCCGGCTGTATTGCCCGAGCGCCAGGACGATACGGCTTTCCGGATTGGAGAAGTTGATGAACAGCGCCTGCGGGCAGCGCCGCTCCATCTCGCGCACGAAATCGAAGACCACCGGCAAGGTGCGCAGGGTGAAGAACAGCCCGCCCGGACCGCCGTTCTCGCCGAGGGTGTGACGGATGCCGTATTTGCGCGGCACCTCCCAATCCTGCTTCCAGAGCCGGTTGCGATCGATGACGGTGGAGTGAATGACGAACTCCGCGCCATCAAGGGCAGCCCGCCAGTCGGTGGTGGACTCGATCTTCAACCCCGCGCCCGATTTGTCGTTGAGCAGTTTTGCCAGCCGCTCGGCCCGCGCCAGCCTGTCGACGTTCCTGCCGACCATGACCATGGTGCTGCCGGCCAGATCTTGGCCGGAGAACAGATCCCGGAACATGCTGAGACCGAACGAGGCACTGGTTGCGCCGAGAAAGACGATTTTGGTGACCGCCGTCATGTTCGTTTCCCCCAGCGCCGCTTTGCCCAGCGGTTCAGGCGCAACTACAACACGGGGCCGCGGCGTCGGCTTGATCCAGATCAGCTGTGAAACTTCAGCCCGTCGAGAACCTTGTCGATCACCTTGCGCTCGGCGCGCATGGCGAGGCCGACCAGATTGAGCTCGGCGCGGATCACCGCCCTCACCGCCTCGCGGTTGGCGGCATCATGCGTGGTCCTGAACATGTCCTCGGTATAGACGGCCGGCTTGACGTTGCGCGCCAGCGCGCGTTCGAGCGCGCGGGACAGTTGCGGCCGGTCGGCGCCATAGACCAGGATCGGCTGGCCGATCAGCGACAGATAGGGGGTGCCCGCACCGTCGGCATAGGGCTCGCCGATGCATTCGGGAAAGGCTGCGGCGATCCCCGAGGTCAGGAACGCCGCGACGTTCAACTTCTGCCATGTCTCGAGGTCGGTCCGGATCACGACCGCGATCTTGGTATCGAATTGCATGAAACACCCCGGGTGTCATTCCGGGATGGTCCGAAGGACCAGACCCGGAATCTCGAGATTCCCCGATGCGCAATTGCGCATTGTGGTTCGCGTCTTCGGCGCGCCCCGGAATGACCTTGTTAAAATCAGCCCCTGGCGTCGCAGGCCCAGGCGCGGATCACGCATTCCTTGCCGCCGAATTCGTAACATTTTTTGGTCGCTGCGTTGAGCGAACTCGAAATCTTCGGCTTGACCGCGTAGCCGTGGGCACCGCACGGGTTGGCCATGTCGATCGCGAGGGCGGCGCAGGCGCGGTTCATGGTGACCGCGGTGCATTCGCCCTTGCACTGCTTCAGCGCCGCGGCGCGGGCGGCGTCTTCCCCTGGATAATCATAGGCCTGGCCATAGGCGCCGCATTTGCCGACCGCGAAGGCGCCGGCCGCCCATGACGGCGTGGCGAGCAGCACGAGCAGCGTGAAAATCGCGGCACATGCAGAGATCGCGCGACGGTGCGCGGCGTCAAGAAGCGTCAAAATCCCCTCCCCCGAGGCCTTGTCCCGGGAAACTACCCCATGGGACGTTTCGACTTGGTGAACGGGAGGTTTAATTTTAGGTCCGTAGGGCGGGCAAAGCTTCCGGGTCGCGCGAACGCGCGCCCCGGTGGCGTGCCCACCACCATTTGCGCGGAGGAAGGATGGTGGGCACGGCACGAAGAGTGCGCCTTTGCCCACCCTACAGTTCGCAATCACCCCCGCTGTGCGTCTTCCAGCGCCTGCGGGGTGTCGATGTCGAGAAACGCGCCATGGCCTTCGACCGGGACTTCGGCCACCGCCTCGCTGTGTTTCGCGATCAGATGCCGGGCGCCGATGTCGCCGTCCAGCGTCATCAATTCGTTGAAGAAGCGGCGCGACCACAATACCGGATTGCCGCGGCGGCCGTCGCTGACGGGCACCGCGATCAGGCTGCCGCGGTCGGGCGCAAAGGATTCGATCAGCCGGTCGATCAGGTCGGCCGAGATCAGCGGCATGTCGCCGAGACAGATCACCGCACCGTCGGCATCTTGCGGCACCGCGGCGACGCCCGCTTTCACCGAGCTGGCGAGGCCCTCGGCAAAATCCGGATTGTGCACGAATGTCACGTTCAGGCCGCTCAGGGCCTGCTCGACCTGCGCGGCCTGATGGCCGGTCACGACCACGACGCCGGAGGCCTTCGAGGCCAGCGCCTGCTCGGTCACGGTCCGCACCAGCGTCTTGCCGCCGAGTTCGGCCAGCAGCTTGTTGGGGCCGCCCATCCGGGTGGAACGCCCGGCGGCCAGAATGATCGCGGCCACGTTGCGGTTACCCTCCGGGCCGACAGGCGTGCGCGGCTGCGGCCGGGTGACGATTTCCATCAACAGACCGCCGACGCCCATGCCGGTGAGTTCGGCGCGGGTAACCCTGAGGCCGGCCAGCAGCCGCATCAGCACCCAGTCGAACCCGTTTTCCACCGGCGAGCGCGCGCAGCCCGGCGCGCCCAGCACCGGCACGCCGCCGGCATTGCCGATCAGCAGCAGGTTGCCGGGATCGACCGGCATGCCGAAATGCTCGATCGATCCCCCGATGCCGGTAATGGCAGCGGGAATCACGTCGCGGCGGTCGGCGATTGCGGAGGCGCCGAACACGATCACGAGTTCGGCGCCGAGCCCGAGCAATTCCCGGATCGAAGCCGCCAGATCGACCTCGTCATGCGGCACGCGGCGCTCTGCCATGATGGTGGCGCCGGCCGGCGCCAGCCGCTCCGCAGTGACCCGCAAGGTCTTCTCGATCACCTTCGGCGCCAGTCCCGGCAGCAGGGTCGAGACGACGCCGACGCGTTTTGTCACGTAGGGCGCGACCCGCAGCCCGCCGCCGCGGGCTGCGGCCACCGCGGCATCGCGCAGCGTTGCTTCGACGCCGAACGGAATGATCTTGACGGTGGCGATCATCTCGCCTTCCACCACCGGCTTGAAGGCGGCGAGCGTGGCGAAGGTGATGGCTTCATCGACGGCGTTGATGCGGTCGACCCTGGCGCGGTCCACCACCAGCACGCCGGCCCGGGCGGCGAACAGATTGGCGCGGCCGGTAAAGGCGCGCTCGACATTGACGCCGTCGCCGGCCACCGCCTGCGCGATGCTGGCGGCGGCGACATCTTCCGAGACGTCGCCCGGCTCCAGCCGCACCACGACGATTTCCCTGACGCCGGCCTTGTCGAGTGCCGCGACTTCGGCCGCACCGATCGTAGTGCCCTTCTTCAGCACCAGCGATCCCTGCCGCAGGGTGTGGACGGTAACGCCGCCGACCGCGTCGGCCGGACTGGCGGGACCGAACTTCATGCCGCCTGTTCTTTTTCTTGTGTCGGCAGCCGCAGCTTTGCGGTGATCTCGGCCATGATGGAGACCGCGATCTCGGACGGCGACACCGCGCCGATCGCCAGCCCGATCGGGGCGTGGATGCGGGCGATGTCGGCATCGGTGGCGCCTTGCTCCTTCAGCCTTTCGCCGCGCTTGGCGTGGGTCTTTCGCGAGCCCAGCGCGCCGATATAGAAGCAGTCGCGTGCGAAGGCGTGCAGCAGCGCCGGATCGTCGATCTTCGGATCATGCGTCAGCGCCACGAACGCCGTATAGTGATCGATGTTGAGCGGCGGCAGCGCCACGTCGGGCCATTCCGCGATCAGGGGCACATCCGGAAACCGCTCCGGGCTGGCAAAGGCGGTGCGCGGATCCACCACCGTGACGTCGTAATCCAGTGAGCGCGCCAGCGGCGCCAGCGCCTGGCTGATGTGAACCGCGCCGACGATCACGAGTTTTGCCGTGGGCGCATAGACGTTGAGAAACAGTTTCTTGCCACCGGCCTCGATGGTGCCGCTCTTGCCCATCCGCAGCTGCTTTGCGAGCTCGGCGCGCAGCGGATCGCCCGATATGTCGGCGGCCTTGACCAGCCGCTGCTCGCCGTTTTCGGTATCGGTGACGACAATCACCGGCCGGCGCGCAGCGCGCTCGATGTTGACCGTCTTGAGGGTTTCGAGCTTCACGACTGGCCCACTTTCTCGACGAACACCCGGATGGTGCCGCCGCAGGACAGCCCGACATTCCAGGCGGTCTCGTCGGCGACGCCGAACTCCAGCATCTTCGGCTTGCCGCTGGCGATCACGTCGAGCGCCTCGGTGACGACGGCGCCCTCGACGCAGCCGCCCGACACCGAGCCCAGAAATGTGCCGTCGTCGTTGATGACGAGGCTGGAGCCCGCGGGCCGCGGCGCCGAGCCCCAGGTCTCGACCACGGTCGCCAGCGCCACGCCGTGGCCGGCCTTCTGCCAGTCCTCGGCCGCCTTGAGAATATCTTGGTCGCGATTGAGCATGGGAGTCTCTTTCAGGCAGCCGTTCGAATCAGGCTGCGGTGGTGCGGCGGCGGCGCCGAGGACAGCGCGGCGATCAGTCCCTCGATCGAACTCAAATTATGTACCGGACGGAATTCGTCAACATGCGGCAGCATCATTTTGATGCCCTGCGCCTTGGCCTCGAAGCCGCCGAACCGCAGCAGGGGATTGAGCCAGATCAGCCGGCGGCAGGACCGGTGCAGCCGGTCCATCTCGAACGCCAGCCTGGCATCGGCCTCGCGCTCCAGCCCGTCGGAGATCAGGAGCACGATGGCGCCCTGCCCGAGCACCCGGCGGCCCCACAATTTGTTGAAGGCGTGCAGCGAGGTGCCGATCCGGGTGCCGCCGGCCCAGTCCTCCACAACAGAGGAACATCGCGCCAGCGCCTCGTCGGGATCGCGCGCCCGCAGGCTCCGCGTCACATTGGTCAGCCGCGTGCCGAACAGGAACACCGAGACGCGCTTGCGGGCGTCGGTGATGGCATGCAGGAAATGCAGGAACAGCCGCGTATATTCGCTCATCGATCCCGAGATATCGAGCAGCGCCACGATCGGCGCCGGCTTGTCGATCCGCCCGAGCCTGTGGATGTCGATGATGTCGCCGCCGGTGCGCAGCGACCCGCGCAGGGTGCGGCGCATGTCGAGCCGCAGGCCGCGCGCGTCCGGCTGGTAGCGGCGGGTCCGCAATTCGGCCTGCGGCAACCTCATCTGCGCGATGGCGCGGGTGACCTGCGCGATCTCGGCCGCACTCATCTGCGCGAAGTCCTTCTTCTGCAGGATTTCCTTGTCGGACACCGACAGCCGCAGTTCCTGCTCCTGGGCCTGCGGCATCTCGGTGGTCTGCGGCTGCGACATCGCCTCCTGGACCCGGCGCGACGCCGGCGGCGGCTTCTTTTTGGCGTGATCCGGCAGCGGCACCGAATCCAGCATGTGCTTCCACTCCTCGGCGGCGCGGAAGAACAGGTCGAAGGCCTGCGCGAAGATCAGCGCGTGCTCGTGGCGCTTGACGAAGATGGCTTCCAGCGTGGTGAAGACGTCGGCGCGCTTGCCGATCTCGATCACCTGCAACGCGTTCAGCGCATCGATCACGGCACCGGGGCCGACCGGAATCCCGGCGGCGCGCAACGCCCGCGCAAAGCCGACGACGTTGTCCGCCATCTGGCCGGTCGGGGGATTGAGATGATCGATGGGCATGGGGCGCCTCGGGTTTACGACTCTCTCACTCAGGCGGCGGTGCGCCCCCTCCCCCGCAAGAGCGGGAGAGGGAGCGCACTGCGATTGCCTCTTTGACGGGTAACCTAATTCTCGCTCGTCGCTTCCTTCAAGACCTTCGCCAGCGTATCGCCCTGCATCCGCGCGATGTCGTCCTGGTACTTCAGCAGCGCACCGAGCGTGTCGCCGACCACCTGCGGGGTCAGCGAACGCGCGTCGAGCTCGGTCAGCGCGGTGGCCCAGTCGATGGTTTCGGCAACGCCGGGCGACTTGTAGAAATCCTGGTCGCGCAGCGCCTGCACGAAGCGGACGACCTGCTGCGACAGCTTTGCCGATATGCCGGGCACCCGCGACTTGACGATCGCGAGCTCGCGCTCGGCATCGGGATAATCCACCCAGTGATAGAGGCAGCGGCGCTTCAAGGCGTCGTGAATCTCGCGGGTGCGGTTCGAGGTGATGATCACGATCGGCGGCTGCGCTGCCTTGATGGTGCCGAATTCGGGGATCGTGACCTGGAAGTCCGAGAGAATTTCCAGCAGATACGCCTCGAACGCTTCGTCGGCGCGGTCGAGTTCGTCGATCAGCAGCACCTTCGGGCCGGCCACGTCGGGCTCCAGCGCCTGCAGCAGCGGCCGTTTGATCAGATAGCGCTCGGCGAAAATGTCCGACGATAACTGCTCGCGGTCGGTATCCCCGGCGGCTTCGGCGAGCCGGATCGCGATCATCTGCGAAGCGCTGTTCCACTCATAGACCGCGGAGGCGACGTCGAGGCCTTCATAGCATTGCAGCCGGATCAGCTTGCGTCCCAGCGCCGCCGCCAGCACCTTTGCGATTTCGGTCTTGCCGACGCCGGCCTCGCCTTCGAGGAACAGCGGCCGGCCCATCCGCAGCGCCAGATACGTCACCGTCGCCAGCGAGCGCTCCGCGAGATAGCCGCGCGAGGTCAGCAGTTCGAGCATCGCATCGACGGAGGTGGGAAGCGCCGATGCGGTCATGAGGACGCCAGTCGTAATTCGCAGGGAATTGGCAATGTCAGGCTTTGGCGGTCGCGGCTTCGACGGCGCGGCGCGCCAGCACCGCGATCAGGTGGGCGCGGTATTCGGCGCTGCCGTGCAGGTCGCCGTTCAGGCCGTCCGCCGGCACCGTCATGCCGTCGAGCGCCTTGGGCGAGAAACGCTTCTTCAGGGCCTCCTCGAACGAGGTGACGCGGAACACGCCCTCGGAGCCGGCGCCGGTGACGGCGACGCGGACGTCCGACGGGCGCTTGGCGACGAACACCCCGACCAGCGCGTAGCGCGAGGCCTGGTTGCGGAACTTGATGTAGGCGGCCTTCTTCGGCACCGGGAACATCACCTTGGTGATGATCTCGTCGCTCTCCAGCGAGGTCGTGAACAGGCCCTGGAAGAATTCTTCCGGCTTCAGCCGCCGCTTGTTGGTGACGATGGTGGCGCCGAGCGCGAGACATGCCGCGGGATAATCCGCGGTGGGATCGTTGTTGGCGAGCGAGCCGCCGATGGTGCCCTTGTGGCGCACCGCGGGATCGCCGATCAGCCCGGCCAGTTCGGCCAGCGCCGGGATCGCCTCGCCGACGATGGCCGATGTCGCGACCGTATTGTGGGTGGCGGTGGCGCCGATCACCAGCGAGCGGCCCTTCATCTCGATGCCGTCGAGCCCCTCGATATGGCTGAGATCGACCAGATGCGGCGGGCTGGCGAGCCGCTGCTTCATGACCGGCAGCAGCGTGTGGCCGCCGGCGATCACCTTGGCGTCCTCGTTCTTCAGCAGCAGATTGGCAGCCTGACGAACCGTCGCGGGACGATGATATTTGAATTCGTACATGAGAGTTTCCTGATCGCCGTGCGAACGTTCGTTTACGCGAGGTCGGATTTCGCCATCGCCTTGGCGCCGGCGGCGATCGACACAACGATGTTCTGATAGCCGGTGCAGCGGCAGAGATTGCCTTCGAGCTCTTCGCGGATGGTATGATCGCTGAGATCGTTGCCCTTGCGGTGGACGAGGTCGACCGCGGTCATGATCATGCCGGGGGTGCAGAAGCCGCATTGCAGGCCGTGGTGCTCGCGGAACGCCTCCTGCATCGGATGCAGCGGCGCGCCGTCGGCGGCCAGGCCCTCGATGGTCTTGACCTCATGGCCGTCCGC
>NZ_JAUYQU010000283.1 GCF_030697065.1 Bradyrhizobium sp.
GCGGACGGCATCAAGCCGACGGAATTCGGCGGCAGCAACGGCACGGCGGATATCGCGAAGGCGGTGATCGCGGCGCTTTAGGGACGACGGCGAGCGTAGCGCGATATCTCTCAACGTCGTCCCTGCGAACGCAGGGACCCAAAACCACCGACGGTCATTGTCGCAGAAGGTGTATGACACCGGTATACAACCGGGAAGCCGCGGCGTATGGGTCCCTGCGTTCGCAGGGACGACGAAAGTGTTGTGCGCGGCGATCGGACTCGAATTACCTGCCCCTGAACTGCGGCTTTCTCTTTTCCATGAACGCCTGCCGGCCCTCGCGAAAATCCTCCGAATCCATGCAGGCGGTGCCGATGTCCCTGATCGCGTCCATGTCGCGGTTGCTCTCGTCCTTCAACACCTGCGCGATGGTGATCTTGGCGGCCTGAATGGCGAGCGGCGCGTTGCCGGAGATGGTGCGGGCGATCTCCATGGTCGCGTCCCGGAGTTCGGCATCGGGCACCACGCGGTCGACCAAGCCGATCCGTACCGCCTCGGCTGAATCGATCCGCATGCCGGTGTACATCAGCAGCCGCGCCCAGGACGGCCCGACCAGCGACACCAGGTGCTTCAGGCCTTCATAGCCATAGGCGATGCCGAGCCGGGCGGCAGGAATGCCGAACTGGCTGGTCTCGGAGGCGATGCGGATGTCGGCCAGCATGGCGACTTGCATGCCGCCGCCGAGGCAAAAACCGCGAATGCAGGCGATGGTCGGTTTCGGATAGTCCGCCAGCAGCGCGCGCTGCGCGGCGCTCTTTCTCGAATATTCTTCGGAGGCCTCGGCGTTGTGGCGGGTTTCTTCGAACTGGCTGATGTCGGCGCCGGACACAAAAGCCTTGTCGCCGGCGCCGACCATGATCACGACGCGCACGTCGGGATCGTCACGCAGTTCGACCAATGCGTGGCCAAGCCCTTCCCACATGTCGAGCGACATGGCGTTGCGCTTTGCCGGGTTGTTGAAGGTGACGATGCCGACGCCTTCGGTCACGCTCTGCAGGATCTTGCCGTCGGCGTAGGTCTTTTCAGTGGTCCTGGGGGCGTCGAGCAATGGTGCGCCTTCTCGGTTGGTGTCTGATGCCGGGCCGTAATCGTCGGGAATTCGGGCGCAAGGCTGCAATGACGGCAAGCGTGCCGCAGGCGACGCTGCCCGCCGCCGGCGCTATCGACGTTCGAACACCGAACGGCCATATGCCGCCGCTTCCGCGGCGGCGGTCGATCCGTCGCAATGACGGCGCCGCGAACCAGGTTCGTACCACGAACCCGATTCGAATTCGCGAGTCCGGGACTCCCTGCA